>NZ_CP032405.1:852500-1152500 GCF_016806065.1 Rhizobium rosettiformans
ACCGCGACCTGATGCGCTCGCTTGGTGGTGAGCCTCCGATCCTGGCCGACGGTCTTCGTGCGCCCGATCGCCGGGAGATCTCCCTGCGCTGGCTGTCCGGCACCTTCCTCACCGGCATCACCTCCTGCATTCTGATGGGCGTTGCCTTGTTTGCCGCACTCGACGGCCGCCAGCAGCTCGCCATCCCGGCCGAAGCCTTTGCCGTGGTGCCGCCCGATCTCGGCGACGGTTCCGCCGAGGAAACCATGCGTGGCGACAGGATCTTCGCCCCCAAGATCGCCGCCCGCCCGGTCGACAAGGCCATTCTCGACGTGCCAACCGTCTTCAAGGACGGTGAGCGCGAGGTGGTCCGCAAGCTGCCCTTCGCCCATGTGAAGATGGTTCTTGCTGCCGACTATGCCAATCAGGAGCGCTATCCGCGTTTCGACCCGCTGGCGATCTTCGCCACCGACGACACGCCCCCGGCGGTCGCCAATCGCACCGGCTCGCTTTATGGTTCGGATGTCGAGTCCGAGGTCATCCTGAAGTCGAGCCCTTTTCCGACGGTTCCGAACAAGCCACTGGCCGGCGAAATGACTTTCGACGAGGTCGAAGAGAATGTGCGCTCGAACGGCTCCGTGCTGACCGACGGCAATGCCCAGGTCGCGGCCCTCTACTATATCGATCCGCGTCGCTTCGATGCCGAGGAAACGGGGCTCGATCTCTCCGTCGGCATGGCCGCGCGCATCGTTGAAGAAAACATGAGCGTTGCCGAACCGGAGATCATCACACCGATGACACCGGAATATGCCGACGACATCCTGCCGGTCCGACGACCGCAATCGGTGGCCGCGCTAATGCAGGCCGCCGGCTACCCTGAGTCCAAGGCCGAGGATGTCGGCAAGGCACTGGCGCCTTTCATGAAGGGCGACGAGCTCGTCGAGGGCGACGTGATCCGCGTCGGGCTCTTGCAGCGTGGTGAAGAGGTCCGCCTTGTGCGCTTCTCCCTCTACCACCGGGCCGATCATATCGTGACGATGGCCGTCAATGACGTAGGCCGCCTCGTCGAGGGTGCCGAACCGCCGGAACTCGATGCCGTGGCGGGTGCCTTCGAGACCTCCCAGCCGGCGCTGATGTCCGGCCGCGATCTGCCACGCGTCTATGACGGCATTTATCGCGCTGCCCTGTCCTACGGGATGAACCAGGATCTGACGGCCCAGGTCATCCGGCTTCTCGCCGCCAATGTCGATTTCCAGGCACAGTTGAAGCCGACCGACATGCTCGAAGCCATCTTCTCCGTCACCGACGATGAAGGTCGCGCGACCGAGGACAGCGATCTCCTCTATGTGCGCGCCCGCTTCGGCGACTCGATCACCCAGTTCTACCGCTTCCAGGATCCCGAAGACGGATCGATCGACTATTTCGACGAAAACGGCAAATCGATCCGCCAGTTCCTGCTGAGAAACCCCGTTCCGAACGGCCGCTTCACCTCCGGCTTCGGCATGCGCCGACATCCGATCCTCGGTTACTCGCGCATGCATACCGGCGTCGACTGGGCAGCTCCGCGCGGCACGCCGATCATTTCCGCCGGCAATGGCGTCGTCGAGAAAGCCGGCTGGGCATCCGGCTACGGCAATCAGACGCTGATCCGCCATGCCAATGGTTATGTCACCTCCTATAATCACCAGAGCGGCATCGCCAAGGGAGTCGTACCCGGCGCCAAGGTCACTCAGGGCCAGGTGATCGGCTTCGTCGGCTCGACCGGCGCATCGACCGGCTCCCACCTACATTACGAACTGATCGTCAACGGCACGAAGGTCGACGCGATGAAGGTCCGCCTGCCGGGTGGCAAGGCGCTCGAAGGCACAGCACTTGCCGCCTTCCAGCAGGAGCGCCAGCGTATCGACACCCTGTTGCAAACCGGTGGACGCCCGGCCCAGGTCGCAAGCCGGTGAATTGAACCATCAGCGCGTCGGACAAACGAAAAACGGCGGCCCACAAGGACCGCCGTTTTGGTTTTGTGCAGACGAAGCGATTGGGCTTAAGCCGCAGCGCTCACCGAAGCCTTTGGAGAGATCAACAACCGGTCGCTGCCCGCCTCGATCGTCACATCGGATCCATCGAGCACCTGACCGGAGAGGATCTGCTCGGCGAGCGGGTCCTGCAGGTATTTCTGGATCACCCGCTTCAGCGGACGAGCACCATAGACCGGGTCATAACCCTTGTCGGCGAGCCAGGCGCGGGCGTCCGGAGCGAGATCGATGCGGATTTTGCGCTCCGAAAGCAGCGACAAAAGCCGCTTCATCTGCATATCGACGATCGCGCCCATCTCCGTCCGGCGCAGCCGGTGGAAGAGGATAATCTCATCGACACGGTTGAGGAATTCCGGTCGGAACGAGGCCTTGACCACGTCCATCACCTGCTCACGAACCTGGTCGACATCCTGATCCTCGCCGAGGCTGGTCAGATAATCGGCCCCGAGATTCGAGGTCATGATGATGATCGTGTTCTTGAAGTCGACCGTCCGGCCCTGCCCGTCCGTCAGACGCCCGTCGTCGAGCACCTGAAGGAGAACGTTGAAGACGTCAGGATGTGCCTTCTCGATTTCGTCGAACAACACGACCTGGTAGGGCTTGCGCCGCACCGCTTCCGTCAGCGCTCCGCCTTCCTCGTAACCGACATAGCCCGGAGGCGCTCCGATCAGCCGGGCGACCGAGTGCTTCTCCATGTATTCCGACATGTCGAGGCGAACCATGGCCGTCTCGTCATCGAACAGGAAGCGCGCAAGCGACTTGGTGAGTTCGGTCTTGCCGACGCCGGTGGGGCCGAGAAAGATGAACGAGCCGATCGGCCGATTCGGATCCTGCAGACCGGCACGCGCACGGCGCACCGCACGCGACACCGCTTGCACCGCATCCCCCTGACCGACGACCGATTTGGCCAGGTCGTCTTCCATTCGAAGCAGCTTGTCGCGCTCGCCTTCCAGCATCTTATCGACAGGGATACCGGTCCAGCGCGAGACGACATGGGCAATGCCGTCGGGGTTGACCACCTCCTGTACCATGTTGCCGGCGGCCGAACCATCCTGCGCTTCGGCATCCACCAGCTCCTTTTCGAGCTTCGGGATCACGCCATAGGCGAGTTCGCCGGCGCGCTGGAATTCACCCTGACGCTGCGCGATCGCAAGCTCGTTGCGGGCTTCGTCGAGCTGCCGCTTGAGATCGGCGGCAAGGCCGAGCTTCTGCTTTTCCGCCTGCCAGCGGGCCGTCAGTGCATCCGCCTCTTCCTCAAGCGAGGTGAGCTCGGTCTCAAGACGCGCGAGCCGGTCGGCGGAGGCCGCATCGGTTTCCTTCTTCAGCGCTTCGCGCTCGATCTTCAGCTGAATGATGCGGCGATCGAGTTCGTCGAGCTCTTCGGGCTTGGAATCCACCTGCATCCGGAGCCGCGAGGCGGCTTCGTCCATCAGGTCGATCGCCTTGTCGGGCAGGAAGCGGTCGGTGATGTAGCGGTTCGAGAGCGTCGCGGCAGCAACCAGAGCGGAATCGGAGATCCGCACCTTGTGATGCTGTTCATACTTTTCCTTCAGGCCGCGCAGGATCGAGATCGTATCCTCGACCGTCGGTTCCTCGACCATGACAGGCTGGAAGCGCCGGGCAAGCGCCGGGTCCTTTTCGACATGCTTGCGGTATTCGTCGAGCGTGGTCGCGCCGACGCAGTGGAGTTCACCGCGCGCCAGCGCCGGTTTCAGGAGGTTGGAGGCATCCATGGCGCCATCGGCCTTGCCGGCACCAACAAGCGTGTGCATCTCGTCGATGAACAGGATGATCTCGCCGTTTTCGGCCTGCACCTCGTTGAGCACGGCCTTCAGCCGCTCCTCGAATTCGCCGCGATATTTGGCACCGGCAATCAGGGCACCCATGTCGAGTGCCATCAGCTTCTTCTCTTTCAGGCTTTCCGGCACATCGCCATTGATGATGCGCAGCGCCAGACCCTCGGCAATCGCCGTCTTGCCGACGCCGGGTTCGCCGATCAGAACGGGATTGTTCTTCGTGCGACGCGACAGAACCTGGATCGTGCGCCGAATCTCGTCGTCACGTCCGATGACCGGATCGAGCCTGCCTTCGCGCGCTTCAGCCGTCAGATCCCGCGCATATTTCTTCAAGGCGTCGAAGCCCGCTTCGGCATTGGCGCCGTCAGCGGTCCGGCCCTTGCGGACCTCGTTGATCACCTGGTTGAGCGCATTCGCAGTCACGCCGCCCTTCTTCAGCGAAGCCGAAGTAGAAGCGGAAGACTCGATCGCAAGCGCCAGCAGAAGACGCTCGACAGTGACAAAGCTGTCGCCGGCCTTCTTGGCCGCGTCTTCTGCGGTCGAAAACACCTTGGCAAGCGGCTGCGCCAGATAGACCTGGCCATTGCCCCCGGACACTTTGGGCAGCTTGGCAAGGGCTGCATCATTGGCGATCCGCACGGCCTTGGCATCACCGCCAGCACGGCTGATCAGCGAGGAGGCCATGCCCTGCTCATCATCGAGCAGAACCTTCAACACATGTTCGGGTGTGAACTGCTGGTGCCCTTCCGACAGGGCATAGGTCTGCGCCGATTGCAGAAAACCGCGCACGCGTTCGGAATATTTCTCGATATTCATAGTCACTCTCCGTTTCCCCGCCCTGCCCGCAATCGGCACAGGTCGGTTGGTGTGGATGAGGTCCCCGGAAGCGGCGGACCCCGGAGCGGAAACCGCTCCCCTGACCGAGATATGGGAGCGGGATTTTGCCCTTTAAAGAGGCAGATAAACGAAAAACTCCGGGTCTGAGCCCGGAGTTTTGCAATCGTCAAATCGAGCTCGAAAAGCTCATTCCGAAGCGGCTTCGGCAAGAGCGGGTGCTTCGCCGCCGTCGCCGTTTCCACCTTCGCCAGCTTCACCACCTTCGCCGCCTTCATCACTGGCAGCGCTGCGGCGCGGCTGACGACGCGGACGGTTGCCGGCATTGCGACGGCGCGGCTGGCGCTCGGCACCGGCTTCCGCCTGGCTCTCGGCAGCAGCGGCTGCGGCTTCCACCGGCATGTCTTCGATGACCGGCTGCGGCCCCGTACCGGCGATTTCCGCCTGCGGCTGCGGCTGGGCCTGTGGCTCGCGCGGCTCCCGCTGACGACGCTCGTGCTGCTGACGGTTTTGTTGCTGCGGCTGCGGGGCCTGCTGCTGCGGACGCTCGCTGCCCTGGGCGGCATTGTCGTCCGAGCCGTCGAAATCTTCGCCGTCCCGTTCGTTGTAGTCCTGTCGGTCGTCGCCGCCATCGCGGTCGTCACGCTGGAAGCGTTCCTGCATCTGCGACTGAGCGGCCGCAATGATGCGGTTATAGTGCTCGGCGTGCTGCAGGTAGTTTTCCGCCATGACGCGGTCGCCGGCGCTCTGGGCATCGCGAGCGAGCGTGGAATATTTCTCGGCGATGTGCTGGGCGGTGCCGCGGATCTTCACATCGGGGCCGGAGCTGTCATAGGTCCGGGTGAGCGGGTTCTGGCCCTTGCGGTTGAAATTGTTTCCACCGCCGCCGCCACCGCCGCCATTGTTGTTACGCCCCCGACCACGCTTATTCTGCTGTCCTGGCCTCATAGATGATTCACCTGAATGTCTTTGTTGTGCTGATAAAGGGCAACGTCATTGGCTCTGGTTGAACCGGACCAAGTCTCCACGCGCCGCCGACAGACCGCGCTCTCGCCTTGCTCGCCGCTGGTGAAAGTCGAGTTTACTGAGTACGCAACAGTCCCGTCGTGCTTCGCCGAGTTCGACAGCGAACCTTTTTCGAAGCCGGCCCAGTCGCGAACGAATCTTCGTTCTTTCCCCGCCGCCCGTTGCGTGCCCGCAAACTATTACGCTTCATCCGGAAAACCAAGCCTTTTTCTATGTTTCCCGTAATTATCCTTAGCAGCCGCAGCAAAGGCGCTAATCAAGCCGCTTCGCAAACACCAGGACACGGTCGTTATCGCCGTAATCGCGGCGCTCTTCGACAAGGGAAAAACCTGCCAGTTCAAATATTTGCGTTACGTCCTCGCGCTGGTCGAAACCGATCTCCAGACCGATGAGCCCTTGATCTTCGAGGTGTCTCGACGAGCCCTCGGCAATCGCGCGATAGGCGTCGAGCCCATCCGGACCACCATCCAGCGCGGCCATCGGATCAAACTTGGTTACTTCCGGTTCCAGTCCCTTGACCACATCGCTGCGGATATAGGGCGGATTGGAAACGATGAGGTCGAAGCGTTCGGTCGTCTTGTCGAACCAGGGACCTGCCAGCGTGGCAAACCGTGACGCCAGCCCGTTGCGCTCGGCATTGTCAGCGGCTGTCTTCAAGGCATCTTCGGAGATATCGATCCCGACAGCCTCGGCCTCGGGACATTCGTGAAGCAGCGCAAGCGCGATTGCTCCGGTTCCCGTTCCAAGATCGACAAGTCTCGGCTTGCGACCTTGCGCCACCATAGAGTTGAGATGTGGCAGGATAACGTCAACCAGGATTTCCGTATCCGGTCGCGGTTCGAGCGTGCCGGCCGACAGCGCGAGATCGAGCCCGTAGAATTCACGCCGGCCGAGGATACGATGGACCGGTTCGCGAGCGAGCCGCCGAAGTACGCCCGCCTCCACCCGTGCCGCGCCTTCGGATGAAACCGGCTTCTCATCCTCGAGCAACAGGGACGTGGGGCTAAGCTCGAGAAGGCCACAGACAAGAACCCGCGCATCACCAGCAGCATCGTCCAATCCGGCCGCCTCGAATCGCCGCCGCGCCTCCACGATCAGAGACTTAGCCGAGGGCGCGGCGTCCATCACTGGTTTTCGCCCAGCTGCGCAAGCTGCCCGGCCTGGTAATCCGAGATCAGCGCATCCAGCATTTCGTCGAGATCGCCTTCGATCATCCGGTCGAGCTTGTAGAGTGTCAGGTTGATCCGGTGATCGGTCACGCGCCCCTGCGGGAAGTTATAGGTGCGGATACGCTCGGAGCGGTCGCCCGAACCAACCTGGCTCTTGCGGTTGGCCGATCGCTCGCTGTCCAGCTTCTGCCGTTCGATGTCGTAAAGCCTCGAGCGCAGTACCTGCAGGGCCTTGGCGCGATTCTGGTGCTGTGATTTCTCCGAGGATGTCACGATCAGTCCGGTCGGCAAATGCGTGATGCGCACGGCCGAGTCCGTCGTATTGACGTGCTGGCCACCGGCACCCGAGGCGCGCATCGTGTCGATCCGGATGTCTTCAGGCTTGATCTCGATGTCGATGTCTTCGGCTTCAGGCAACACTGCAACGGTTGCTGCAGAGGTGTGAATACGTCCGCTCGCTTCAGTCTCCGGCACGCGCTGCACGCGGTGTACGCCGGACTCGAACTTCAGTTTGGAAAACACGCCACGACCGCTGATCGTGGCGATGATTTCCTTGTAGCCGCCGGCTTCCCCTTCGCTGGCGGAGAGCACTTCGACCTTCCAGCCCTTGGTCGAGGCAAAGCGCTCATACATCCGGAACAGGTCACCGGCAAAGAGTGCTGCCTCGGACCCGCCGGTTCCGGCGCGGATTTCGAGGATCGCGCTCTTTTCGTCGGCCGCGTCCTTCGGCAGGAGCAGGATCTGCATCTCGTCTCCGAGTGCCTCGATCCGGCTTTCGAGTTCGGGTAGCTCCATCTCCGCGAGCTCGCGCATCTCCCGGTCTGTCGCCTTGTCGGACAGCATGGCGCGCAAGCCGTCGGCTTCGTCGATCGCTGCCTGGTATTCGCGGATCTTCTTCACGACCGGCTCGAGTTCTGAATATTCCGATGCGAGCTTCACATAGACGTCGGCTGCCGGTCCCGCAGACATTCGCGCTTCGATCTCGCCGAAGCGGCGTTCGAGTTCGCGCATTTTCTCGACAGGAAGCTTCGCCACCCTTCACTCCAAGGTCAGTCGTCAAAGTCAGACGGGGATGTTGTGCTCTTCCGCATGGCGAAGGAGCAGGTCGCGCACTGACACGCCCGGGGTGTCGTCGTCAAGCGCAGCCATCAGAACCTCGGAGAGCTGACCGATGTCGAGACCGAGCAGCATTGCCTTGACCGGACCGATCGCGGTCGGCGACATCGAGATCGAACGGAAGCCGATGCCGAGCAAAGCCATGGCCGAAAGCGGCTTCGACGCCATCTCACCGCACAGCGTCACCGGCGTCTTGTTACGCTCTCCGGCCCGAACGATATCCCTGAGGATCCGGAGGAACGGCCGCCCGAGCACGTCGAAGCGGTCCGAGACCCGGGCATTGCCGCGATCCACGGCCATGGAAAACTGGAACAGGTCGTTCGATCCGACCGAGACGAAATCCACCTCGTCCATCAGCTCGTCGAGCTGCCAAAGCAGCGCCGGCACTTCGAGCATGGCGCCGAATTGCAGCTTTTTCGGCAATTGATGGCCGAACTTGGAGATGTGCTGGATCTCCTTCTGCATCAGTTCGCGCACGGCCCGGATCTCCCAGACCTCTGTGACCATGGGCAGCATCATCTTCAACTCGGCGCCGGAGGCTGCCTTCAACAGCGCGCGCAGCTGCGTGCGCAAAAGTCCCGGCCGATCGAGCGACAGGCGGATCGCCCGCCAGCCAAGCGCCGGGTTCTCTTCTTCCTGGGAGCGAAAATAGGGAACAACCTTGTCGCCACCGATATCGAGCGTGCGGAAGGTGACCGGACTGCCAGCGGCCTGTTTCAGCACACTGCGGTAAAAGCTCTCCTGCTCCTCGCCCTTCGGCATGGTCGAGGAAATCATGAACTGCAACTCGGTGCGGAACAGCCCGATGCCATCGGCACCGGAATCGGCCAGTTGCGGCAGATCGACCAGAAGGCCCGCATTCATCTGCAGCTTGATCCGGTGACCGTCCTTGGTGACAGGCTCGACATCGCGCAGCGCGCGGAACTGTTCCTGCCGCTTGGCCCGGAGCTTGACCTTTTCCTCATAGGCCTTCTGCAGGTCGGCGACCGGGCGCACATGCACCTTGCCGTCGTCACCATCGATGATGACGGGATCACCGTTTTCAGCGAGCGCCACGGCACCCGCCGCCTGGCCGACGACCGCAATGCCCATGGCGCGCGCAACGATCACGACGTGGCTGGTGACGGCGCCTTCTTCGAGCACGAGGCCGCGCAAATTCGCACGCGGATAGTCGAGCAATTCTGCCGCCCCCATCGCGCGGGCAAAGACGATCGCGTCGTTCGGGAAGCCTTCGGCAGCACTGTGCGGCGAAAAGCCGGTGAGCTGGCGCAGCAGGCGGTTCGCGAGATCGTCGAAGTCGTGCATGCGTTCGCGCAGATAGGGATCGGTGAGGCGCATCATGCGCGCCTTGGTGTCGCTCTGCACCTTCTCGACCGCAGCTTCCGCCGTCAGGCCGTTGTGGATCGCCTCTTCCATGCGCCGCACCCAGCCCTGATCATGAGCGAACATGCGGTAGGTTTCGAGCACGTCGCGGTGCTCGCCTTCCATGGAAATCTCGCGCCGCGACAGCATGTCGTCGATCGAGATGCGGAGCGATCCGAGCGCCGTTGCCAGACGGCGTATTTCCGTCTCGCTGTCTTCGTTCAAAAGATTGGTGACGACGATGCGCGGCTCGTGCAGCACGACGTAGCCGAGGCCGATGCCCTCGGAATAGCTGTCGCCGTCGATCGAAACGGGTCGTGTCAGATCAAGTTCGAGGCCAGGACGAGTGATCTTCTTGAGCTCGCCGGTGGCGATCATTTCCGCAATCACCATCGCAGTCGTTTCGAGCGCTTCGAGCTCGTCCTCGCGATAATTGCGCTGCGCCTTGTTCTGCACGACGAGAACGCCGAGGCTTCGCCCGGCGCGCAGGATCGGCACACCAAGGAAGGAGTGGTAGATCTCTTCGCCGGTTTCCGGCAGGTAACGGAAGGCCGGATGCGCCTGGGCATCCGAAAGATTGAGCGACTGGGCAGAGGCCGCGATCGTGCCGACGAGACCCTGACCCATCTTCAGCTGCGCCAGGTGAACAGCGTCCTTGTTCAGACCTTCGGTCGCATAGAGTTCGAGAACGCCGTCGGAGCGCAGCACATAGACGGAGCACACCTCTGCGACCATGTTGTTCGCGATCTGGCGAACGATCCGATCCAGTCGCTCCTGCGGCTCGAGCGGCTCCGCCATCAATTCGCGCAGCCGCTTGAGGAGGACGCGGGGACCCGCAGAAAGGTCTCTCATCCCGATTTTGCTCCACTTCCCATTGGTCAGCGGATTGTTACCCTTACCTTTTCAGGGGTCGGGTCACGCGAGTCCGCTCTCAGGAATCAATTCTTATCCAGACCGTAGCAGGAATGCAAAGTGCGAACCGCAAGCTCGGCATAGGGGCCGTCGATCAGGATCGAGATCTTGATCTCGGAGGTTGTGATCGCCTTGATGTTGATGCCCTTCTCGGCCAGCGCCCGGAAGGCGGTCGCGGCAACGCCTGCATGGCTGCGCATGCCGATACCGATGACGGAAACCTTGACGAGACCCTTCTCGCTCTGGACGACGTCGAAGCCGATCTTCTCCTTGTTGGAGCCGAGAACGGCGAGCGCCTTGTCCACGTCACCAGATGGCACGGTGAAGGTCATGTCGGTCTTCGAACCGTCTTCCGAGATGTTCTGGACGATCATGTCGACATTGATATGGGATTCGGCCAGCGGCCCGAAGATCGCAGCGGAAACACCCGGCCGGTCGGCCAGACGACGCAGCGAAATCTGGGCTTCATCCTTGGCATAGGCAATACCGGTGACGACTTCCTGTTCCACGATCTCTTCCTCATCGCAAATCAACGTACCGGGCGGGTTCATCAGATCACCCATGCCCGGCGCATCGGGATCTTCAAAGCTGGAGCGCACAAAGGTGCGGACCTTGTGTACCATGGCGAGTTCGACGGAGCGGACCTGCAGCACCTTGGCGCCGAGCGAGGCCATTTCGAGCATTTCCTCGAACGCGATCTTCTTCAGGCGACGCGCCTTGGGCTCGATGCGCGGATCGGTCGTGTAGACGCCATCGACGTCGGTATAGATGTCGCAGCGGTCGGCCTTCACGCCAGCGGCAATCGCAACGGCCGAGGTATCCGAGCCACCACGGCCGAGCGTCGCGATGCGGTTATCAGGGCCGATGCCCTGAAAACCGGCCACGACTGCCACCTGGCCCTCGCCCATGCGGCGAATGATCTCGGTGCCGTCGATCTCCTGGATGCGAGCCGCACCATGAGCGTTGTCGGTCTTGATCGGGATCTGCCAGCCCTGCCAGGAGCGCGCATTAATGTCCATCGACTGGAGCGCAATCGCCAGCAGGCCAGCAGTCACCTGTTCGCCCGAAGCCACGACGGCATCATATTCACGCGCATCGTAAAACGGCGAAGCGGCGCCGGCGACCTTGGGCATATTCTGCACCCAGTCGACCAGCTCGTTGGTCTTGCCCGACATGGCCGAGACGACGACGGCCACTTCGTGACCCGCATCGACTTCGCGTTTCACATGGCGCGCGACGTTATAGATGCGATCCAGATTGGCGACGGATGTTCCGCCGAACTTCATGACGATGCGAGCCATAGACTTGAACCATATGCCCTTGAAAGACGCCGGAACCCCGGCACAGAAACACCGACCTGGGCGGAAAGCCTCAGGTTGCGGGGCTTTTAGTCTATATGTTCCCGGGGCGCAACGGCCACTTGCCCCCCAAACGGTACGGTAAAGCGCGGTTTTTTCGATGCAGCAACGCCCCTGGAACCCTGCCATAATTTGGATCGAATTCGGGAGCCAACCATGACACGACGCTCAGGCTGGGAGGCTGGGCTGTCGCATACGGGTCGACCGATACCGGACAGGGCGTCATGAAAGTTGCAGACGAATTTCCCGAGGCTCTCGAGGGTGACACGCTCCCGCCGCCCTCTTTCTTCAACAGGCATGCGAAGTCGATCGCAGCGATCATGGCTTTCGTCGTCTTCGCCGCCGTCGGCTATGCCGTTTACCGACTGACGGAAGAGGTCAGCTACGCGGATGTCCTGCGGTCGCTGGCCGCGACGAGCGCCGCCTCGATCGCACTTGCGATCATCTTCACCATGCTGAGCTTCTTGACGCTTTGCTTCTACGACCTGAACGCACTCTCGTTCATCGACCGCAAGCGCCCCTGGCCGGAAGTCGCGCTCACCGCCTTCAGCGCCTATGCCGTCGGCAATGTCGCTGGTTTCGGAGCCCTGTCGGGCGGCGCGATCCGGTACCGCGCCTATTCCCGCGCCGGCCTCTCACCGGATGAAATCGGCCGCATCATCGCTTTCGTCACGCTTTCCTTCTCACTTGGCCTCGCAATTTTGACCACCGGAAGCCTGATACCGATGGCGGGCGAAATCGCGCCGCTCCTCGGCATGACCTCCGAGACGCTTGCGACGGTCAGCACCGTGATCCTGCTCGCGATCTTCTTGCTTCTCGGCATCGCCCGGCGCGGCCGTCTGAAGATTGCCGGCCGTACGCTGAACCTTCCCGATACCGGCACCCTGTCGCGGCAATTCTTGGTGACCGTTCTCGACGTCGCCTTCGCCGCCTCCGTACTTTACGCTCTGTTGCCGACAGAAGCGCAGATCTCCTGGCCGGCCTTCTTCGTTGTCTTCGCGGTTGCCATCGGCATCGGCGTCGTCAGCCATGTACCGGCAGGTCTCGGCGTCTTCGAAGCCGTCATGCTCGCCGCCTTCGGCTCCGAGGTACCGGCCGATGCCTTGCTAGCCTCGCTCGTCGTCTACCGCGCGATTTACTATGTCCTGCCGCTCGTCATCGCGATCCTCCTGGTCACGGTGACGGAATTGCAGCGGCTGAAATCGAGCCCGCTGGCATCGGGTGCGGCAAGAACTGCCGGCCGCCTTGCGCCGACCCTTCTCGCGGCCCTCGCCCTCGTTCTTGGCGCCATGCTCGTCCTGTCGAGCGTCACGCCGACGCCCGGCGACAATCTCGACCTGCTCGCCAGGTTCCTGCCGCTCCCCGTGGTCGAAGGTGCGCATTTCCTCGCCAGCATTCTCGGCTTGATGCTGGTCATCGTCGCCCGCGGCCTCGCCCAGAGACTGGACGGTGCCTGGTGGGGCGCCCTCGTTATCGCGCTGCTCGCTCTGGTCCTGTCGCTTGCCAAGGCGGTCGCCATCTATGAAGCGGCCCTTCTGGCCATTCTGGTCCTCGCGCTCCTGCCGAGCCGCCGGCTGTTTCATCGCAAGGCGTCTCTCGGCCAGGCGCTGACGTCTTCCTGGCTGCTCGCCGTCGCCGTCCTGATTGGCGGCGCGATCATCGTGCTGCTCTTCGTCTATCGCGATGTCGAATACAGCCATGCGCTCTGGTGGCAGTTCGCCTTCGATGCCGAAGCGCCGCGCTCGCTGCGCGCCATGCTCGGCCTCACCGTGGTTGCCATGGGCATCTGCCTCTTCAGCCTCATGCGCCCGGCAGCCCCGGCCATCCGTCCCGCAAAAGAGGAAGAACTGGCCAAAGCCGTCGCCATTTCAGACCGGAACGACGTGGCCGACGCCAATCTCGTGCGCACCGGCGACAAGTCGGTAATGGTCTCGCCCGATGGCGAAGCCTTCCTCATGTACGGACGTCAGGGGCGCTCGCTGATCGCGTTTCTCGATCCGATCGGGCCGAAAGCCTCTCGCGACGAACTCGTCTGGCAGTTCGTCGAGAAAGCCCGCGCGAGCGGATGCCGCGCCGTCTTCTACCAGGCGTCACCCGCCATCCTGCCGGTCATTGCCGATGCCGGCATGAAGGCGTTCAAACTCGGCGAAATGGCCGTGGTCGATCTCCAGCGCTTCGACCTCAAGGGCGGCAAATGGGCAGGCCTGCGCCAGACCGCTGCCAAGGGCGAGCGCGACGGGCTCACCTTCGAGATCATCCGGACGGAGAGTGTCACTCCGATAATCGATGATCTCCGCCAGATCTCCGACGCCTGGCTCGACCATCACCGGGCGAAGGAGAAGGGCTTTTCCCTCGGCGCCTTCACCGATGCCTACATGACAGCACAACCGGTCGCCATCCTGCGCCACGAAGGCCGCATCGTCGCTTTCGCCAATCTGCTTCTGACGGACACCCGCGAGGAAGCCTCGATCGATCTGATGCGCTTCGCCCCGGATGCCCCGAAAGGCGCGATGGACTTCCTCTTCGTCCGACTGATGACGACGCTCCGCGATCAGGGCTACCGCCATTTCAACCTCGGCATGGCGCCGCTCTCCGGTCTCTCACGCCGCGAGGTCGCCCCTGTCTGGGACCGCGTCGCCAACACCTTCTATGAACACGGCGAACGCTTCTACAACTTCAAGGGCCTTCGCGCCTTCAAGTCCAAATTCCATCCCGACTGGCAGCCGCATTACCTTGCGGTCGCCGGTGGTCTCAATCCCGTACTGGCCCTGCTCGACGCGACACTGCTGATCGGCGGCGGCCTGAAAGGCGTAGTGAAGAAATGAAATTCCTGCTGCGGACGACCATCCTCGCTCTTCCTCTCCTCGCGGCTCTCACGCACCTCATCCCGCACAATGCCTATGCGGAGGGTCCCCCGCTCGACACCGGCATGATCCCCTCGCCCCTCACTCTCATGCCCGACGGTGATCCCCAGGCGCTCGTGGTGCTGCTCTCCGATGCACCAGGATGGCAGCCGTCAGACCAGCTGGAAGCGGAAGGGCTCCAAGCCAATGGCGCAATCGTCGTCGGCATCGACACACCCAAATACATCGCATCCCTCTCGCAGGACAAAGGCGACTGCATCTACACGGTTTCGGATATCGAGGCACTTGCCCACCAATTGCAGCGCAGGGCCGGAAATTCCAATCTCCTCCCGCCCATCATCGCAGGTCGCGGCGAAGGCGGCGCTCTCGCGCTTGCCATCCTCGCCCAGACACCGAAGGCGACGATCGGCCAGACGCTCGCCCTCGATCCCGAGGCCGGCATCCCCCTCACCAAACAGTTCTGCACCCCGGCGGAGAAGAAGGTTGTCGGCGACAGGATGATCTACGGCCTCACCCCGGGCGACCTGCCCGATCCCGCAACCGTCCTGTTCAGTCCGGCAGCCAAGGCCGATGCCCGCGCCCAAGTGGCAGCGCTCGAAACCAGCCATCCGGACATAGACCAGCGCGACGTCGGCAGCGATCCGTCGAAATCCTTCTCCGACACCATCGACGAATTGATCGCCGCCGGCAACGCCACCGAAACGCCGCTCGGTCTGCCGCTCACTGTCCTCGACGCTGTGCCGACCCGTGACACGATGGCCGTGATCTATTCCGGGGATGGCGGCTGGCGCGACCTCGACAGCCAGGTCGGCACCCATCTCCAGTCGTCCGGAATCCCTGTCGTCGGCGTGGATTCGCTGCGTTATTTCTGGACGAAAGAGACACCCGAACAGACAGCCGCCGATCTCGCCACGATCATCCACACCTATGAGAAGCGCTGGAAGGTGAAGCATGTGCTGTTGATCGGCTATTCTTTCGGCGCAGACATCCTACCCGCCGCCTACAATGGCCTGCCCGAAAAGCTAAAACCGCGCGTCACCCAAATGAGCCTGCTCGCACTCTCGCATCAGGCAGACTACGAGGTCTCGGTCTCCGGCTGGCTGGGCACAGGCAACAGTGGTGGATCCGATCCGCTGACAGACGTGGCGAAGATCAATCCGTCGATCGTTCAGTGCATGTTCGGAACGGAGGAAGAAGATGATGCCTGCAAGCAGCTGGTCGGCGGACCGGTCGAGACGATCGGCATCAAGGGTGGCCATCACTTTGACGGGGACTACCCGGCGCTCGCGAAGCGGATCCTCGACGGCCTCGACAGTCGAATGGCCAAATAGAAAGAGGGAGCGTCTCGCTCCCTCTCCAAGTGATGGTCGATAGCCTTAGCGGCAGGCGCTCGGGTCCCGTTCGCAACGCTGCTGCATCATTCGACCGGGTGGAAGCCGGCCGCGGTCCTCCTGCTGTTGCATGTTCTACCGCGGACGCCGGTCTTCGTCGCGGTCGCGCCGGTTATCGACGCGACGATCACGATCACGATCACGACGATCGTCGCGCCAGCCGTCACCATCCCGCCAGCGATCCCGATCACGATAGAACGGTCGGCTGCGGTAATGATCATCCCAATAGCGACCGATGCTGAAGGTCACGGTCGGAATGCCGAGCGGGCGATAATACTGCGGCCCAACATTGACGCGACGCTGCGAATAGGTCGTTTGCAGGTAGGAGCCGGAAACCCAGCCACGATAGCCAGCAAAGGCCACGTCGCACCAGTTGGCGCTGGAGAGGCAGCCCTGAATGTTCACGCGGCTGCCCGACGGGATCACGATGACCGCCGGATACTGCGTGCTGGGCCCTGACCGCATGTTGACATTGGCCGTCGAGAAGGCCGGGGCCGCTTCGGCAACGGCCGGCAAACCTCCTGCGGATGCAGCCAGTGCTGCAGCGAACCAGATTGACTTCATGATGGTGATCTCCTGTCTGCGCAAAACCGGCGAACCAGTGTTGTCTAGCCGACCAACGCATGATCGCGTCTGCCGGTTCCGCTTAGGCGACGCACCTGCGACGTCTCCACCCTTGACTTTAAAGGTCATCGAGACGACTTCATGACCAAACGCGCCAGGAGGTTCCGTCATGAGTGCAGAGGCCCGCACCACCATCGATCAGTCCGAAGTCGACCGCTTTTCCGCCATGGCGGCCGAGTGGTGGGATCCGACCGGCAAGTTCAAGCCCTTGCACAAGATCAATCCGGTGCGCCTTGCCTATATCAGGGACAAGGTGGTCGAGCATTATGGCCGCGATCCGAAGAGCCCCCGCCCGCTAGAGGGCCTGCGCATCCTCGACATCGGTTGCGGCGGCGGCCTTCTGTCCGAACCCGTTGCCCGCATGGGTGCGAGCGTGCTCGGCGCCGACGCCTCCGAGAAGAACATCAAGATCGCCATGACCCACTCCGCCCAGAGCGGCGTGGAAGTCGATTACCGTGCCGTGACGGCCGAAGCGCTCGCAGCCCAAGGCGAGACCTTCGACATCGTGCTGAACATGGAAGTCGTCGAGCATGTTGCCGACGTCGATTTCTTCCTCTCGACCTGCGCCTCCATGGTACGCCCCGGCGGCCTGATGCTCGTCTCTACCATCAATCGGACGCTGAAAGCCGCAGCCCTTGCCATCGTCGGCGCCGAATATGTCCTGCGCTGGCTGCCTCGCGGCACCCATCAATACGAGAAGCTGGTCCGCCCCGAGGAAATCGAACGGCCCCTCTCGGCAAATGGCATGCAGATCCTCGAAACCAAGGGTGTCTTCTTCAATCCACTGCAGAACCAGTGGAACCTCTCGGCAGACATCGATGTCAACTACATGATGCTGGCGAGCCGCCCGGGATCGGCGACATGACGACACCACAGACGATCATCGACTTCTGGCTGCGCCACGGCCCGGAAGCCTGGTTTTCGCGCAACGAAGCGCTCGACGCCGAAATCGAAGCGGACTATGCCGAGCTGCATTTCCAGGCTTCGCGCAACGAATTGTCGGATTGGCAGGAGACCCCGGAAGGCACCCTCGCTCTTCTCCTGCTGCTCGACCAGTTCCCGCGCAATCTCTTTCGCGGCAGCGCGCATTCCTATGCAACCGATCCGCTCGCCCGCACGATTGCGCATCACGCTTTGGCCAAAGGTTTCGACAAGCAAGTCGAGCCGATCCTGCGGCCCTTTATCTACCTGCCATTCGAACACTCGGAAGACATGGAAGACCAGCGCTACAGCGTCTCGCTTTTCGAGAAGCATCGCGACGAGACCGGGGACGCAGAAGCGCTGAAATGGGCCGTTCTGCATCTGGATCTGATCGAGCGCTTTGGCCGCTTTCCACACCGCAACGCCGCTCTTGGCCGCAAAACGACGCCCGAAGAGCAGGCCTATCTCGACGAAGACGGTTTCAAGGGCTGAGCCCTTGATCAGACGGGCAAGGCTTTGACGGCTGACATCAGATCGGCCTGCGCTTCGAGATTTTGAGCGGTCAGCTGCTTGATGCGCTCTCGATTGACGAGATAGGGGTCACCGTCGGCAGTGAAGGCACTTTTGAAATTGAAGGCGTCCGGACAAGGCCCCTGATCTGCCAGAACCTCGAAGCGCCGCACCGCCTCGCTCCAGCCGGGTGTCTCTCCCGCCTTGACCCAGAAGAGCACCAAAGGCGGCCAGGCCTGCCGCTCGTTCCACTGACGCGCATGCTTCAGGGCATCCGCATGCACCCCCGCATAGGTGAAAGCGACAAGGCTTTCGATGTCGAGCCAGAGCGAGAGTGACGACACACCGCTCTCCCGACCGATCTCCCTCAGAAAGCGTGGAAAGACCTGTTCGCCCCAGCTTTCAGGCCCCGGCTCACCCGCATAGCCCGAGCGACCGACAAAACCGGTCGCACGGCTTGCAGCCTCGAAGTTGAAGGGTTCTCTGAGCGAAAACCCCTGCACAGACCCGGTGAGATAGGCGTCCGTATGAACGCCGAAGTTATAGATCGCGAGATGATGCGAGGCGGTTGTCAATTCACGTCATCAGGCAGGACCGGCAGCGGCGCGATCTCGATGCCTTCCTCGATCAGCGATTTGACCTCCACGGGCGAGGCCTGGCCGATGATCCCGCGTGCTTCCGCCTCGCCATAGTGGATCTTGCGGGCTTCCTCGGGAAACTTCTCACCGACATCCTCACTGCTCGCGCGGATCTCCCGGATCGCTTCCTTGAGCTTGACGAAGGCCTGTTTCTGCACCTCGGAGACGGCCAGTGCCTGGGTCTCTTCCTTCTGACGCGCCGTCGAGACTGCCGGTGCCATCAGCACCTTGCCCACCTCGGCCGATCCGCAGACGGGGCAAGTCAGGTAACCCGAAGCCTTCTGCCGGTCGAATTCGGCACTCTCCGAGAACCAGCCCTCGAATTCATGCGCCTTCTCGCAGCACAGCGAATAGCGGATCAAACTGTGACGCCTCCCTTGGCAAGCACAGGCGCGATGTCGAGCGCAAAGTCGCGACCGTTCTTCAGGTTCGGGATCTTCGCCCGGCAGGCCTTCACGGCTTCGAGGTCGATCTCGGCGACGACCACGTCCTCGCCCGTGCCGCCGGCAGACGCCAGCACCTTGCCCCAGGGCCCGACGATCATCGAATGACCGAAGGTCTCGCGCCCGTCTTCATGCACGCCTGCCTGGGCGGCCGAGATGACATAGGCACCGTTCTCGATCGCGCGGGCTCGAAGCAGGATCTCCCAATGCGCCTCGCCGGTCTGCTTGGTAAAGGCGGCCGGCGTCGTGAGGATCTGCGCCCCCGCCATGGCTTCCGCCCGGAAGAGATGCGGGAAACGTACGTCGTAGCAAACGCCGAAGCCGAGCTTGGCGAAGGGCAGATCGGCGACGACCGCCCGCTCGCCCGGACGATAGACCGCGCTTTCGCGCCAGCTCTCGCCATTGTCGAGATCGACGTCGAACATGTGGATCTTGTCATAGGACGTGATCTTCTTGCCATCAGGCCCGAACAGGAAAGCCCGGTTGGCGATCTTGCCATCGGCAAGCTTGATGGCAGTCGAGCCGACATGCAGATGGATGCCGAGCTCCTTGGCAAGCTCAGACGCCTTTTTGACAATGAGATCGGTTTCTTCGTCGCGCAACACGGCGGCAAGACCGGCCCGATCCTTCTGCACCGCGCCCGTCATCTCCGGCGTCTGGACATAGATCGCCCCGCGCCGGGCGGCCTCGCGCACGAGCCGTGCCATGCTTTCGGCATTCTTCTCCGGATCGACCCCGGAGCACATCTGGACGGCGGCAGCCTTGAATACCATGACCAATCAGTCCTTACTTTGCGAGAAGTGGGTCGAGCTTGCCGGCCCGGTCGAGCGCATGCAGATCGTCGCAGCCGCCGACATGCTGGCTGCCGATGAAGATCTGCGGAAAGGTATTGCGGCCGGACTTGGCGATCATTTCCTCACGCAGATCCGGCTTGCCTGTCGCGTCATGCTCGACATAGCCGACGCCCTTCTTGTCGAGCAGCGCCTTGGCGCTGGCACAGTAGCCGCAGAATTGCCGTGTGTAGATCGTGACGTCAGCCATGAAGTTCTCCGCCGAAAAGCGTCGGGTAGACAGGGGTTTGGTCCCCTCATATAGGCCCGGCGAGTGCCCTTGCAAAGGTCAAAACAGTGACATCCTGAGCGCCTGCCTTTTTCAGGGCAGTCGTCGCCGCACTGACCGTCGCCCCCGTCGTATAGACATCGTCAACCAGCACCAGACGCTTGCCGAAGACGAGATCCTGTCGTGCTTCCGGCACCTCGAAGGCACCACGCACGTTGAGCGAACGCTGGTTCGCCGTCAGGCCGACCTGTTGTTGCGTGCGCTTGCGCCGCACAAGCACGTCCGCGAGAAACGGTTTGCCCGATTGCCACGCCACATGCCGCGCCAGTTCCGCCGATTGGTTGAACATGCGCCGAAATATCCGCATCCGGTGCAGTGGCACGCAGACGATGGCATCGCAGGCGCCAATTTCCACCGAGGCCGCCCGCAGCATCCAGCCGGCCATCATCGGCGCCAGATCCACCCGGTCACGATACTTGAGATCATGAACCAGATGCCGCGCCACCCCCTCGTGCAGCGCGACCGAACGCAGGCGATCGAAGACGGGCGGTTGGGCGATCGCCTGCGGCGAAACCATCCCCTCGCCTGGATCATGAGCAAAGGGCAGGCCGAGAACCGGACAATAGGGCTTGTCGATCAGCCGCATGTCGCCCCAGCACGCGGCACAGAGCGCATGATGGCTGGCCACACGGACATGGCAATGGGCACAGGCCGGTGGATAGATGAGATGAAACAGCCCGCGCAGTGCCGATCCGGCATGATGCCGGCTGACGGATGCGCTTTTCTGCACTAAATGAGCCCACATGCATCGACTTTACGCCCGCTCGGGCGTTCGGCCAATGCCGGAATAAGGCAGCAATCCAGGATTCCCGCCATGAACGCGCTTTTCGACGAAGCCCTGATCGCCCGCAACCGTGCGCGTGCGCTGGCCCGCAACGCAGCCGGCAGCGATTTCCTGCTGGAGCTGACCGCCCGCGAACTCGCCGACCGCTTGGCCATCGTCCAGCGCAGCTTCGACGATGCCGTAGAACTCTTCGGCGGAACCGGGCTCACCGCCAGGGCTGCGCTCGCGACCGGCAAGATCGGTACGCTGCGGCGGATCGAAACCGATGCGAATTTCGGTGATGCCGAAAACCCGGTCGCCGTCTCCGGTTACGAAAGCGTGCCACTCGAACCGCAATCGGTAAACCTCATTCTCTCGCCGCTCTCGCTGCATCTGACCAATGACACGCCCGGCATGCTGATCCAGATGCGCCGTGCGCTGAAACCCGACGGCCTGCTGCTTGCTGCCATCCCTGGTTCAGGAACGCTTTCCGAATTGCGCGAGGTTCTACTGGCAGCCGAAACGGAGATCTATAGAGGTGCAAGCCCCCGCGTCATCCCCTTCGCCGACATCAGGGACATTGGCTCGCTCTTGCAGCGCGCGGGGTTTGCCCTTCCCGTCGTCGACGAGGAAAGCTTCACCGTCCGCTATGATCACATCTTCGCGCTGATGCGGGATCTCAAGGCCATGGGCATGGCAAATCCACTGCTGGGACGCAGCCGTCGCCCCGTCTCCCGCAGGTTTTTCCTCCGGGCAGCGGAACTCTATGCCGAACGCTTCGCTGATCCGGATGGCCGCATCCGCGCCACCTTCTCGATCGTCTTCCTGTCGGGATGGGCCCCGCATGAGAGCCAGCAGAAACCGCTGAAGCCCGGTTCTGCAAAGATGCGCCTCGCCGACGCACTTGATCCAGTGCGACGCCCCGACCAGCCCTGACCGCAATTGTCAGTTATTGGCTTCGGTGATGTGGGTTTCCACAGTGTTGAACGTGCTGAGCAGCGAGCCCGTGAACGCGCTGTAACCGGAAAGCAGCGCGACGCTGATAATCGCGGCGATCAGACCGTATTCGACGGCGGTCGCGCCACGAAGGTCAGACATCAACTGGCGTAAAAGACGCATTCTCGCTCCTGACAGTCTGGATCCGAGATGGTTGCCCCCGCCCCGGCCAATGGGAATTAGCAGCCCGGGCCGGGGCCGTAGCCGTCGATGATGCAGACGGAACCGGGTGTCTTCTGAAGCACGCTGCGGCGGATCGTATACCGTTTGCCGCTCTCGTCCCTCGGGATCGACCCCGTAGTGATCATGTCGAATTCGTCAGGCTGGAAAGCCAGCGTCTTGCGGTCGGTCTTGGAGGCGAGCATGGGCGTCAAGACGAGCGAAAGGGCGATCGCAGCCGTGCCGAACAGCAAGGCGATATTCAAGATCCCGGTCCTGCCCGTTTTGACCGAAGACCGCTCTCGGGACCGTGCGGCCTTCCAGAAATCCTCGTTTACCATATTACGCTCCACACACGTATCCGACGCATGAACAGAGCGTATATTGCGGTCAGGGTTATAAACTTTTGATTAACGACGTGGCTTAAATCAGACGTTTCTCAGAGAAGATCCTGGAGAACCGGAATGAGCGGCTCGTCCGCCGGCGGCATCGGATACTCACGAAGCGCCTTGGCCTTGACCCACTTGATCGCCTGCCCTTCCCGCCCCTGCGGAATGCCCTCGTAGCGGCGGCAGATATAGAGCGGCATCAACAGGTGAAACGTCTCGTAGGTGTGGCTCGCAAAGGTGAGCGGTGCAAGGCAGGCCACCTTGGTCTTGATCCCGAGCTCTTCCTCGAGTTCTCGCACCAGGGTCTCCTCCGGCGTTTCCCCGGCCTCGACCTTGCCGCCTGGAAATTCCCAGAGGCCCGCCAGAGACTTTCCCTCGGGACGCTGGGCAAGCAGGATGCGATTGTCGGTATCGACGAGTGCACAGGCCGCGACCAGCAGGATGGGCTTCTTCACATCGCTCATGCGGAAGCCTTCCGCCAATAGGCATAGCGATAGGCCTCCTCGAAGCCCATCTTCGTGTAGAGCGCCATCGCTTCCGTGTTGTCGGCAACCACCTGCAACCAGGCGGTGCGGGCGCCGCGCATCCGGGCCCAGCGCAGCGCCGAACTCAGGATCTCGATGCCGAGCCCCTGTCGACGGTGATCGGGACGGACAGCGAGCGACATGATGCCTGCAAGATCATTGTCCTGCACGCAGAGAGCTGCTGCCAGCGGCCCCTTGACGGAGGCCTCGATGACGAAGAGGCCAGACGCCGGCTTGATGTTTCCGAGGATCTCCGCCAGCGCCGCCTTCAAACCCGGATCGCTGCCATGCACCACGATATCGGCATCGACATAACGACCGACATCCTGGGTCGGCAGATGGTCCAGCGTATCGGGAAAAGTCATGCGCCCGAGATCGGCCGTCATGGTGACGACCTCCTCGAAGCATTCCCAGCCATTAGAGGCCAGAAAGTCGATCAGAGGCTTCGGCGAAAGAGGGGTCTGCCGCACCAGAAGCGGTCGCCCATGCGCCTCGAAACGCTTGCCCGCCTTTTCGATCCGCAGCGCGATGTCGCGGCTATCGGAGGGATCGAGCGGCACGACGCAATTCAACCGCTTGCCGGGATGTCCCCCGGTCAGACGCACCTGCCAGCTTCCGTCGTACACCACGCTGCTTGCCGGCCAGGCCCTGAAACCGACCGCTTCGAGGCGCCGAACGAGCGGCAGATTGGGATCACTTACCATTGCATGCATTCGGGCATCAGCTCCGATAATCGCCATTGATGGCGACATATTCCTTTGTCAGATCACAGGTCCAGACCGTCGCCGTGCCCGACCCGAGACCGATGTCGACGGTCACGGGGATATCCTCGCGCTCCATCACGGCGGTGGTCGCCTCTTCCGAATAGGCCGGATCGCGCTCGCCATTCACGGCTACGCGCACATCGCCGAACCAGATTGCCAGCCGATCGCGATCGGCCATCTCGCCGGACTTGCCGACAGCCATGACGATACGGCCCCAATTGGCATCTTCGCCGGCAACGGCAGTCTTCACCAGCGGCGAATTGGCGATCGACATCGCGATCTTCTTCGCTGCGAGATCGTTTTCGGCACCCTTGACGGTGATCTCCACCATCTTGCGCGCACCTTCACCGTCGCGCACGACCTGCAGCGCCAGATCCTTGAGCAGATCGTTCAGCGCCGCCCGGAAGTCGCAGAGACGGGCATCATCTGCCCCCTCGATCTTCGCCTGGCCATCGGCCGATGCGGCACCGGTCGCGAACAGCATCAGCGTATCCGAGGTCGATGTATCGCTGTCCACGGTGATGGAATTGAAGCTCGGCTCGACGCCTTCAGACAGAAGCCCCTGAAGGGCTACGGGCGCGATATCCGCATCCGTGACCACGAAGGAGAGCATGGTCGCCATGTCAGGCGCGATCATGCCGGCACCCTTGGCAATGCCGTTGATGGTGACGGTCACGCCATCGATCACAGCGCTGCGCGTCGCGACCTTCGGATAGGTATCCGTGGTCATGATAGCCTTGGCTGCCTCGAACCAGAAGTCACCGGTTGCATCTTTCGCCATCTGGTCGAGCACGCCGGAGAACTTGGTCGCATCCAGCGGTTCGCCGATGACACCCGTCGAGGCGAGATAGATCTCGTTCTCCCCGCAGCCCAGCGCCGCCGCTGCCGATTTCGCCGTAAGCTCGGTCGCGGCCCTCCCCTTCACGCCGGTAAAGGCATTGGCATTACCCGAATTGACGACGACGCCGCGCGCCACGCCATGCGCCAGATTCTGCCGGCAGAAATCGACCGGGGCCGATGGGCACTTCGACTTGGTGAAGACACCCGCCACCGAAGCCGGCTCATCAAAGGCCACCAACAGCACATCGGTGCGGTTCTTGTACTTGATGCCCGCAGCCGCGGTCGCCATCCGCACACCGCGGATCTGGGGCATTTCGGCATAGGTTTTCGGAGCGAGGGGAGAAATGCTGGAAGACATGGCGCGGCCCGTAATGGAAGGCCCGCAAACTGCGGGCCTTGGAACAAACAACGATTGGGGAAGAGCTTACTGCTGCTCTGCCTTGTTGGCTTCTTCGTAGCCCTTGCGCAGGGCTTCGTCGACGATCTCGATCGTCTGCTCGGTCTTCGCCTTTTCGATCAGCTCGAGATACTTGTCGCGCATCACGAGCTGGCGAACCTGCTGCTCGACGGCTTCGAAGGCCGGCGGCGGAGCATCACGCTTGTCTTCGACAAGGATAACGTGGAAGCCGAACTGGGTCTGAACCGGGGTCTTCGTGTAGGTGCCCTTTTCGAGCGCGAAAGCCACCTCTTCAAACTCGGGGACCATGCGGCCCTTCGTGAAATAGCCGAGGTCGCCACCTTCCGTTTTGTTCGGGTCGGTCGACTTTTCCTTGGCGATTTCGATGAAGTCCTTGCCGGCATCGAGATCGGTGATGATCTGCTTCGCCTCTTCCTCGGTCTTCACCAGGATGTGGCGGGCGCGCACTTCTTCCTGCTTCGGAAGCGCTGCAACCTCCTGGTCGTAGCGCGCCTTCACTTCGTCTTCGGTCACGGCATCAACGACGTTCTTCTTGAAGAAAGCGTTGTGCAGTTCGCGCTCGGCGATAAAGGCCATGCGGCGCTTGTATTCCGGATCGTCCTGCAGACCTTCCGCCGTCGCGTTTGCCGCGAGCAGCTTGACGTCGATGGCGCCGGAAAGGGCTGCGACCTTCTTCTGCTCGTCGGGAAGCTGCGACAGCTGCGGATCGAGGTTGGCGACCGCCAGGTCGAGTTCGGACTGGGTGATCTCGAGATCGCCGACCTTTGCGACGACAGTGGCGTCCTGAGCGAAAGCCGCACCGGTGAGGGCCGAGAGGGAAACGCAGGCGGCAAGCACGATTTTATTGAGGCGAAGCATGAAAGACCTTTCGGATGGTGAACCGTTTCAAGACCGTTCGAATCGGGCAAAATATTGTCAGATGCCCGGCGACCGAGGGGATTTGGTACCAGCCTGCGCCGTTGACATCATTCGACCCCCCTCTTATCTGTCACGCAACCTCGCGTCCAGAGTAGTTTCAGGACGCCTTGTGCCTATTCGTCCACGCTAATGGTGGTCTGAAGGGTACGTCAACGATATGACGAAGGTCAGAAAGGACCATCGATATGGTCAGTCTTGGTGGACTTGCGCGCAAAATCTTTGGCTCGTCGAACGAGCGCCGCGTGAAATCCTATAACCCTCGAGTAGCTCAGATCGCAGCCCTCGAGGAGAAGGTTAAGGCGCTGACCGACGAACAGCTCGCCGCCAAGACCGGCGAGTTCCGGGCAGAACTGGCCGCCGGCAAGACACTGGACGATATCCTGGTACCCGCCTTTGCCGTCGCCCGCGAAGGTGCCCGCCGTGCACTCGGCATGCGTCCCTTCGACGTTCAGCTGATCGGCGGCATGATCCTCAACGACAATTCCATTGCCGAAATGAAGACCGGCGAAGGCAAGACGCTGGTTGCGACGCTCGCCGTCTATCTGAACGCACTCGCCGGCAAGGGCGTGCATGTCGTGACCGTCAACGACTACCTCGCTCGCCGTGACGCAGCCACCATGGCGAAGATGTACAGCTTCCTCGGCATGACCACAGGCGTCATCGTCCACGGCATGTCCGACGACGAGCGCCGTGCGGCCTATGCCTGCGACATCACCTATGCGACGAATAACGAGCTCGGCTTCGACTATCTGCGCGACAACATGAAGTATGAGCGCGGCCAGATGGTGCAGCGCGGCCACAACTTCGCGATCGTCGACGAAGTGGACTCGATCCTCGTCGACGAAGCCCGCACGCCTCTGATCATTTCCGGCCCGCTCGACGACCGCTCGGACCTTTACAACACGATCGACGCCTTCATCCCGATGCTGTCGGAGGAAGACTACGAGATCGACGAGAAGCAGCGCGCGGCCAACTTCTCGGAAGTCGGCACCGAAAAGCTCGAAAACCTGCTGCGTGAAGCAGGTCTCCTGAAGGGCGAGAGCCTCTACGACGTCGAAAACGTCGCGATCGTTCACCACATCAACAACGCGCTGAAGGCCCACAAGCTCTTCCAGCGCGACAAGGACTACATCGTCCGCAACGGCGAAATCGTCATCATCGATGAGTTCACCGGCCGCATGATGCCGGGCCGCCGTTACTCGGAAGGCCAGCACCAGGCGCTCGAAGCCAAGGAAAAGGTGCAGATCCAGCCCGAGAACCAGACGCTCGCCTCGATCACCTTCCAGAACTATTTCCGCATGTACAAGAAGCTCGCCGGCATGACCGGTACGGCAGCAACGGAAGCGGAAGAGTTCTCCAACATCTACGGTCTCGACGTCTTGGAAGTCCCGACCAACCTGCCGATCAAGCGTATCGACGAGGATGACGAGGTCTACCGGACCGTCGAGGAAAAGTTCAAGGCAATCATTGAAGAGATCAAGGCCGCGAACGAGCGCAACCAGCCGGTTCTCGTCGGCACCACCTCGATCGAAAAGTCCGAACTGCTCGCCAACATGCTGAGCCAGTCCGGTTTCAAGGACTTCAAGGTTCTGAACGCCCGCTATCACGAGCAGGAAGCCTATATCGTCTCGCAGGCCGGCGTCCCCGGTGCCGTCACGATCGCCACCAACATGGCCGGCCGCGGTACCGACATCCAGCTCGGCGGCAACCTCGACATGCGCCTCGACCACGAACTGGCCGACATGGAGCCGGGTGCGGAGCGCGACGCCAGGGCCGAAGCCATCAAGGCAGAAATCGCCGCCCTCAAGCAGAAGGCGTTGGAAGCCGGCGGCCTCTACGTCATCGCCACCGAGCGCCATGAAAGCCGCCGTATCGACAACCAGCTGCGCGGCCGTTCCGGCCGCCAGGGCGACCCGGGCCGCTCGAAGTTCTACCTGTCGCTCCAGGACGACCTGATGCGCATCTTCGGCTCCGACCGCATGGACAGCATGCTGCAGAAGCTCGGCCTGAAGGATGGTGAAGCGATCGTCCATCCCTGGATCAACAAAGCGCTCGAACGCGCGCAGAAGAAGGTCGAAGCCCGCAACTTCGACATCCGCAAGAACCTTCTGAAATATGACGACGTCATCAACGACCAGCGCAAGGTGATCTTCGAGCAGCGCATCGAGCTGATGGACGCGACCGATGTCTCCACGACTGTCACCGACATGCGCCATGAAGTCATTGAGACCATGGTTGCCATTCACGTCCCGCCGAACGCCTATGCCGAACAGTGGGATGTCGCCGGCCTCAAGCAGAAGGTCGCGACCACCCTCAACCTTGACCTGCCGATCGATGCCTGGGCCGCCGAGGAAGGCATTGCCGAGGACGACATCTACAACCGCATCATGGAAGCCGCCGACAAGGCCTATGCCGACAAGGCAGAGCGCTTCGGCGCCGAGCTGATGACCTATGTCGAACGCTCCGTCGTGCTGCAGACCATCGACAACCTGTGGCGCGAGCACATCGTCAATCTCGACCACCTGCGCTCGGTCGTCGGCTTCCGCGGCTACGCCCAGCGCGACCCGCTGCAGGAGTACAAGGCCGAAGCCTTCGAGCTCTTCCAGGCCCTGCTTGCCAACCTGCGCGATGCCGTGACAATGCAGATGTCGCGCGTCGAGCTGGTCCGCGATCCGCCGCCGGCGCCGACCCCGCCGCCGATGCAGGCCCACCACATCGACGCCACCACCGGCGAGGACGATGTCGGCGAAGGGTCGGCCGTTCCTGCCGGCGATCGCGATCCCCAGGATCCGAAGAGCTGGGGCACGGTCGGCCGCAACGAGCCCTGCCCCTGCGGCTCCGGCAAGAAGTACAAACACTGCCACGGCGCGCTCGAAGCGTGACCGTGACGGCTTGAGGCTTTCTCAACCTTTCGCTCTTAGCCTCTGAAAAAAGGGGAACCGCGCCAAACGGCCCGGTTCCCCTTTTCCTTTGGAGGGCTTGATGTCGGCTGTGACAGCGCGGGAGCACCAGTGGGATTGGCTGCGCGCCTTCCTGATGCTCCTCGGCATCCCCTACCACGCCGCCATGGCCTACAACGCCCGCGTCCTCTGGGACATTCAATCGCCCGAAAAGAGCGAGATCCTGACCTTCCTGAGCGGCGTGCTCGTCACCTTCCGCATGCCCGCCTTCTTCATCGTGGCCGGATACTTCGCGGCCATGATGCTGGAGAGACGCAAGCCCGCATCCTGGCTTCGCGGCCGGATCATCCGCCTCGGCATCCCCTTCCTTACCGGGCTGGTCCTGCTCGCCCCGATCCAGATTGCCGTGATCGACCTCGAAAGCGCGCTTCTCGGCAGAAGCTCTATGACCGTGGCGCTCGATCAGGTAGGCCGGGATCTCGTCCATCCCGGCGCCAACTGGATCATGCATCTCTGGTTCCTGCCGGCGCTCCTCGCCTATAGCGGGCTCTTGGTGCTGCTCATGGCCGGACGCCGTTTTGCACGATTGGATCACGTCATCGACCGCACCGAGGCGATCTGCCGGGCGCGCCCAAGGCTGGCGCTACTGTCTCTGGTCCTCGCGACGGCAGCATGGGAGATGATGATCCACCTCTCGCATCAGGACATGCTGGCGCGACCGGGTGCCCTTCCCTATCTCCTCGCCCACGGCATCGATCCCTATCTACGCTACCTGCCCTTCTTCCTGATCGGCGCCGTCCTCAGGCCATCGCCGGATATCCGCCAGGCCCTCGTCTGGACGAAGGGCTACGGCCTTCCGGCATTCGGCATCACCGCCGCGATCCTTGCCGCAGCACTGCGCGGGGCAGAAGCCGGCACTTCGGGCATCGCCTACAACGCGTTCGACGGCGTGGCTGCAATCCTCCTGAGCCTCATTCTCATCGGCATCGCCGAACGCTTCTCGAACCGACCGGATCCTCGCATCGACCGCATCGTCGATGCCTCCTTCAGTATCTACCTGCTGCACCATCCCATCATCTACGCGCTTGCGGCGCTCTTCATCCTGATGCAGTGGCCGCCGGTCGTGGAGTTCCTCCTGATCTGCCTCGCAACCTTCGCCTTGTCCTATGGCATCCACCGGCTGATCCGGCGCTCGCCCCTGGCGCTTTTCCTCTTCAACGGCGTGCGACCCGCCCTCAATCCGGGGAACACCGACCGGCCGGATAGGCGGCTGCCCACACTTCGTTAACCCTGATCTGTCATCACTGATCACTCTATTCCGACCCAGCGAGAAGTATTGCGTCCCTACCGATGACTGTTCTGGAAGCAGCGGAAAAATGGTTGCCCGCGGGCCCGCGTCTCGTGCGCGCGCTGCGTGCCGAAGACGATACGGCCCGCGCCCAGCGCATGGCCGCGATCGCCTTTGCCATCCGCATCGTCAGTGCCGCCATCGCTTTCATCTCGCAGATCATTCAGGCCCGCCTGATGGGCGAGTTCGAATACGGCATTTTCGTCTTCGTCTGGGTTCTCGTCGTTCTCGCCGGCAATTTCTCCTGCCTCGGCTTCCACACCGCCGTCATTCGCTTCCTGCCGCAATACGTCCAGGACAAGGCCGATGCAGAGATCCGCGGCTTGACCTCCACGGCACGCCTCTTTGCCATGACGAGCGCAAGTATCCTGGCCCTATCAGGCATCGCGGCCCTGCATCTCTTCGGCAACAGCATCGAGCACTATTACCTCGTCCCCCTCTTTCTCGCCGTCTTCGCCCTGCCGATGATCGCACTTGGCGACGTGCTCGACGGCACCGCCCGGGCCAATCGCTGGGCCGTGCTCGGCTTGAGCCCCACCTATATCGTCCGTCCGACCCTGATCCTGGCCATCATGCTTCTAGCCGTCAGCGGCGGTGCGCCCGCAACCGCGGTCACCGCCATGCAGGCCGCCCTTGTCGCAACCTATCTCACGACCCTCGGCCAGTTCCTGCTCGTCGACCGCCGCCTGTTGAACCGCTACGCGCGTGGCGATCGCAAGATCGATTTTGCCGGCTGGTTCAAGGTCGCCCTGCCGATCTTCTTCATCGAAGGCTTCGGCTTTCTCCTAACCAATTCCGATGTCATCGTCGTCGGCCTTTACCTGCCGCCGGACCAGGTCGCCGTCTACTTCGCCGCCGCCAAGACAATGGCGCTCATGCAATTCGTCTTCTTCGCCGTGAAAGCCGGCGCGACGCCGCGTTTCTCCAGCCTGATGGCCGAAGGTGACCGCCGCGGACTGAGCGGCTTTGCAGGCACGGCTGCGCGCTGGAGCTTCTGGCCCTCACTGGCCGTCGGCATCGTCGTCCTGATGCTTGGCGAGATGTTGCTCGGTCTCTTCGGCTCCGCCTTTACCGCCGGATACCTGCTGATGGTGATCCTCTTTGCCGGCAATATGGCGAAGGCCTTGGTCGGTCCGGCCGAAATGCTCCTGACCATGGCCGGGCGCCAGCAGCTCTGCGTCGCGGTCTATGCGGTGGCTCTCGCCTGCAATATCGGCCTCAACATCACACTGATCCCCGCCTGGGGCCTGGCCGGCGCGGCAACCGCGACCGCCACGGCCATGGCCGTCGAAGCCGTGCTCCTGCACATCGCGGTCCGCCGCGCACTCGGCATCGTAGTCTTCGCCTTTGCCGATCCGCATGCCCTGACGCCCCGCACGGAGGCCGTCCGCCCATGACCGACAGCATCTACAACGAGAGCATGAACAGCGGCGCCAACCGCCTGGTCGGCAGCCTTGCCGGTGCCCGCGTGAAGCCCGTGGCGGAAACGGAGGTCGCGACCGGCCGCGCCGGCCGCCGGCTGAGCATCTATCCGAGCCAGATGGGCTACGAGCTCCAGGACGAACTCGACTACCTGACCTACCGGGTCATGGAAGCCAATGTCTTCTTCGCTCCGCGCTTCCTCGCCCCGGCCATGCCGCGGCTCGAGGAGCGTCAGGTGCGTTTTGCCGTCATCCGTGACGAGGACGATCGCCGCTCGCGCCTGCGTCTCCTCTTTCCCTTCTCGATCGAAAAGCCCGGCTTCTCCGTCGGCCCATCCATCATTCGCGTCTGGGCCAATCCCTTCGGGCCGCTCGGCACGCCTCTGGTCGACGCCGAAGGGGCGGCGGAGACGATCGACAACATGTTCGATGCCCTTGTGACGCCGGACATGCGCCTTCCCAATGTGCTCGTCATTCCGGATCTGCGCCTTGAAGGACGCTTCACCCAGCTCGCCCGTGCCGTGGCGCTGGCCCGCGACCTGCCCCTGACCGTCACCAACGAATATCAACGGCCCATGCTGCAGAGCTATGTGGATGGCCCCGCCTATCTGCAGTCGACGCTCAGCAAGAGCCACCTGCGCGAAATGCGCCGCCAGGCGAAGCTGCTCTCAGCACAGGGAACGTTGAGCTACAGTGTCGCCCGCCAGCCGGAAGAGATCCGTCTGCGCATGGAAGAGTTTCTGGCGCTGGAAGCCAGCGGCTGGAAGGGACGCAAGCGCTCAGCCATGGTCAACGACCGACTGCGCGCGGCCTTCGCCCGCGAGGCCATCACCAATCTTGCCGAGGCCGATGCCGTGCGTATCCACACGCTCGACCTCGATGGTAGGGCGATCGCCTCCATGGTCGTCTTCATCATGGCCGGCGAGGCCTATACCTGGAAGACCGCCTATGACGAGCGCTATGCAAGGTTCTCGCCCGGCAAGCTGTTGATGGCGGATCTCACCGAATGGCATCTCGACGATGCCAACATCGAGCGCACCGACAGCTGTGCGGCCCCCGATCACCCGATCATGAGCCGCTTCTGGACGGAGCGCGAGGCCATGGGCACCCTGGTGATCGGCCTGAAACCCAATGTCGATCGTGACGTCCGCCAGGTCGGTGCACAGCTGCACATGTACCGCAACACGCGCAACATCGCCCGCATCCTGCGCGACAAGGTACTCAATCGCCGCTTCGGCGGCTGATCACCGCGACCGCAGCAAGCGATCCTTGCCCCGTCAGCTGGCCTTGGCGATCTCCTGATCCCGCAACAGCCGACGGATCACCTTGCCGCTGGTCGTCAGCGGAAGCTCGGTGACGAATTCCACCTCGCGCGGATATTCGTGCATCGACAACCGGTTCTTCACCCAGTCGCGGATCTCCGCCGACAATACCGCCTGCGCCGTGTATCCGTCCTGCAGCACGACGAAGGCCTTGACGATCTCGGTCCTCAGAGCATCCGGCTTGCCGATGACGGCTGCGAGCCGGACGGCCGGATGCCCGATCAGGCAGTCCTCGATTTCCGCCGGTCCGATTCGATAGCCAGACGAGGTGATCACATCATCGTCGCGGCCGAAAAACTGCACATAGCCCTCTTCGTCCTGCCGTCCGAGATCGCCCGTCTTCATCCAGTCGCCGATGAACTTATCCTCGGTCGCCTTGGGATTGTTCCAGTAGCCGAGGAACATCACCGGATCCGGTCGCTTGATCGCCACCTGCCCGGTTTGGCCGGCCGGCAATTCCCGCCCCTCGGCATCGATGATCGCCACCTCATGCCCCGGCACGGCCTTGCCGATGAAGCCGCCCTTGGAAACACCGAGATGCGCCGCCGAAGACAAGACGAAATTGCACTCCGTCTGGCCATAGAACTCGTTGGGCACGATGCCGAGGGCCGCCTTCACCCATTCATAGGTTTCCCGCCCTAGCGATTCGCCGGCCGACCCGATGCTGCGTAGCACGAGATCATAGGCCTCGCGGGGCTTGTCGACCGCCTTCAGGAGCCGGAGCGCCGTCGGCGGGATGAAGGCATTGCGCACCTTCATCTCGGCCATGATCCGGAAGGCCATATGCGGATCGAATTTCTGCGCCGGCGAGGAAACGACCGGCACCCCGAGCATCAGCGCCGGCAGAAGCGCATTGAGCAGACCACCGGCCCAGGCCCAGTCGGAGGGTGTCCAGATCTTGTCGTCAGGCTGCGGCAGATAGTCATGCGCCAGCTGGAAGCCGGGGATGTGACCGGCCAGGACGCGATGTCCGTGCAGCGCACCCTTGGGCGGCCCCGTCGTGCCCGAGGTGTAGATCATTAGTGCCGGCGTATCGGGTCCGGTGTCGACAATGTCGAACAGGCCGGACCGGCCCTCGATCATCGAACGGAAACCGATGACATTGGGACCGGAGCCATCGACCGAAATCACCGTCTGCAGCGCGGGCAGGCGCGCCTTGATGGCCTTCAGCCGCTGAAGGCCGAAGCTGTTGGTGACGATCACGCGGGCGCCGGCATCCCTGAGCCGGTATTCCAGCGCCTCTTCGCCAAAGAGCAGTGCAAGCGGCAGCGTAATCGCACCCATCTTGTAGATCGCGACATGCGCAATGACCGTTTCAAAGCATTGCGGCATGAGAAGCGCCACACGGTCACCCCTGATGACGCCAAGCTCGGTCAAGGCCTCGGCCAGTGCCGAGGACTGCGACGAGAGTTCGCCATAGGTCATCGAAAGATGCCGGCCATCGGGCGAGAAGTGCTGAAGGCACACGCGCTCGGGGTGCCTCGCCGCCCAATCGTCGGCGACCACGCGCCCGATGTTAAAATCGTTGGGAATTTTCCAGCGGAAGTCGCGGCGCAGGGCCTCGAAGGTCTCGCGCGGCTCAAGCAGCATGGCTGAGTGTCCCGATCGTCATGTTGTCAGTGCTAACATTCATCTCGCAAGTGCACAACAAGCGGCACACATTAGCGTGAACGACCGGCAAACGGGAGAAGGCGACAGGCTGGGCAATAGGCGAGGAACCGGCAAGAGGCGATGACATCAGCTCTCCAAAGGCAGAGCAACGCCCCTCCATGCGCGCGAACTGCCTTGAAAGATCAGCCCTTGGCTTGGGCGCCCTCTGCGCGCATCAAGGCAACCAGCGCCTTGAGCTCGCCGGCACGTACCATCTGCGCCGGCGTGCGCCCGGCAAAAGCCTCGAGCTTCTGGCTGCGATACCACTTCTCTGCCGCCTCCTTCGCGCCGAGCCGCTTCATCGCAAGCGTCAGAACCAGCGTCTTTGCATCGGCAGCCGACACGGTACCGGCCTCGATAGCTGCATCGATACGGGCGATCTGCGTCTGGACAGACTGCTGCCGAAGCTTCTGGCGCATGGCCGCAACCTGCGGCGCAACCGGTGCCACGATGTTGATCTTCTGCTTGCCATCAACAGGAGCGGCAGGCGACGCGGTCAGGGATGCAGCCGCCTGCGGCTTGCCTTTGCCCTTGGCGGCAACGGGCTGCGCCGGCGCCTTCGGCAACAGGCCGGCATCCACCACCACCTGCTGGACAGGTTGCGCCATACGGATCTTCTTCCCGGTGTTGCTCATGCCTTCTGCCTTTTTGAGAATGTGGTGCCCCATGCCGGAATCGAACCAGCACTCCTTTCGGAACTCGATTTTGAGTCGAGCGCGTCTACCAGTTCCGCCAATGGGGCACATGAGCGTCGGATGGACAGCGCCGGACTATACGAGCCGGGGTGTTTCGGTCAACGCCTTTTTCGAGCATCACTTCACGCAATCGTTCACTGCTTGCGTCCGACGGCGTGGCGGCACCATTTACAGGCGGCCATGCGCACCCTAGAACGCCGTGAACCATCTACCCACGGAAGTCTCAATGCTGCGTCGAATGTATGATTGGACGATGTCGCTCGCCGGCACGCGCCACGCCGATCGGGCCCTTGCTGGCGTGTCCTTCGTCGAAAGCTCCTTCTTTCCGATTCCGCCGGATGTTCTGCTCATTCCCATGGTCATCAGGCGCCGGGACCACTGGTTCAGGCTGGCACTCCTCTGCACGCTCGCGTCCGTCCTCGGTGCATTCCTCGGTTATGCCATCGGCATGTTCCTGTTCGAGGCGATCGGACGCCCCATCCTCGCCTTCTACGGCAAAGAGGACGCCTTCGAACAGGTGGCGGGCTGGTACAACACCTGGGGTGGCTGGGGTGTGCTGTTTGCCGCGATCACACCTTTCCCCTACAAGGTCCTGACGATCTTCTCCGGGGCAACGGGGCTGAATTTCCTCGTCTTCACCATTGTCAGCATCATTGGCCGTGCATTCCGTTTCTTCCTCGTCGCCTTCCTGCTGAAGCTCTATGGCGAACCCATTCGCCTCTTCATCGAGAAATATCTCGGTCTTCTTTTTACCCTTTTCATGCTGCTGCTGATCGGCGGCTTCTACCTCGTGAAATTCGCCCTGTGAGAGTGCTGCAGATGAATTCGATCCTGACACCCCTGAAGTCCGATGGCGCGCTCGCCGCCTTGCTTACCTTCGGCATGGCGCTCGTTGTGGGCTCCGCCCTCGGCTTCGAGCATATTGGCGGCTATATCCCCTGTGCGCTCTGCCTGATGCAGCGCAATCCCTACTATATCGGCATCGGTATCGGTATTCTGGCCGTCCTCTCTGCCGTCTTGCGCCTCCCGCCAGTCTTCACGAAGGTACTGCTGATCGCCATCGCCATCACCATGCTGATCAGCGTCGGCATGGGCATCTATCATTCCGGCGTCGAGTGGAAGTTCTGGGAAGGCCCGTCGACCTGCGCGATCGGCGCCACCGGTGGCGATACGCCGGTCAACGTGCTGGAAGCGTTGAACGCCACGAAGGCTCCCTCCTGCACGGAGGCGACGCTTCGCGTGCTCGGCCTGTCCTTCGCCGGCTGGAATGTTCTGACGAGTGCCGCCCTTGCAGCTCTCGCGCTCTGGGGCGTCTTCCGCAAGCCCGCTATCTGACTCGCATCCGAGGCGGCGCAATCTGTGCCGCCTCCAGCCGCCTGCCGCCTTACTTCAAGGCTGCAATTCAGTATCCCAGTAGAGATAGTCCATCCAGCTTTCGTGTAGGTAGTTCGGCGGGAAGAGCCGGCCATTGTTGTGCAGGTCCTGCACCGTCGGCCGGTAGGGTGACTGATGCGGATGCATGCCGGCCTGCTTGGGGAGCTTCGATCCCTTGCGCAGATTGCACGGTGAGCAGGCCGCAACGACATTCTCCCAGGTCGTCTCGCCGCCATGAGCGCGCGGGATGACATGGTCGAAGGTCAGGTCTTCGGGCGAACCGCAATACTGGCATTCGAACTTGTCGCGCAGGAAGACATTGAAGCGGGTAAAGGCCGGGTTCCGGGTCGGCTGAACATAGGTCTTGAGGCTGACCACGCTTGGCAGTCGCATCGAGAAACTCGGCGAGCAGACGGAGTGTTCATACTCGGCGATGATGTTCACACGGTCGAGGAAGACCGCCTTGATCGCGTCCTGCCAGGACCAGAGCGACAAGGGATAATAACTCAGTGGCCGGTAGTCGGCATTCAGGACGAGCGCCGGCAGGGCCTGGGGAGAAACTGCAATCGTCAAGGGGTACTCCTGATCGATTCGGCATCTGCCCCTCTATATTAGGTCCGTTGTTACAGCATTGTGAAGCCTGAATCTTTGAGACGCATTGCGACCTCTCGGCGCGCCCTTCACCGGGGCAAAGCGGTGCGGCCGGTGATCAGGGCATAATGCGCCCAGAATAGCCGTGCAGCGACCGATCGGACAGGCGCCCAGGCTTCGGCCAACTCCGCCACAAGTTCGGGAGCTGGCCGTTCTCCGGCGAAAAAAACATCGCCCACCGAGATCCTGAGTGCCACGTCGCCGACCGGGAAGATGTCCGGATGGCCGCCGCAGAACATCAGATAGACCTCGGCCGTCCAGGGGCCGATGCCCTTGAGACCGGTCAGCGCTGCCATCGCGGTCTCCGCCGGCATTTCTGCCAGCTCGTCGAGCCGGAAGGGTCCGCCGAGATCGGCCTTGGCGGCCTCTTCGAGTGCCTGCGCCTTGCCGCGCGACAGGCCGAAGGTGCCGATCAGTTCAGGGCCAAGCGCCAGATAATCCTCCGCAAGCGGCCTGTTTCCCAAAACCGCTGTCATCCGCCGCCAGATCGCGTCGGCACTGGCGCGCGACACCATCTGCGAAACGATGATCGAGGCGAGCCCCGCAAATCCCGGCGGCGACAGGCGAAGCGGCAGCGGACCGCAGGCGTCTGCGATGGGACAGAGCCGGGGATCGCGTGCCAGCAAAAGGGAAAGCCCCGCAGCGAGATCGGCCTCGCATCGGATCGTCGTCAAACCCGTCCCCTTTTCCTCATTCCACTCTCATGCGAAGGAAAAGCATGACCGAACGCGATCGTCAAACCACCGGACAGGATGCCCCCGTCTTTCGTTTCGCACCGAGCCCCAACGGCAGGCTGCATCTCGGCCACGCGCTGTCTGTCCTGTTGAACGCCGACATGGCCGATAAAATGGGTGGGCGCCTGCTGTTGCGGATCGAGGATATCGACCTGACGCGCTGCACGCCGGACCTCGAACAGGCGGTCATCGACGATCTCATGTGGCTGGGAATCCCCTTCGAACGACCCGTCCGCCGCCAGTCGGAACACTTTCCGCTTTACCGCGAAGCCCTCGACCGGTTGAAGGCCATGGGGCTGGTATATCCCTCATTTCTCACGCGTGGCGAGGTGAAAGCCCGTGTTTCGGCTTTCGAGCGCGAAGGCGGCCCCTGGCCACGGGACCCGGACGGCGCGCCGCTCTATCCGACAGAGGAGCGAGCCCTTTCAGATGCCGAGCGGGCCGAAAGGCTGGCGACAGTCGAACGCTACGCCTGGCGGCTCGACATCGACAAGGCACAACGTCTGCTTGGGGGACCTTTGACCTGGCAGGAAACCGGCGACGGGCCGACCGGGGAGATCGAGGCGGATCCTGCCGCCTGGGGCGATGTGGTGCTCTGGCGCTCCGATGCGCCGGCAAGTTACCATCTGGCCGTCACGGTGGATGATGCAGCCCAGGGCGTGACCAACGTCGTGCGGGGCCTAGACCTCTTCCATGCCACGTCGATCCATCGCCTGCTGCAGACCCTGCTCGGTCTGCCCGCGCCCGTCTACCACCACCACCGGCTGATCCTGGGCCCCGATGGCCGCAAGCTCTCCAAAAGCCTCGGCGACACGGCGCTGTCGGCGCTTAGAGCAGAGGGCAAGACGCCGTCAGATATTCGCGCCATGGTCGGGATTTGAGATCCCGCCTTCCGGCAGGGTCTTCACTGGCACCACCCGGAATTTCATCAGCGCCGCGTTGAATTCTGCGCCGATGATGAAGATCGCACCGACCATGTAGAGAAAGACCAGCACGATCATGATCGAAGCAAGACCGGCATAGGTTGCGGCGTAATTCGCGAAAGAGGCGAGATAGTAGGCAAACAGAAGCGCACCGACCAGCCAGAGCGCCAGCGTCAAGAGGACGCCGGGCAAGACGTCGATGAGTCTCCGCCGCCCGGCAGGCAGACCGAGATGGAAAACCACAAGCGCCAGGACGAGAAACAGAACGGTTCCGTAAACACGCCAGTTGGCGACGGTCGCGAGAAAATCCTTGAGGAAAGGAAAGAGTCTCTCTGCATAGGCGAGCGCCACCGGCACGGCGACGAGGAGCGCGCTGATCGCCGCCAGCACCACGACGGCGGCAAGCACGAAACCGAGGCTCACCAGTCGGGTCACATACCAGGGGCGCGTCTCTGCCACGCGATAAGCGCGGTTGAGCGAGACGCGCAGCGCCTCAACACCGTTTGAGGCAAAATAGGCGGCCGCCAGCACCGAGATGGTCAGAAGCCCACCGCGCGGGATGGTCAACACCTGCACCACCTGGTCGGACAGCGGCTTCGCAATGGTCTCCGGCCAGGTGTCGAAAATCAGATGCACCGCCGTCTCGGCGAACTGGTCGGCGCCAAGGAAACTCGCAAGCGCCGTGCCGAAGATCAGGAAGGGGAAGAGCGCCAGAATTGCCGACAGCGCGACATGGCTCGCCATCGCCCAGCCGTCGTCCTCGGTGAAATGCCAGAACGCGTCAAAGCCGACCTTGTAGAGCATACGCAGGAAAGTCGGCATCCAGTCTCCTCAAGAACGCGGGGCACGATTGCAGGCTCGGGCCGAATATGGGAAACCCATCGCCGTTTGCAAAGCAATAACGAGGTTATCCCCGTGAAGAGCATCATCGTCACCGGTTGTTCCTCCGGCATCGGCGCCTATTGTGCCGAGGCCCTCAAGCGCGACGGCTGGCGGGTCTTTGCGACGGTGCGCAAGCGGGAAGACTTGGGCGCGCTCGAGGCGAAGGGCATTGAGGCCCTGCTCATGGATTACACCGATCAAGCCAGCATCGAAGCCCTTGTCGCCACGGTCTTCGAACGCACCGGCGGCCGGCTCGATGCCCTCTTCAACAATGGCGCCTATGGCCAGGCGGGCGCCGTGGAAGATCTGCCGACGGAAGCGCTGAGGGACCAGTTCGAAACGAATCTTTTCGGTTGGCACGATCTGACCCGCCGGGTGATCCCGGCGATGCGGGCGCAAGGAGAGGGCCGCATCGTGCAATGCTCTTCGATCCTCGGTATCGTGCCCTATCGCTGGCGCGGCGCCTATACGGCCTCGAAGTTTGCGCTGGAAGGTTTGTCGCTGACGCTTCGCATGGAGCTCGAAGGCTCCGGCGTGCAGGTGAGCCTGATCGAGCCCGGCCCGATTGAAAGCCGCTTCACCGCCAATGCGCTCCACCACATCCGCCGGGTGATCGATCTTGAAAACTCCGTGCATGCCGACGACTACCGCCGGCAGCTGGCGCGACTGGATGGCACGGGGCCCGTCAACCGCCACAAACTGGGGCCTGACGCGGTCTACAAAGTCCTCACCCACGCCTTGACCGCCCGCCGCGCCCGCCCACATTATCTCGTGACCAAGCCGGCGAAACAGGGGGCCCTGATCAAGCGCTGGCTGCCGGCCGACCTCTTCTATCGACTGATGCGCTCGCTGGACTGACCGGCGACGAACAAAGGCTCATCCCACGTTATGTCCACATTCACCTATGTCCTCGCCATCATCGTCATGGGGCTCGTCGCCCTCGTCCTCTTGCGAGGCCTCTTCAACATGCTGAAGGGCGGCGACGGCAATACATCCAACAAGCTGATGCAGGCCCGTATCGTGCTGCAGGCAATCGCAATCGCGCTGATCATGTTGACACTCTGGCTGACGGGCGGGGGACGCTGAACCATGGTCAAGCTCAACAAGATCTACACCCGCACCGGCGATGACGGCACCACGGCACTGGTCACCGGCCCGCGCCGCCTGAAACACGACCTGCGCGTCGATGCCTATGGCACGATCGACGAGACCAATTCGGCGATCGGCATCGCCCGGCTGCACACGGCCGATATGCCGGAGCTCGACGCCATGCTGATGCGCATCCAGAACGACCTCTTCGACCTCGGCGCCGATCTGGCAGCCCCCGAAACCGGGGAAGTGCTCTCCTACGAACCGCTGCGCGTCATCGAAGCGCAGGTCGACCGGATCGAGAAGGAGATCGACCAGCTGAATGCCGATCTCGACCCGCTCAAATCCTTCATCCTGCCCGGCGGCACGCCGGCGGCCGCCTATCTGCATCTCGCCCGAACCACCTCGCGCCGGGCCGAACGCATCATGGTCGAACTCTCCCGCTTCGACGGCGAGGAAGTCGGCGAACCCGCGCTGAAATATGTGAACCGGCTGTCTGACTTTCTGTTTGTCGCGGCGCGCCACGCCAATGACGGCGGCAAGGCGGATATTCTATGGGTGCCGGGGAAGAATAGGTAGGCAGCGAATCCCCCTCTCCCCCTTGTATGAGAGGTTACAAAATCGAGGGCTTAGCCCGATCAGGGCTAAACCTCAGATTTTGTTGGTGAGGGGATCGGTGCTGCGGGCATGGAGAACGGACCCCCTCACTTGCGATTTCTGATGTTTAGGCGGCTTGCGCTCGCCTAATTCATCGAAATCGCTTTCTCCCCCACCAAGGGGGAGATGGGCGTCGCGCATTCCTCGCCCCTCATGCTGAGGTGCCCGCGTGAAGCGCGGGCCTCGAAGCATCCCTCTTAATGTACCTGTGGCTTCGCCCTTCGAGGCCGGGCAGGCCCGGCACATCAGTGTGAAGGGAAAACCGACTTGTCAAAAATCCCAAGCTTCGCCGCCGGTCGGGATTAACTCCCTCCGGGTCAGTCTCATGCTTGTCCTCGGGCTTGACCCGAGGGGTCGGACGAGGCGCCAGAAGCAACCTGTCTAAGTAATTTTATGTGGCTCCTTCCGGCGCCTCGTTCGGCGTCTATTCCCGCTGCATGCGTCTCTCTGGCAAGGCGGCGACGGTCCTCGTCATCCTCGGGCTTGACCCGAGGACCGAGGAATGACCGGGCGCGGGTCCGGCTGCGGCAGAGTCCTCCGAAGAGTGTTCTGCCAGAGCCTGGCCGGTGGCCCGGGAGGTTCCCGCCGGATGGTGCACCATGCCGACCGGGACCCTCGCCCGGGGGATGATCGTCCGGCCATTCGCGACCTCACCATCATCCCCGCCGTTTTGTCCGCCCCGCCGTCTGGATGTTCGCGACGGCGTGGGCGCCTTGTCTGTGTGCCTCTGAGGCACGTCCTTCCGTTCGGGGTATCCGGTGAGGAGGCATCCGACCTCGTCACCTTCGTTACCAGCCCCACGTCCGGAGGGAGACCGTTGCAGCGGGCCGGGGATTTGGATCTGCGATAACCCTCGCCCCCGGCGCCGGCCCCGCCTCGCCTGACATCGCATCGTCAGGTGTATCCGAGGGCGGGACAGGGACTAGGGTAAGGGCGTGGAAATGGGCGAGGATGAAAAAAGTTGTGACGTTGATTTTGTTGGGGAATTTTCGAAAGTCGTCCCCCTTTTTTTTCGGAAAAGGCCGAGTTCGTGGCTTTGCCCCTCACCCTACCCTCTCCCCGCAGGCGGGGAGAGGGGGGCGCAAGCGTCGGCCGTCCTGGCCTTCTCCCCGCGAGCGGGGAGAAGGTGCCCCGAAGGGGCGGCTGGGGCAATGGCATCTTGCGCCACGTTCCATCTCCCCCCTTGCGGGGGAGACTTCGGAGCGGTGGCCGAAGGCCAGAAATCGATCCCCGCGCGAAGGCTGTGAGAGGAATTGGCCCGAACAGGGCCAAAACTCAGATTTCGCAAGAGAGGGGCTTGGTGAGGTGAGCGCCAACTGAACCGTGCCCCCCTCCAGGAAAATCTGAAGTTTAGGCGGCTTGCGCTCGCCTAAGCCTTCGATTTTCCGTCCTCCCCCGCTTGGGGGGGAGGTGGGGGCCGCATACGTTGCGACCTGCCCCCTGTCCCCATCCCCCAAGCTGCGCTAGTTTCTACCCACCCATCACCGGCGAAACCGACGAGGCGCGATGTTCATTCCCCTGCACGACCGAAACGCGCTGAAGCACATCCGCAAGCAGTATGTGACCCTGGGGCTGATCCTTGCCAATGTCGTGACCCATGCGCTGGCGACGCTGGCACCCGATGCGCTCTACGAGGTCGGGGTTTATGGCATGGGCTTCATACCGGCTGTTGCCTTCAACATCGCCGAGCTCGACCCGCGCTTCGTGCTGGTGCCGGAAGGTGCGACCTACGTCACCTATTCCTTTCTGCATGGCAGCTGGCTGCATCTCGGTTCCAACATGCTGTTCCTCTGGGTCTTCGGCGACAATGTCGAGGACGCGATGGGGCACTTCAAGTTTCTGTTCTTCTATCTCGCCTGCGCGGCCGCCGGTGCCTTTTTCCATGCGCTGGTGGTACCAGCAAGCCAGGCCCCACTGATCGGGGCGTCAGGCGCCGTCTCCGGTGTGGTGGCTGCGTATCTGATGCTGCATCCCAAGGTGCGCGTCTGGGTGCTGGTCTTCATGCGCTTTCCGCTACCGCTCCCGGCCTTTATCCCGCTTCTCTTCTGGGTCGGCCAGCAATTCGTGATGCTGGTCATTGACCGCGACAGCAATGTCTCTTGGGGCGCCCATGTCGGCGGCATCATCGCCGGGGCGATCCTGGTGCTCTTTTTGCGACGTCCGGGTGTGCCGCTCTTCGATCGGGCGATCGTGACACCCAAGGCCGTCGAACACGCAGCGCCCACCGTGGATGTCGCGACAGTCGGGCCCTGGGGCCAGAGACCGGCCGGCGACCCGAGAGCCCGGGAGAGGGACGAGGCCGAAAACGGCGCGAAAACCCCGGCATCGCAACCGGTTCGCAAGGTCACCCATTGGGGACGATGACAAGAGGTCGCGGCGGCGAAGTATTGACGTGAACGTCAACGTAAATTATTGCTGTCCGTCAAACGGCATCGATCGTTGTGTTTGGGAAAAAAATGCGTATCGATGTCGCCAATCGACAAACGGCGGAGCGCATCAACGCGCATTTTCCGGCAGAAGATTTGAAGAGAGGAACCCATGAAGATACTCGTCCCAGTCAAGCGGGTTGTGGATTACAACGTCAAGATCCGCGTCAAGCCGGATGGTTCCGGCGTCGAGCTCGCCAACGTCAAGATGTCCATGAATCCTTTCGACGAGATCTCGGTCGAGGAAGCCCTGCGACTGAAGGAAGCCGGCAAGGCTGAGGAAGTGGTGATCGTGTCCATCGGCCCTGCTAAGGCCGAGGAAACCATTCGCACCGCACTCGCCATGGGCGCTGATCGCGGCATCCTGATCGAGACCGACGAGACCGTCGAGCCGCTCGCGGTCGCCAAGCTCCTGAAGGGCGTGGTGGAAGCCGAGGCTCCGGGCCTCGTCATCGTCGGCAAGCAGGCAATCGACGACGATTCGAACCAGACCGGCCAGATGCTGGCAGCGCTGCTCGGCTGGGGCCAGGCGACGTTTGCCTCCAAGCTCGAACTCGGCGCCGACAAGGCGACCGTGACCCGCGAAGTGGACGGTGGTCTGCAGACCATCGACGTCACGCTGCCCGCGATCGTCACCACCGACCTGCGCCTGAACGAGCCGCGTTATGCCTCGCTGCCGAACATCATGAAGGCCAAGAAGAAGCCGCTCGACAAGAAGGCTCCGTCCGACTTCGGCGTCGACGTTGCCCCGCGCCTCAAGGTTCTGAAGACCGAGGAGCCGGGTGGCCGCAAGGCGGGCATCAAGGTGAAGTCGGTGGCAGAGCTTGTCGACAAGCTCAAGAACGAAGCCGGCGTATTGTAATCGGAACGGACAGGAGAAACGTAAAATGGCTATTCTTCTTCTCGCAGAACACGACAACGCGACCGTTTCCGAACAGACCGCGAAGGCGCTGACGGCTGCCACTCAGATCGGTGGCGATGTGCATGTGCTAGTCGCCGGTTCCGGCGCAAAGGCGGCCGCTGATGCTGCTGCCAAGCTCTCGGGCGTCTCCAAGGTGCTGCTCGCCGACGACGCTTCGCTCGGCAACAACCTGGCAGAGCCGCTGGCCGCGCTCATCGTCTCGATCGGCGACTCCTACGACACGATCATTGCGGCTGCCACCTCGGTCGGCAAGAACGTGATGCCGCGCGTCGCAGCCCTGCTTGACGTCATGCAGGTGTCTGAAATCACCGAAGTGGTTTCGGCTGATACCTTCAAGCGTCCGATCTATGCCGGCAATGCGATCCAGACGGTGCAGTCGACCGATGCCAAGAAGGTGATCACCGTCCGCACGGCCTCCTTCGCCGCCGCCGCTGAAGGTGGTTCGGCTGCTGTCGAGACCGTTTCTGCTGCCGCAAACCCCGGCGTTTCCAGCCACGTCTCCGACGCGCTGTCCTCGTCCGACCGTCCGGAACTGGCGTCTGCCAAAATCATCATTTCCGGTGGCCGCGCACTTGGCTCCTCGGAGAAATTCCAGGAAGTGATCCTGCCCGTCGCCGACAAGCTGGGTGCCGCCGTTGGCGCCTCGCGCGCGGCTGTCGACGCCGGCTACGCCCCGAACGACTGGCAGGTCGGCCAGACCGGCAAGGTTGTTGCCCCGCAGCTCTACATCGCCTGCGGCATCTCGGGTGCCATCCAGCACCTCGCCGGCATGAAGGACTCGAAGGTCATCGTCGCGATCAACAAGGACGAGGAAGCGCCGATCTTCCAGGTCGCCGATTACGGCCTCGTCGCCGACATCTTTGAGGCCCTGCCGGAGCTCGAGAAGGCACTGTGATCACCCTTTCGCAACTGCGAAAGGACTGGTCAAAGAACCCTTTGCGGTCTATCAATCAGCCGGGCCCGCGATAAACGGGCCCGGCATTTTCTTGGGTGAAGTCTGGAACGGGTGAGGAGCGAGACGATGACGGGTAAGATCAGCAACGTGGGTGTCGTGGGTGCCGGCCAGATGGGCTGCGGCATCGCGCAGGTCTCCGCTGCCGCCGGCTACAAGGTCACGATCTACGACCTCTCCAAGGACAGGATCGAAGCCGGTCTCGCCACGATCAACGGCAACCTCGCCCGCCAGGTGACCAACGGCAAGATCACCGATGAACAGCGCAAGGCAGCCCTTGCCCTGATTTCGGGCTCGTCCGATGTCAACGATCTCGCTCCATCAGATCTCGTCATCGAGGCGGCAACGGAAGACGAGAGCGTCAAGCGCAAGATCTTCGCGGCCCTCTGCCCGGTGCTCAAACCCGAAGCGCTGATTGCGACCAACACCTCCTCGCTGTCGATCACCCGCCTTGCCTCTGCCACCGATCGGCCAGAGCGCTTCATGGGCATCCATTTCATGAACCCGGTTCCGGTCATGAAGCTCGTCGAACTGGTGCGCGGCATTGCGACCGACGAGACCACCTTCGCCACCGCCAAGGACTTTGTCTCCTCGCTCGACAAGACGATCACGGTGGCCGAAGACTTCCCGGCCTTCATCGTCAACCGCATCCTGCTGCCGATGATCAACGAGGCGATCTACACGCTGTATGAAGGCGTGGGCTCGGTCGAGGCGATCGACACGGCCATGAAGCTCGGCGCAAACCACCCGATGGGCCCGCTGCAGCTGGCTGACTTCATCGGTCTCGATACCTGTCTTTCGATCATGCAGGTGCTGCATGAGGGCCTGTCGGACTCGAAGTACCGTCCTTGCCCGCTGCTGGTCAAATATGTCGAGGCCGGCTGGCTCGGTCGCAAGTCTGGCCGCGGCTTCTACGACTATCGCGGCGAAGTGCCGGTTCCGACGCGCTGATGGACCATTCCGGCGGGGGACCCTCCGGCGGAAAGATATTTGCCCCTCCGGGCAATCATTGGTCGGCCATTCCTCGGAAGAGACGGGCCGACCCTCTAGTTTGCGGGGCAGATAGAGATCCCCCGCATACCGGAGTACCAGTCCATGAAACGCCTCCTCCTCTTGAGCGCCGCCCTCGCAGCACTTTCCCTGCCGGTTTCAGCCAGCGCCGCAGACAAGCTGCTCAACGCCTCCTATGACATCGCACGCGAAATCTTTGCAGCCCAGAATGAAGCCTTCATCAACGCCAATCCGGGTGTGACCATCGACCAGTCGCATGGCGGCAGCTCGCGTCAGGCGCGTGCGATCGTCGAGGGACTTGAAGCTGACGTGGTCACCTTCAACCAGGTGTCGGACGTCGAATTCCTCGCCAAGAACGGCTTCATCAACGAAGGCTGGCAGTCGGAATTCCCGAACAACGCCTCGCCCTTCTATTCCTTCCCGTCCTTCCTGGTGCGTGCCGGCAATCCGAAGGGCATCAAGGACTGGGACGATCTCGCCCGTGACGACGTGCAGGTGATCTTCCCCAACCCGAAGACCTCGGGCAATGCCCGCTACACCTATCTCGCGGCCACGGCCTACGCGAAGGAGAAGTTCGCCGACGACGAAGCCAAGGTGACGGAATTCGTCGACAAGATCTTCGACAACGTGCCGGTCTTCGACACCGGTGGCCGCGCCGCAACGACGACCTTCGTCGAGCGCGAGATCGGCGACGTGATCATCACCTTTGAAGCCGAGACCAAGTCGATCGCCAAGCAATATGGCGAAGACAAGTTCCAGCAGGTGGTTCCCTCTGTGAGCCTGCTCGCCGAATTCCCGGTCGCGATCGTCGACAAGGTTGCCGATGCCAAGGGAAGTCAGGAACTCTCCAAGAAGTATCTCGACTTCCTTTATTCGCCGGAAGGTCAGAAGATCGCCGCTGAATTCGGTCACCGCGTCCATGACGAGGCGGTTGCTGCCGAATACAAGGACCAGTTCCCGGAGATCCGCCTCGTGACCGTCGAAGATGCGTTCGGTGGCTGGGCCAAGGTTTCCGAGGAGCATTTCGCCGAAGGCGGCATCCTTGATGGAATCTATGGCAGCCGCTAAGCACGGTATTCGATCGATGTCAGGACCGGCGGATCATCCGCCGGTTTTCTCATGAAAGGACGACGACGTTGACACGCCGCATATTGCCGGGCTTCAGACTGTCCCTCGGGATCACGCTGGTCTATGCCGCGATCATCATCCTGTTGCCGCTGGCAGCCCTGATCTTCAAGGCAGCAAGCCTTGGACCCGCAGACTACTGGCGCATCGTATCTTCCGAACGCGCCGTGGCGAGTTATGGCGTGACGGTCGGCTCGGCGCTGGTGGCGACCCTATTCAATCTCGTCTTTGGTCTCGCGCTTGCCTGGGTTCTCGTGCGTTATCGCTTTCCCGGCCGCCGTATTGTCGACGCGCTGGTCGACCTGCCCTTCGCGCTCCCGACGGCCGTTGCCGGTATTTCGCTGACGACGCTGTTTGCCTCGAACGGCTGGTTTGGCTCGGCGCTTGGCGAAATCGGCATCAAGGTCGCCTATACGCCGCTCGGCATCATGGTCGCCATGGCCTTTACCAGCCTGCCCTTCATCGTGCGCACGGTACAGCCGGTGCTGGAAGAGCTCGACCCGGCGCTTGAAGAAGCCGGCCAGACGCTCGGCTCCAGCGACTGGTCGATCTTCCGCCGCGTGATACTGCCGCTTCTGACGCCTGCCTTGCTTGCCGGCACCTCGCTCGCCTTTGCCCGCAGCCTCGGCGAGTTCGGCGCAATCATCTTCATCGCCGGCAACCAGCCCTTCTCGACCGAGATCACGGCCCTTCTCGCCTTCATCCGGCTCGAGGAATACGACTATCCGGCATCGGCCGCGATCGCCTCTGTGATGCTGTTTGCCGCTTTCGTCATGCTGGCGGTGACCAACTACCTGCAGGCCCGCGCCCTGCGCTACACGGTGAAAGGCTGAACCATGAGCCAGTCAACCTCGGGACGACGCCCGCCCCGCGTCGGCGATGCGCCCCTTTTCAAATACGCGCTGATCGGCGCGGTGCTGCTTCTCGTCCTGTTCTTCGTGGTCGCCCCAATGGCGGTGATCGGCCTAGAGGCCTTTTCCAGGGGCGTGCCGTTCTTCCTCGAGACGATCGCTGCCCCCGACACGCGCCATGCCATATGGCTGACGGTGATGACGGCGCTGATTGCGGTACCGATCAACACCATCTTCGGCGTGGCGGCCGCCTGGGCGATCACCAAGCATGATTTTCGCGGCAAGCGCTTGCTGACGATCCTGATCGAGATTCCCTTCTCGGTCTCGCCTGTTGTCGCCGGCGTCGCCTATCTCTTCGTCTATGGCCTGCAGGGCATATTCGGCCCCACCCTCGACAGCGCCGGCCTGAAGATCCTCTTTGCCCTGCCGGGCATCGTGCTCGCCTCGATGTTCGTCACCGCACCCTTCGTCGCCCGCGAACTGATCCCGCTGATGCAGGCGCAGGGGCGCGATCTCGAGGAGGCTGCAACCTCGCTGGGTGCGAGCGGTTTGCGCACCTTCTTGTCGGTGACGCTGCCCAACATCAAATGGGCGATGCTTTACGGCGTCGTGCTCTGCAATGCCCGTGTCATGGGTGAATTCGGCGCCGTGTCGATCGTCTCCGGCAACATCCGTGGCCAGACGAATACGCTGCCGCTGCATATCGAGCTGCTTTACCAGGACTACAACGCCGTCGGCGCCTTCGCTGCCGCCTCAATGCTCGCCGCGCTGGCACTGGTCACGCTGGTGGCCAAGGTTCTGCTCGAACGCCAGGGCGCAGGACGCCGGAACCGACCGGCCACGCTCGCCGGCAATACTTCGGAGAAGATTTCGTGAACATTCGCCTCGACACGGTCGTCAAGACCTTCGAAACCTTCCGCGCCGTGCATGGCGTCTCGCTCGACATCAAGAGCGGCGAACTGGTGGCGCTGCTCGGCCCCTCGGGCTCCGGCAAGACGACCATCCTGCGCATGGTCGCCGGCCTCGAATTTGCCGATGGCGGCCAGATCCATTTCGGCGAAGAGGATGCGACAGACATTCCCGTGCGCGATCGCGGCGTCGGCTTCGTCTTCCAGCATTATGCGCTTTTCCCGCATATGACGGTCGCCGAGAATATCGCCTTCGGCATGAAGGTCTCGAAGCTGAAGCGCTCGACCGCCGACATCGATCGGCGGGTCGAAGAACTGCTCTCCCTCGTCCAGCTCGCTGGATTGGGTGAGCGCTTTCCCGGCCAGATCTCCGGCGGCCAGCGCCAGCGCGTGGCGCTTGCCCGTGCGCTTGCGGTCGATCCCCGCGTGCTTTTGCTCGACGAGCCCTTCGGCGCGCTCGACGCCAATGTGCGCCGCGACCTGCGCCGCTGGCTACGTTCCATCCATGACGAACTCGGCATCACCACGCTCTTCGTCACCCATGACCAGGAAGAAGCGCTCGACCTCGCCGATCGCGTCGTCATCCTCGACAAGGGCAAGATCGTTCAACAGGGCACGCCGGAAGAAGTCTGCCGCCATCCGGCCAACGCCTTCGTCATGCGCTTCCTCGGCGACACCAATGCGCTGAAGGCGAGTGTTGTGAACGGACAGGCGACCGTCTGCAACATGACCTATGCGGCGGACGGCCTGAAGGATGGACCGGCCGAGCTTCTCTTCCGTCCGACCGATGTCGTCTGGAGCGAAGATGCCTCAAAGGGTGTCGCGGCAACCATCCAGCGGGTTCTGGATCGCCCAGGCTCGCGACGGGTGCTTGCCGGAACGACAGATGGCACGACCGTCGAATTCGACGTCTCCCCCGACTTCGCCAAGGCGAAGGGCGATGAGGGCTTCATCGAAATCCTCAGGCCGCGGCTGTTTCAGGACTGACCGATAGCGGGCAGCGGTTCAGCTGCCCGTCGCTGCCGCCATCACCAACGCCTTGGCGTCCGCGCCGTCCCAGACGGCCGGACCGTTCATGCTACCGAGCAGGCACCCCCTGCCATCAACGAGCAGCGTGACCGGCAGACCGAAGGCAAGGCCCTCGCGCTTCAACTGGTTGAAGACGCCCATGGAAGCGTCGCGATAGAGACCGAGTGCGTCGACGCCGGTTTCCTCGAGGAAGGTCTGTGGCTTTTCGACATCGCCGGTGTCGATATTGATCGCAAGCACCTGAAACGCCTCACCCCCAGCCGCCGTCTGCAGGTTGTTGAGAGCTGGCATTTCCTCACGGCAGGGCACACACCAGGTCGCCCAGAGATTGATCAGCACCGTCTTGTCGGCAAAGTTTGCCATGGTCATCGGTGTACCTTCCTTGTCCTGGAAGGTCAGCCCCTGGATGAGCTTCGGTTCGCTGACCGGGATCATGGCCGCGACATCGCCCTTCAGATAGGGCGTCAGCGCCTCCGCCCTGGCGACGGATCCCTCGCATTGCGCGGCATCTGCGGTCTCCACGGCATTGCCAGACATGGTCTGATTCACGTATACCGCAGCCGCGCCGGCGACGATGCCGGCCACCGCCGCAATCGCAACCAGCTTGGTAGGGAAGAGGCCCGCGGGTTTCTTTTCTGTCATGTCATTCTCCAGGACGGGCACTTCATGGCCGAGGACATCAAGGACACCAAATCCTCCAACCAGATGTGGGGCGGTCGCTTCGCCTCGGGCCCTTCGGCCATTATGGAGGAGATAAATGCCTCCATCGGTTTCGACAAGAAGCTTTACGCCCAGGATATCCGCGGCTCAAAAGCGCATGCGACCATGCTGGCGCAACAAGGCATTATCTCGAACGAAGATAAAGACAAGATCCTTCACGGCCTGGACACGATCCTGTCAGAGATTGAAAGCGGTCAATTCGTCTTCTCGCGCAAGCTCGAAGACATCCATATGAACATCGAGGCGCGCCTTGCCGAACTGATCGGCCCGGCCGCCGGCCGCCTTCATACCGCCCGGTCGCGCAACGACCAGGTGGCGCTCGATTTCCGCCTCTGGGTGAAAGAAGAACTGCAGAAGACGGAAGCAGCTTTGTCCGGTCTGATCGCAGCCTTCCTCGACCGAGCCGAAGAACATGCCGACACCGTCATGCCTGGCTTTACCCATCTCCAGACAGCCCAGCCGGTGACCTTCGGTCATCACTGCATGGCCTATGTCGAGATGTTCGGCCGTGACCGCCAGCGCGTGCGCCATGCGATCGAGCATCTGGACGAAAGCCCGATCGGGGCCGCAGCGCTTGCCGGTACCGGATACCCGATCGACCGCCACATGACGGCGGCAGCCCTCGGCTTCCGCGAGCCGACCCGCAATTCGATCGATACCGTCTCCGACCGTGACTTTGCGCTCGAATTCCTCTCGATCGCTTCGATCTGCGCGGTACACCTGTCGCGTCTCGCCGAGGAAATCGTCATCTGGTCGACGCCGCAATTCGGCTTCATCCGCCTGTCGGACGCCTTCTCCACCGGCTCGTCGATCATGCCGCAAAAGAAAAACCCTGACGCCGCCGAACTGGTGCGCGCCAAGACTGGTCGCATCAACGGCTCGCTGATTGCCCTATTGACCGTCATGAAGGGCCTGCCGCTCGCCTATTCCAAGGACATGCAGGAAGACAAGGAACAGGTCTTCGACGCCGCCGAAAGCCTGGAACTGGCGATTGCCGCGATGACCGGCATGGTCACCGACATGACCATCCGCACCGACAAGATGAAAGCGGCTGCGGGCTCCGGTTACTCGACCGCGACCGACCTTGCTGACTGGCTGGTGCGGGAAGCCGGCCTCCCCTTCCGTGACGCCCACCATGTGACCGGCAATGCCGTTGCCATGGCCGAGAAGAAGGGCTGCGATCTCGCGGAGCTTTCGCTGGAAGAACTGCAGAGCATCAATGCGGCAATCACGGCCGACGTCTTCAACGTCCTGACGGTTGAAGCCTCGGTCGCCAGCCGCAAGAGCTTTGGCGGCACGGCGCCTTCCGAAGTCAGGAAGCAGATTGCCTGGTGGCGGGCCCGCAACTGACAGGGCAATCGATCACGCGCACATGCGCGACACATCACGAGATCAGGGGTGCACAAGCGCCCCTTTTTTCTGTACACGCTAGCACAACAATATCTTCATGGACCGGGTCATGGTGAATTCGCTGAAACGCACGACGCTTACGCTCTCTATTGTGCTGGCCGCCTCGCTGGCTCTGTCCGCCTGCGGCCGCAAGGGCGATCTAGATCCGCCGAGCACACCTGCGAGCCAGCAGAACCAGCGCGGTGCCGAGGCGCCGGCAACGCCGGACAGCCCCTTCCTTCTCGATCCGCTTCTTTGACAGGGCTTAACCCGTGAACCATTTCGAGTATCGCGACGGCGTCCTCTACGCCGAAGGCGTGGCCATCCCCGAGATCGCGCGCGCCGTCGGCACGCCCTTCTACTGCTATTCGACGGCGACGCTGGAGCGTCACTACAAGGTCTTTTCCAAGGCTTTTGATGGCGTCGATGCGCTCGTCTGCTACGCGATGAAGGCCAATTCCAACCAGGCCGTTCTGAAGACGCTGGGTCGCCTCGGCGCCGGCGTAGACGTAGTCTCGGAAGGCGAACTCCGCCGCGCGCTGGCAGCCGGCATCCCGGCAGAGCGCATCATGTTCTCCGGCGTCGGCAAGACGCCGAGCGAGATGGATTTAGGCCTCGAAGCCGGCATCTACTGCTTCAACGTCGAGAGCGAGCCGGAACTGGAAATCCTGAACCAGCGCGCCATCAAGGCCGGTAAGAAGGCGCATGTCTCCTTCCGCATCAATCCTGACGTCGATGCCAAGACCCATGCTAAGATCTCGACCGGCAAGAAGGAAAACAAGTTCGGCATTTCCTACGAGCGCGCCCGCGCCGTCTATGCCCGTGCAGCGACGCTGGAAGGCATCCAGGTCTCCGGTATCGACATGCATATCGGCAGCCAGATTACCGATCTGCAGCCCTTCGAAGACGCCTTCCGCCTGCTGCGCGAACTCGTAGAGACGCTGCGCGGCGATGGTCACAGCATTGACCACGTCGATGTCGGCGGAGGCCTGGGCATCCCCTACAAGGACGACAACAATCCGCCGCCCGAGCCCGACGCCTATGCGAAGATCGTCAAGGACCAGCTTTCGGAGCTGAACTGCCGCATCGTGACCGAGCCCGGCCGCCTGATCGTCGGCAATGCCGGCATCCTGGTGACCGAGGTCATCTATGTGAAGGACGGCGGCGACAAGACCTTCGTCATCGTCGACGGCGCGATGAACGACCTGATCCGCCCGACGCTCTACGAGGCCTATCACGAGATCAAGCCGGTGGTGATTTCGGCAGCGAACGCCCCGCGTATCAAAGCCGATGTCGTGGGCCCCGTCTGCGAGACCGGCGACTATCTGGCGCTCGACCGCGAAATGGCAATGCCGAAGCCGGGCGATCTGATCGCGGTCGGCTCCGCTGGAGCCTATGGCGCCGTCCAGGCCGGAACCTATAACACCCGCAGGCTGGTGCCGGAGGTGCTGGTCAACGGTAACGACTTTCACGTGATTCGCCCGCGTCCGACCTATGAGGACCTGATCGCACTCGACAGCGTCCCGGACTGGCTCGCCTGAACCATTCACAATTCGGCGATGAGGCGGGAAAAACTCCCGCCTTTTATGTGTCGCCCTCGTCTTCGCCACAAAGACTGCTATCTTCGAGAACAATCAGCCGTGACAATGCGCGGCGCTCTCGGAGACCAGACGGATGAGCTCTTCCCGCCCGGCCGGCCACAGGAAAGGCGCCTTGAAGGACGACCCGAAGCTTGCGCGGCGCGTCGGCGTCAAGCGTGTGCTCGCTCGCTCCGTGCTGTTTGCCGAACGCCTGCTGCCGCTTTTCCTGCCAGTCTTCGGCATTGCCGCCCTTTTCGTCGCGCTCGCCTGGTTCGGCGTTTATCGTGAGGTCCCGGATCTCGTCCGCCTCGCGATCGTCTTTATCCTCGTCTTTGCCTTCGTCGCCTCCTTCCTGCCCTTCCTCAAAGTTCGTCTGCCGAGCATTCCGGAAGCCGACAGGCTGCTTGAAGAGCGCAATGGGCTGGCCCACCAGCCGGTGGCGGTGCAGGACGATCAGCTCTCCGCCGACACGCCCTTCGCCCGCGCCCTCTGGCAGGAACACCAGCGGCGTATGGCCGAGCGCATTGCAGCGCTCGATGCAGGCCTGCCGCAGCCGGACATCGCCCGCTACGACCGTTATGCCCTGCGCGCCGTGCCGGCCCTGCTCTTCGTGACGGCGCTCGCCTATTCCGGCTCCAATGGCGCAGGCCAGATTGCCGACGCCTTCCGCCAGCATGTGCCGGAAAGCGAGGCACCGGCACTTCGCATCGACGCCTGGATCACGCCACCCGGCTATACAGGCCAGCCGCCGGTCTTCCTGTCTGGCCTCGGCACCCAGGACGTGGCCGGCGTAACCGTGCCGCAGAAGTCCAAGGTCACCGTGCGCATCAGCGGCGGCCCCTCGGACGAGAAGGTTCTGTTCGTCAAACAGGCGGACGGCACAGTTCTCGACGTCGCCGAGAAGGACGATGCTGCCCGCATGCCAACGGCAGGCTCCGAGATTGACGCAAGGAGTCAGACGGCCGTTCCGACGCCGCCCCCGGCCCCGGCTCCGAACGCCCCGATGGTCGCGCGCACCCATGAGCTGGAACTGAACGAGGCCGGCGAACTGCGCGTGGCCGACCGAACCTGGACGATCGGTGTCACACCGGACAGGGCACCCGAGATCGCCTTTGACGGCACACCGCGCCGCGCCATCAACGGCGCACTCGAAATCGCCTTTACCGCCAAGGACGACTATGGCCTGCAAAAGGCCCATGCCGAGATCCTCCCGCTGGAGGAGCAAGCCGGCGCGACGCCGCTCTATCCGCATCCGGACTACAAGCTTGACCTGCCGCGTCACAATGCCCGTGACACCAAGGGCGTGGCGAGCCGCAACATCACAGAGCATCCGCTCGCTGGCCAGATGGTGAAAATCACGCTGGTGGCGACCGACGGTGCGGGCCAGACCGGCCGCAGCGAGCCGATCGAGATGCGGCTGCCCGGCCGCAATTTCAACGAGCCGCTCGCAGCAGCCGTTGCCGAGCAGCGCAAGGTCTTTGCGCTCGACACCCGCCAGATGCCGCAGGCGATCGCGCTGAACGAAGCACTGGTGCTGCGCGCAGACGAGACGATCCCCGATCTCGGCAACTTCATTGCGCTGGAAAGCGCCCGCGCCCGCATGAACATGGCGCGCGGCGAAGAACAGCTGAAGGATACCGCCGACTATCTCTGGGAAATCGCGCTCGGCATCGAGGATGGTGACCTGTCACTCGCCGAACGACGCCTGCGCGACGCCCAGCAGGCGCTGTCCGATGCCCTGGAAAACGGCGCCTCTGATGAAGAAATCCAGCGGCTGATGGCAGAGCTGCGCTCGGCAATGCAGGAATTCCTGCAGGCCCTCGCGCAGCGCATGCCCAACCAGCAGGGCCAGCCGCAGCAGAATGCCCAGAACATGCTGCGCCAGCAGGATCTCGACAACATGCTCGACCAGCTGGAGAACCTCGCCCGCTCCGGCAATCGCGACCAGGCACAGCAGCTGCTCTCGGAACTGCAGCGGATGATGAACAACCTGCAGGCCGGACGCCCGCAGCAGGGCCAGCAGCAGCAGAACAGCGAAGCCCGCCGCCAGATCGACAAGCTCGGCGAGATCATGCAGGAGCAGCAACGGCTGATGGACGAGACCTTCCGTCTGGATCAGGCGCTGCGCGACCGCATGCAACGCGGCGATCCGCAGCAGGGCGAAGAAGGCGCTGAAGGCCAGCAGCAGCAGGGTCAGCAGCAACAGGGCGAGCAGGGGCAGCAGGGCCTGGACGGCATAACCGCCGAGCAATTGCGCGAGGCGCTCCGACAGCTGCGTGAACAACAGGAGCAGCTTGGCCAGCAGCTTGGCGAATTGCAGGAAGGCCTCGAAGGCATGGGAATGGAGCCCGGCCCCGGTTTCGGCGAAGCCCAGCAGGAAATGCAGGGCGCCGGCGAGGCGCTTGGCCAGGGTCAGGGCGGCCCGGCCGTCGAAGGCCAGGGACGCGCCATGGAGGCGCTTCGCCAGGGCGCTCGCGACATGATGAACCAGATGATGCAGGCGCAGCAGGGCGAGGGTGGCCAGGGTCCGCAGATGGGTCAGGGTCAGGGCAATCAGGATGGTCGCGATCCCCTCGGCCGCCCCCGCGCCACCAGCGGTCCGGATTTCGGCGAGCAGGTCAAGGTTCCCGACGAGATCGATGTCCAGCGTGCCCGCGAAATCCTCGAAGCGATCCGCGAGAAACTCGGCGAGAACTCGAGCCCCGAGATCGAGCGGCGTTATCTGGAGCGATTGCTCGACATCCAGTGAGGCCGTAGCGGTTTTACAGAAACGACAACGCCCGCATCAGCGGGCGTTTGTTTGTTGAGCGATGTAGTCGGCTGCCTCAGCCGGCAAGCGCCGAAGCAACGGCCTTGCGAATATCCGGCAGCGCGAAGGGCTTCGAGACGACATCGACGATCTTTGCCGAGAGGTCGTCTGCGCGTTCGCGCTGCTCGGCATAGCCGGTCATCAGCAGAATTTTCATGGCCGGAAATTCGGAATGGGCGCGATGCGCAAGCTCGATGCCGTCCATGACGGGCATGCGGATATCCGACAGAAGCAGGTCAAAGGCCCCTTCGGAGAGCTTTTCGAGACCTTCCGCGCCATCGGCGGCTTCATGCGTCTCGTGACCGTCGAGGCGGAGCGCACGCGCCACGAAGGAGCGCAGGGAGTCTTCGTCTTCGGTGATGAGGATTCTCGCCATGGTTGAAGTCTTCTCCCGCGTTCTTTTCAGCCTTGCGAGAGGCAAATCACCAGACTTTCCTTGTCGAGTGGTAAACGCCGGACTGGTCGTCCGGCGTGATGGTTAACAGCTCACTGCCGTCAGGGGGCGAGATGTTTCCTTTTGAAACGGCTCACGCGTCGCCGGTGACGACGCCAACGAAGGGCAGTTCGCGGAAGGCATAGGCCACATCCATGCCGTAGCCCACGACGAAATAGTCGGGGCATTCGAAGCCGACATAGTCAGCCTCAAACTGTTCTTTTCGCTTCACTTTCTTGTCGAGAAGCACGGCGATCGTGACATTGGCGGCACCCCGCTCGAACATCAGTTCCTTGGCGAAAAGCAGGGTGCGGCCGGACTCCAAAATATCGTCGATCAGGAGGATATTGCGCCCCTTCACGTCGCTGTCGATGTCCTTGATGATCTTCACGCCCTGGGAGACCATGCCTGTGCCATAGCTGGACAGGGTGATGAATTCGACTTCGGGGGCGAGGCCGACATCATGCAACGCACGAATGAGGTCGGCGGCGAAGATGAACGAGCCCTTCAGCACCGAAATGACCAGGAGGTCGTCGCAGGGGCCCTTGATGATATCCTGGGCGAGTTCGAGATTACGCTGCCGGATCTGCTCGGCGGTAAAGAGCGGTTCGATGTTCTTTCCGCGAACTACGGGCATGGGGAACTCCTCGCTTGTCGACCTCAGGTCCTTGGCCGGCGGCATGCCGGAAAGGCAAGGGCCTTAGCACACTGGCAAGGGCTTAGGCACCCGACTCTTCGAAGGAAAGCCGGACTTCCGGCGTTTTTCCACCGGGATGCTGGAGACGGGTGACGATGCCGCGGCTCTCGCCGCCATCGAGGCTCGACACTGGCGGCTCGATATAGGTGCTGGCGATCACCTGCCCGTCGATGAGAAGATCGGCACGAAGCTTGGGCACCGACACTTCCCGGGCGGTGCGGTTCTCGACGATGGCATTGAGCAGGAGAACACGCATCCCGTTGCGGTCCTGTGGCGTCAGGTTGACATGCGTGAAGTCAAGCGGCTTGGCGGCAATCTCCGGATGCTCACCGTCGCCGAAGACCAACTGCCCGGCAAGCGAGAAGATGGAAACGAAGGCAATCGCCACCAGAAGGGAGAAAGCGACGTCCGACAGCCGTTGCAGACGCTGTTCGATGGCGTAGACTGCGGTGCGGAGGATCGCGCTCAGATCGGGAGTTAGTGATGCCGAAGACGCGGATGCAGCCGGGCGCGGCGATGCCTTCGGGGTCTCACGGACCGTGACGAACTGCGCATCGACGACTTCGTGACGCGCGGCACGCTGGTGCTGGTGATCGATCCGTCGGCGGGCACGATCCGGCGGCAGGAGATCGAGGTCCGCGGCGGCGGCCTGCTTCTGGTGACGGAAAGCGCTCATGTGTGCGGACCTTTCGCACAGCCAAAATCGGATACCCCGAAAGTCGGCGGTTGAAACGAATCCTCACCAGTCGTAAATTCAATTGGTTAATGCTTCGGAAAGACGGCTGAGAAAGCCAGGCGCCCTGGGGCATGTTTACCGGCCGTTTACGATCGTCGTTTACGCGCCCCAGACCTCGGACACGTCAGACTGGGCCCCCTTTGATCCATTTCGAAAATGTCGGCCTGCGCTATGGGATGGGACCGGAGATCCTCCGCGACCTGACCTTCGACCTGCCGAAGGGGTCCTTCCAGTTCCTGACCGGCCCGTCGGGCGCCGGCAAGACGACGCTTCTACGTCTGCTCTTCATGTCGCTGCAGCCGACGCGCGGACTGATCAAGAGCTTTGGCCGCGATATCACCAGCATACCCCGCAATGAACTGCCGATGCTCCGTCGTCGCGTCGGCATCGTCTTTCAGGATTTCCGCCTACTCGACCACCTGACGACCTATGAGAACGTGGCGCTCCCCTTGCGCGTACGCGGCAAAGCCGAACAGACCTACAAGCAGGATGTCATTGAACTCTTGAAATGGGTGGGCCTCGGCGAGCGCATCAACGTGCTGCCGCCGGTGCTTTCGGGTGGCGAGAAGCAGCGCGTGGCCATTGCCCGCGCGCTGATCGACCGGCCGGAGATCCTCCTCGCAGACGAACCGACAGGCAATGTCGATCCGCCCATGGCACGCCGGCTCCTGAGCCTCTTCCTGGAGCTCAACCGTCTCGGCACGGCGGTGGTGATTGCCACCCATGATCTGGCCTTGATGGACCAGGTGGATGCACGCCGCATGATCCTCACCGACGGGCGGCTCGACATCTATGAATGAGATCCCCCAGAACCCAAACCAGACGCCTGGTCAAAAGAAGCGCCGCATCGAGATGACGGTGAGGCCGACAGGTCCGATCCTGCCGCCGTCGAACATCCAGGGCAATGCGCTGATGGTGGTGATCGCCATCATGGCCTTTCTCGCCTGCCTGACGCTTGGCGGCGTTTCCATGGTCCGCGCCACGGCCGCCGGCTGGCAGAGCGAGATCTCTCGCGAGATTACCATCCAGATCAAACCCGAAGAAGGCCTAGACATGGGGGCCGCCCTTGTGAAGGCGCGCGATCTGGCGCTGACCTTCGTCGGCACCCGTGACGGCCAGATCATGGATGACAGCGCAACAGCGCGCCTGCTCGAACCCTGGCTCGGCACGGGGCTCAACCTCGAAGACCTGCCCGTTCCACGACTGATCGTGATCACCATCGACGAGACCAATCCGCCAGACTTCGACGCCATGCGCGCGCTTCTGAATGAAGAAGTGCCACAGGCCTTCCTCGACGACCATCGCACCTGGGTCGACCGGCTGGTGCAGATGGCCCGCACGACGGTGCTGATCGGCTCGGGCATCCTGATCCTCGTCTTCACCGCGATGGTGCTGACGGTGGTCTTTGCGACGCGCGGTGCCTTGTCGGGCAATCGCCACATAATCGAGGTGCTGCATTTCGTCGGCGCGGAGGGCAGCTTCGTCGCCCAGGAGTTTCAGAAACACTTTCTGAAGATCAGCATGAAGGGCGCAGCCGTCGGAGCCGTGCTGGCAGCAAGCTTTTTTGCACTTGCCAGTTTCTGGCAAAGCCGCTCGCTGGCAACACCGGAAAGCGACCAGGCGACGGCACTCTTCGGTACCTTCACGATCGGCTGGGGTGGCTATCTCGGCATCTTCGCGACGATGATCGTGATCGCGCTTCTGACCACCATCACGGCGCGCCTGACGGTCATGCGCACGATCTATGAAATCGATCTCATTCGCTCCGATCCGGCCCGCACGGACGGCCTTCTCGACGATTGATGAAATCTCGCATGTTGACTTGCCTTAAAGCCGCCTGTTCGCTGTGGGAAATCCCGGCTATTCACGGGCTATGAGCATGGATCGGATGACCTCGAATCAACCGCTGCGTGACGGCGACCGCCCTCCTTCCGGAGACGGCCTCTTTGCGCGCAAAGGCCTGATACGCCGGGCTTTGCGCTATGGCGGGATGCTCGTGATCCTCAGCGCCGCGGTGCTGGTGGCCGGCTTTCTGATCTTCGCTGATTCGGTGAGCAACATGCGTCCGCCCGAGACGGTGAAGGCAGATGCGATCGTCGTTCTGACCGGAGGGTACCAGCGCATCGAGCAGGCGATCGATCTTCTGAAGCGCGGCTACGGCGAAAGACTTCTGATCTCGGGGGTCAATCCCGCGACCACCGCAGGCCAGATCCGCAAGGCGACGCGCACCTCACCCGACCTCTTCGACTGCTGCGTCGATATCGGCTATGCCGCGATCGACACGATCGGCAATGCCAACGAGACGGCGATCTGGATCCGTGACAAGGGCTATCGCTCCATCCTAGTCGTCACCAGCAACTACCATCTCTCCCGCAGCCTGATGGAATTGCGCCGCAGCGATCCAGACACCGAATTCATCGGCTATCCCGTGGTCAATGCCGATCTGAAGACGCGCGCCTGGTACAGCGAGCCGGATGCGATGCGCACCATGCTGGCCGAATACGGGAAGACGGTGATTGCCTATGTCAGGGGCGTGACCGGATGGAGCCGTGATCAGGGCCTGCGTCCGGACGGAGAAATCACCGAATCTGGACGCACATCCTGACCAGCAAGAAGAAGCTAGCGCTTTTGCTGGCGGGACTTTTGCTCTAATGACGGTTTCGCCCGCCCTCGAGAGCCCCACGATATGATTGCCCTGCGTTCCATTCTCTTCAACATCGCCTTTTACGCGAACCTCATCCTCAGGATGATCGTGCTGTCGCCGATCTACTTCCTCTTGCCGCGCAAGAAGGCCTTCTTTGTGCCGAAGGACTGGGCACGCGCCAATCACTGGCTGATGGAGAAAATCGTAGGTACAACGTTTACGGTCGAGGGGCTGGAGAACATTCCTAAGAGCGGCGGCTATATTCTGGCGCCCAAGCACCAGTCCTTCTGGGACACCTATGCGCTGCTTCCCTGGCTGGATGATCCGGTCTACATCCTGAAGCGCGAGCTGATGTGGATCCCGGTCTTCGGTTGGTATGTCGCCAAGCAGCGGATGATCCCGGTCAATCGCGGCGCCAAGGGCAAGGTCATGGCTCAAGTGATCGAACGGACCAAGTTGGAAATGGCCAATGGTCGCCAGCTGATCATCTATCCCGAGGGCACCCGCCGCCCGCCGGGCGCGCCGCCGGAATACAAATATGGCATCGCCCGTCTCTACCGCGACATCAACGTGCCCGTCGTGCCCGTCGCCATGCATCCCGGTCTCTTCTGGCCGCGCCGCAAGTTCCTGCGCTTTCCGGGTCACTTCGTCGTCCGCATCCTGCCGCCGATCGAGCCGGGTCTCGATCCCGACGTCATGCAGGCAACCCTGATGGAACGCCTGGAGGCGGCAAGCGACGAATTGCTGATCAAGACGGCCAAGGATAACCCGCAGCTGCCGCTGCCTCCCACGGCCGTGAACAGGCTGAAGGAACTCGGAGCGCTCTAAGCGCATTCAAGACAGGAATGCGTTTGGGGCTTCAGGCTCCGTTCGCGGTGATGGCGGAAGCCACGCTCTCGAGCCAGTGGTCGCGGATGCCGATTTCCCTGAGATGGGCGACGGTATTGGCGACATAGACCGGATTGGGACCAGAGCGACCGACGGCGCCCTCGACGATCTGCGCCGCCTCCTCGACCGTGACGGCGCCTGCATATTGCGGGTGGGCCCGATCGATGACGTAGGTGAGCGCCCGGACAGAGCGGCCGTCGGAAAGCTGGGTGCGGACGTGGCGCTCGAGATAGACGCTGGTGACGAGTTCGCGTTCGCGCAGATAGTCAACGGTGGACTGCCACGAAGATGGCGCGACCCGAAAGGCGACACCCTTGCAGGAGCCGCCGCGGTCGAGCCCCAGCACCAGGCCGGGCCTATCTTCGGTTCCGCGGTGAACATAGGAGCGCACACAGAGGGAACGACGATAACCGCCGAGCCGGGCAAGCACTCTTTCTTCATAGGGAAAGCCCGGATTCCACATCAGCGATCCGTAGCCAAAGACCCAAAATTCGTCCATATCGCACGCCAATCCAAGACACGTGAAGTGATCGCAACGAGGAGCATCCCATGGCCATGTCGACCGCGCCGGAAAGCACGATCAGCCGAAAGGTTGTCCGGCTCGGCGTTTTGATCGTCCTCGTCATCGCTGTCTATAGTGTCGGCTGGTATTTTGCTGCGGAATTTCTGAAGAAACGCATTCTGACCTTCTTCGGCGGCGGAAATCCGGCAGGCGTCACCGCGACCTGCGAGGACGCGACGCTTGGCGGCTATCCCTTCCGCTTCCGGCTGAACTGCACGCGACTTGCCTTCGACGATCACTTCCAGGGCGTGGCCGCCTCCTTCGGCTCGATGCGCGCGGCAGCCCAGATCTACAACCCAGGCCATGTCGTCTGGGAGCTGGATGGCCCGGCGGAAATACGCTCCGCGCTCGGCTTCAACACCGCCATCGACTGGACCAACATGCAGTCCAGCTTCCGCATCGGACTGTCGGGCCTTTCGCGCAGTTCGCTGATGATGGAAGGGCTGAATGCGACGGTCACCTCGACGGTCTCGAACATGCAGGTGCAGATGACGGCGCCGAGCGCCCAGTCGCATGTCCGCCAGAACGAAGGCAATCTCGATTATGCGACGCTGGTCCGCGATATGTCGGTCTCGATTGGCGGCACCCAGATTGCGCTTCCGCCCATCTCGGCAAGCCTCGACGCCACCTTCGCCGACAAGGGCGGACTGCTCGATCCCCGTGTCGCGCAGGAGCAGAAGCTCTACGGCACCAGGGGCGAGGTGCGCCGCATGGTGGTCGACATGGGCGAAGGCCGTGTTCTGACGCTGAGCGGCCCCTTCGAAGTGGGTGAGGACGGCCTGATCTCGGGGCGGATCAAACTGCAGGTCGAACAGGTCCGTGCCTGGCGCGATGCCATGAAGACGGCCTATCCGGAACAAGCCAGCATGATCGACAATGTCGCCAACGTGCTGCGGGCACTCGCCTTCGGCCGGGACGACAGCGAAGCCGAGATCACCATCCAGAACGGGGTGGCATCGCTTGGCTTCATTCCGCTTGGACAGATCCCGCCGCTTTAAGGCGGCGGAATTGGCTCACTTGTCGAGCGCGTGACGGCCGAAGTCCGGCACGTCGACATCCTGGCCTGCCTGAACGATGGAACGGCGTATGGTGCGGGTGCGCGAAAAGAGTTCGAACAGCTTGTCCCCTTCGCCCCAGCGGATCGCCCGCTGCAGATAGGCAAGGTCCTCCGAAAAGCGCGCCAGCATTTCCAGGATCGCATCCTTGTTGTGCAGGCAGACATCCCGCCACATGGTCGGGTCCGAGGCGGCCAGACGCGTGAAATCGCGGAAACCCGAAGCGGAATACTTGATGACTTCCGATTCCGTCACCGCTTCCAGATCATCCGCCGTGCCGACGATGTTGTAGGCGATGATGTGCGGCAAATGCGAAACGATGGCGAGCACCTTGTCGTGGTGCTGCGGATCCATCTCGTCACACATCGATCCCAGCGCCTCCCAGAAACCGCGCAGACGGGCCATCGCTTGAGCATCCGTGCCTTCGAGCGGCGTGAAGATGCACCAGCGGCCCTTGAAGAGACCTGGAAAGCCGGCGTCGGGACCAGACTTCTCCGTACCCGCCAGCGGGTGTCCGGGAATGAAATGCACGTTGTCTGGCATATGCGGCGCCATCTGCGCGATGACGGATGCCTTGGTCGAGCCGACATCGGTAACGATGGCGCCGGGTTTCAGGTTGGGTGCGATCTGCTGCGCCACCGCTTCCGAGGCGCCGACCGGCACGGAGACGATGACCAGATCGGCATCCTTCACGGCATCGGCTACGGAGGCGACATAAACCGTGCCGAGCTCCAGTTCTTCCGCCCGCTTCAGCGTCTCGGGGCTGCGGGTCGAGATGACCACATCCTTGGCCAGGCCGAGCTTCTTGATGTCCCTTGCGATCGACGAGCCGATGAGGCCGATACCGATCAGGGCGATGCGGTCGAACAGGATTTCAGACATCAGGAGCGTTCCATGAATTCGGTGAGGGTAGCGATCACGCCGGTATTGGCCTCCTCGCTACCGATCGTCATGCGGAGTGCATTGGGAAAACCATAGGACGAGACGGCGCGCAAGACGAAGCCGCGTTCTGTCAGGAAAGCATCGGCATCGGATGCCCGCTTTCTGTCCTGATCGGGGAAGTGGATCAGGATGAAATTGGTCACCGAGGGCGTAACCTCCAGGCCGAGAGCGGTAAGCGCCTCGGACACCCGCGCGAGCCAGACTTGATTGTGTTCGACGGCTTTCGCCACATGTGCCTGGTCGCGCATGGCGGCAGCCCCGGCGAGCAGAGCCGGTGTGTTGATGTTGAACGGTCCGCGCACCCGGTTCATCGTGTCGATGATCTCGGCGGGGCCATAGATCCAGCCGATGCGCAACGATGCCAGCCCATAGACCTTGGCGAAGGTCCGGGTCATCACGACGTTGCGGTTGGCGGAGACCAGCTCGATACCGGCCTCATAATCGTTGCGGCGGACATATTCGGCATAGGCGGCGTCGAGCACGAGGATGACATGCGGCGGAAGCTCCGCATGCAGCCGCTTGATATCGGCATAGGGCACATAGGTGCCGGTCGGGTTGCCGGGATTGGTGAGGAAGACGATCTTCGTGCGCGCGGAGACGGCGGCAAGGATCGCATCGACGTCGACGCGCCGATCGGTTTCCATGACCGTCACGGGCGTGCCGCCGGCAGCCAGGATCTGGATGCGGTAGAGCAGGAAGCCATGTTCGGTGATGATGGCTTCGTCGCCGGGTCCGAGATAAATGTTGGCGAGCAGAGCCAGCAACTCGCCCGAACCATTGCCGCAGAGGATGTTGGCCGGGTTAAGCCCATGCACCTCGGCGATCGCATCACGCAGCACGCGCGCCTGTCCGTCGGGATAGATCTCAAGCGTTTCAGCCGCCATTCGAAAAGCGTCCATGGCCTTCGGGCTTGGACCCACCGGCGTTTCATTGGACGACAGCTTGAAGACGCGGGAAGCCCCGCCCGCATGGTCCTTGCCAGGAACATAGGCGGCGATCTCCATGACCCCGGCACGGGGTGTCGGCTTCGTCGAGGCGTTCATGAGGCGCATTCCCGGCCATCGGATGGCAAGAGGCCACCCCTTCACATGGGATTGGGATTACTGCGGAAAACGCGCTTTGTCGAGGCTGGCGAGCGCCGCAGCCTGGCGAGGGGACATCCGACACTCTACGCTTTTCAGACCTCGGGAGACCGATTGCGGGTCGTCGGCACGCCCTGTGGTGCGAGCACCGGCGCAAAGACGCGGCGCGAAGCACGCGCGGCAACGGGCAGTCCCTGATAGAGCCGCTTCTGCGCCTCGACGACGATGACACCGGAAAAGGCCGGCCAGAGAACCCGGCCAAGCCGCTCGAAGCCGCGGCGAAGGCGCAGGACTGCACGGATCTTCGACGGCGGGAAGAACAAGGCCTCTGCCGAAGCGCCGGGTGTGAAGTTGGTCTCGCGCAGCAGCGCGGTGAGCTGGCCGCGCGAATAGGGACGGCCCGAACCGAAGGGCGTGTGCTCCATGCGTGCCCAGACACCACGACGATTGGGTACGACGATGACGAGGCGGCCGCCGGGTGCCAGCACGCGCCAGACTTCCTTCAGCGTTTCGCGCGGATTCTCGGCGAATTCGAGGGAATGAACCATGAGAACGCGGTCGACCGAACTATCGGGTAGAGGCAGTTCCTCGTCGAAGACCAGCGCCGTGGCCGAGGGTTCGCCGACCGGCCAGTTCACCGCGCCCTGCCCTGCCGGCATGAAGGCCATGGTGCGCTCGGTGTCGGCACGGAAGCGTTCGAGAAAGGGAATACAGTAGCCGAGGCCTACAAGCCGTTCCTGCGGCAGGCGCGCCCAGACCGAGGAAATCGCCAAGGCAACCGATTGCTCCGCCACTCGGCCGAGCATCGTATAATAAAACTGCCTCAGATCGACGATATCGACATGCATGAACTTATTGTTAGCAGCCCATCCTTGGACTTCAAGCTGCAAGAGGGTACATTCCCGGCAACGAGGTGGGACATAAAAAGCGGGTCGACAATGAAATCACTGCAGATCGAGGTATTCCTCTGCCGAAGTGACAACTTCGGCGTGCTCCTGCATTGCCCGGAAACCGGGGAGACTGCGTCGATCGACGCACCGGAATTCGGTCCAATCGTGGCATCGGCGGAGAAGCGGGGCTGGACGATCACTCATATCTTCACGACCCATCACCACGGTGACCATGTCGAGGCCAATCTGGCATTGAAGGAAAAATACGGCTGCGAGATCATCGGGCCGCGCAACGAGGCGGCGGTGATCCCCGGCATCGATCGCACCGTGGGCGACGAAGACGAGTTCACCTTTGCCAAGCGACCGGTGCGGGTGATCGAGACGCCGGGCCACACGGCGGGGCACATCTGCTACTACCTGCCCGAGGATATGCTGCTCTTTGCCGCCGACACGCTCTTCGCCCTCGGCTGCGGGCGTCTCTTCGAACGATCCGCGCTCGACATGTGGCATTCCCTGCAGAAGCTTGCGGCGCTGCCCGACGAGACCATTGTCTATTTCGGCCATGAATACACACTCTCCAATGCCCGCTTCGCACTGACGGTCGATCCGGAGAATGCAAGGCTCAGATCCCGCGCCGAACTGATCGAAATGCAGCGCAAGCGCGGCGACTTCACCATTCCAACGACCATCGGCCTGGAGAAGGAAACCAATCCCTTCCTGCGCGCCGGCGACCCGGATATCCGGAGCACGCTCGGCATGGAAGGCGCGACTAACGACGAGGTCTTCGCGGAAATCCGCAAGCGCAAGGACTCTTTCTGATGCAGGCAGCCGATATCATCGAAACCCTCGGCATGCAGCGCCATCCCGAGGGCGGCTGGTATGTGGAAACCTATCGGGACGAACACGGCGGGCCCCGGGGCCATTCAACGGCGATCTACTATCTCCTGCAGGCCGGCGAACGGTCTCACTGGCACAAGGTCAAGGATGCCGCGGAGGCCTGGCACTTCTATGCCGGTGCGCCACTTGCCCTGCACCGTTCGAAGGACGGCGTGACGCAGGAGACGGTCGTGCTGGGGCTCGATCTCGCAGCCGGTCAGCGTCCTCAGGCGATCATTGATGCCGATGAATGGCAGGCGGCGGAAAGTCTCGGCGAGTTTACCCTTGTCGGCTGCACCGTAGCGCCCGGCTTCGACTTTTCCGCTTTCGAAATGGCGCCGCCAGGCTGGGCACCGGGCGCATAAGCCCGCCAATCAGACCTCGGACAGCGTCAGCGTCAGGATCACCTGCGCGGCATAATAGGTCACCCAGACAAAATAGGCGGCCATGCCATCGATCGGATGATCGGGGCCCGTCCAGTATTTGCGGATCGTCAGCACGATATCCGAGAGGATGAAAAGCGCCGCGCCGACAAAGGCTAGCGGATTGGCGAGGCCGAGCGTCAGCCAAACAAGCACCATGAACAAGAAGACATAGACGCCGATGGGCAGCGCCAGTCGTCCGGCAGGCTTCCAGATGCGCACAAGCACGCCGAAGGTCAGGATCGCGACAAGCGCGCCGGCGATCACCCGCCAGGGATCGGCAAAGGCAATGTCGAGGTCGGTGAGCGTCGCGAGCAAGGCCACATAGGCGATGTGGGCTGAGAGGAAGGCGGCGACACCACCGACAAAGGCACGGTCTCCCTCAAAGGCGAGCGACCAGTCGCCAAGGGCTCCGAACAAAAGGGCGGCAACCAGCAGCGGATGGGCGCCGACGGCATAGGCATAGAGAGCGAGAAGCAGGACAGGCAACGTCTTCCAGACGGCCCGGAACACTGTTTTCTCCCGCGGCAGGATCCAGAGATAGCTGGTACCGAGCGCGACCGAAAGCCAGAGGATGCCGGTCGCAGTGGCCATTCAATCTCCCGTCAGGTCGCGCGCTCCGATTTGCGGAAAACCATATCGCGAGCCGCGAGCACAGCGCCACCTGTGATAAGCAGGCATGAAAGGCCAATTCTGACGCTAATCTCGCCAAAGCCAAAAATGATCAGGATCAGCGTGGACAGAAGCGGCGCGGCATAGCTGGAAACACCGAGGATCTGGATGTCGCCGTTCTTCACCCCATAGTCCCAGACATAGAAGGCAAGCCCGACCGGAAGCAGCCCAAGCCCGATCACCGCGGCCCATTGCGCCATCGTATCTGGCCAGACGGTGGTTTCGAGCGCGAGATGGCAGAGAAGCGATAGAGCCGATGTCGCAAGGCAGAAGCCGGTGACGACATCGGTCGACACCTTCTCGAACTTGCGACTGATCAGCGAATAGGCGGCCCAGGTGAAGGCGCAGAGCAAGGCGGTGAAATAGCCGAGGCTATAGGCCGGATCAAAGGCGAAGCCGTTCTTGCCGACAATGAGCGCGGTTCCGGCAAGGCCACACAGCGCGCCGACGATATGGTGCCAGCCGAGCCTTTCGCCCGGCAGGAGCGCCGAGCCGACGACGATCAGAAGCGGCCAGAGATAGGCGATCAGCCCGGCCTCGACGGCCGGGGCATTCCGGAGTGCGGTGAAATAGAGAAAATGATAGCCGAAGAGGCCACCGACGCCGGCGAGCCAGACCTTCGGCGGCTGGCGGAGCTCCTTCAACCGCTCCGGTTTGGCGATGAACAACAGGATGCCGGGCAGGCTGCCGATCGCAAAGGTGACGGCCGAAAGCTGGAAGGGCGGCATGGTGCCCGAGGCCGCCGTCATCAGCGCAAGAAAGGACCACATCAGGATCGCAGTGAACCCGATCAGCGTTGCCTTGGTCTTCATGAAATCCCCTGATGCGGGGCTCGCCCGCTGAAACTAGCCGTCGAACTTCTCTGCCGTCACATGCACGGTTCCGTAGCGGGTCGGGATCCGCGCATAGACAGGTGCATATAGCTGCAGCGTCGCAGTCTTGGCAAACCAGATCTCCATGCCGCTCACCGACTTCAGATATTCGATGTCCTTGCGGCCCTGGCGGTAACCGGACTTCGGCACGTAGCGGACCGAACAGACGATGGCCTCGCCCTTGGCACTGCCGGCGGAGAAGGTTGCGGAGCGGTTCGGCGAGAGAACGAGATCCATGCGGCTTTCGCCGTCATAGACGGGCAGGGTCTGGCCGCAGACATCGGAATTGCCGGGGATGAGGAGAGCGCCGATCGGATCGAGGACCGACTTCAGGTCACCGGGTTGGACGTGCACCCAGGTATCCGGTTTCGGCCGCTCCGGTGTGACCTTGGTTTCCACCACATTACCGCCAGCGAAAAGCACCTCGTAGGTATGTTTCCGCTTGCCGCTCTTGTAGTCGAGCACATAGCGCTCCGGGTTCATGCTCCCGCCGGACATGCGACCGGACACGGTGCTGTCGGCAGACACCTCGCGCACGATGTCGACGAGGCTCGACGAATGAAACTGGCCGGAAATCGTGTATCGCTCGTTTTCGACGGCCGTCTGAAAGGTCATGCGCGCAATCGGCAAGACGCCGAGAGAAACCTTGTAGGATGTGTCGTAGCGATAATCGGCAGCCCCGGCGCCACCGGCGGCAAGGACGAGGAAGGCGGTAAGGAAGCCGGTCGGACGCAAATGCCATCTCCATCATGGGAATGCCGGCGGACCGGCGTCTGGAAGATGCATACTCGCCGTGGACTGTGGCAAGAAAATATCCTACACCTGCCCTGGCGCCCGGAAAATCCAAGGTTTGGCTTGACGCGCCGGTTCTCACTGACTATAGAACCGCAACTTTCCAATCAGACGCTGTTGGATTGCCTCGCCGGCATTTGGCCGGAAGCGATGCGATGGCCTAGAAAAACAATAGGTGTACCATGTCCCGCAGTTGCGAATTGACCGGCAAGGGCGTCCAGTCGGGCAACAACGTGAGCCACGCGAACAACAAGACCAAGCGCCGGTTCCTGCCGAACCTGTGCGACGTCACGCTGATCTCGGACGCTCTGAACCAGCGCTTCCGCCTGCGCGTTTCGGCTGCTGCCCTGCGCACGGTCGAGCATCGCGGTGGTCTCGATGCATTCCTGATCAAGGCTTCTGAAAACGAACTGAGCATGCGCGCTCGTCTGCTGCGTCGCCAGATCGTCAAGAAGACCGCTGAAGCCGCTTAATAGCGTCATTCGGCCAGACTTTCGAAAGGCTTGACCGGTTCGCCGGGCAAGCCTTTTCGTTTGGAATGTCAATGCATGTGAAATGCCTGGCATTGCACCCGTCCTTTTTACAGTATTGTCCCTCCAACTGGTGGCATCACCCAGGATAAAAAAATGCTGAACAAGCGCTATTTCTTTGCCTACAGCCTGCTGATGACGACAATCGTCGTCGCCTCGAACTTCCTCGTCCAGCACCCGGTCGATGGCGTTCTGGCCGGCATCAATCTTGCCGACCTCCTGACCTTCGGTGCCTTCACCTATCCGATCGCCTTCCTCGTCACCGACCTGACCAACCGTCAGTTCGGCCCTCAGGTTGCGCGCCGCGTCGTGCTCGTCGGCTTCATCGCAGGCGTTCTCTTGTCGATCCTGCTCGCCACGCCGCGCATCGCGATCGCATCGGGCTCGGCCTTCCTCGTCGGCCAGTTGCTCGACATCTCGATTTTCAACCGGCTGCGCCAGCAGACCTGGTGGAAGGCGCCGCTGATGGGCTCGCTGATCGGCTCCGTGCTCGACACGATCATCTTCTTCTCCCTGTCCTTCGCACCCGTCTTCGGCTTCATCGGCCCGAACGACGACTTCGCGATTGCCGCAGCCCCGATCCTCGGCGTGATGTCGACAGAAGCGCCACGCTGGATCTCCTGGGCGATCGCCGACTTCGGCGTGAAGATGCTGATCGGCTTCATCATGCTCCTGCCCTACGGCGCGCTGATGAGTGTCGTCCGGCCCATGCCGACAGCGTCGCGCACGGCCTGACAGCAGCGAATTCAAGAGATCGACAACAGCCTCGGGAAACCGGGGCTGTTTCGTTTTCCAGGTTGAAGACGTCAGGACTGAGGCGCGGAGAGCCGGAATTCCAGCATCAAGGTCCGCTGCAGGATCGAATGGTTGTCGTCGGAGACGACGATCAGCCGAACGGAGCCGTTGGGCTCGGGGATGGCATCGATGCCTTCCATATTGTCGATCTGCGATCGGTAATTGGCCTCGAACAGGATCTCGCCATCAAGAACAGCATCCGGTCGAATGCTGTCCCCATCGACGCGGCGCAAACGCATGCCCACACCTCTGGCGATGGTGAAGCGGCGCTCGAGCAGCAGGAGATCCCCATCCGGCAGGAAAGTCGCATCGGTGATGTCGAAGTCGTCACGCGGACGCACGCGAAATTCGCCGGCAAGCGGACCGCCGAGGATGGCCGCATAGATATTGCCGTTGTCGTCGTAGCTCTTCTCCGAAATCGCGACCAGCGCACCACCGAGCGGACCGTCCTTTTCGGCAAGCACCAGCGACTCCAGACCGCCATTGCTGCGCAGGACATCGAGATCGAAGGGGAAGGCGAGCGGCTCCGACGGCACTGCTTTGCCGAGGTCGGACAGGGGTTCATAGGACACGACGCGGTGACGCTGTTCAAAACCGACGAAGGCGCGATCACCGTCCACGACAAGGCTCTCCGCATCGACGTGGAACTTGGAGGGGCTTTCGCGCCCGGATGCGTCGAGAAGCGGCGCCAGCTTCACAGTCTCGATGCCGGCAAGCAGACCCTCGGCATCGCGCCTGATCTGCCCCTCGATCCAGTAGCCGGTGTCGAACACGCCGAGGAAGCGCTTGTCGTCCAGGAACCGGATCGACGAAAAGGCACCAAACAGCGGCTCGGAGGATGAGAGCTCGACACCCCCTAGGAAGGTCAGCTCCGGCGCCATGGTCGGGTTGCCACCGAGCTGGGTAATCACACGGCTGTCGACCGGGATGGACAAGGTCTCACCGGCGGGAATGACCGCAGGCGTACAGGCGGAGAGTGCAAGGAGGCCAGCCAGCGCACAGCTCAGGCCGAGGCGGCGCCGATAGGTTGAGCGCTCAGGCACGCAGACGCGCCCGGCCGCTGCCGCCGGAGGGCTGCTCTTCAAAGAGCGAGGCAAGCTGTTCGGTCATCGCGCCCGCCAGTTCGTCGGCATCAACGATGGTGACGGCGCGGCGATAGTAGCGCGTGACATCGTGACCGATACCGATCGCGAGCAGTTCGACCGGAGACTTCGTCTCGATCTGCTCGATCACGGCGCGCAGATGCCGCTCAAGATAATTGCCGGGGTTCACCGACAGCGTCGAATCGTCGACCGGGGCGCCGTCCGAGATCATCATCAGGATCTTGCGCTGCTCACGGCGGCCGATCAGGCGGTTATGCGCCCACATCAGAGCCTCACCGTCGATGTTTTCCTTGAGCAGGCCCTCACGCATCATCAGGCCGAGATTGCGGCGCGACCGGCGCCAGGGGGCGTCTGCCGACTTGTAGATGATGTGGCGCAAATCGTTGAGGCGGCCGGGCGCCGGCGGCTTGCCGCCCGCGAGCCACTTCTCTCTGGACTGTCCGCCCTTCCAGGCCTTGGTGGTGAAGCCGAGGATCTCGACCTTGACGCCGCAACGCTCGAGCGTGCGCGCAAGAATATCGGCGCAGGAGGCGGCAACCGTGATCGGACGGCCGCGCATCGAGCCGGAATTGTCGATGACGAGCGTCACCACAGTATCGCGGAACTTGGTGTCCTTCTCCTTCTTGAAGGAGAGCGGCTGCATAGGGTCGATGATCAGGCGGGTGAGACGCGCCGGATCAAGATAACCCTCTTCCAGATCGAAGTCCCAGGAGCGGTTCTGCTGCGCCATCAGGCGGCGCTGCAGGCGGTTTGCGAGCCGGCCCACGGCACCCTGAAGATGCGCAAGCTGCTTGTCGAGGAAGGCACGCAGCCGTTCCAGCTCCGCCTCGTCGCAGAGCTCTTCGGCGGTGATTTCCTCGTCGAATTCCTGGGTGAAGATCTTGTAGTCGACCTTCTCGTTGAAATCATCGAAGGGGGTCGCCGGACGGCGCATCTCGCCGGGCGTCTCGCTATCATCGTCGCCCTCGTCCGACATCTCCTCTTCAGAGATCTCGGCACCGTCCATCTCGCCGTCGTCGAGCTGTTCCTGCGAAGCTTCGCTTTCCTCGGCGGGTGCGGAGTCCTGACCGGCTTCGTCTTCCGACGTCTCCTGATCCTGCTCGCCGCTGCGCGGCTGCTCCTCATCGGTGGACTGCTCGTCCTCACTCTGCTCCTGGTCGTCGCCCATATCCTCGGCCATCTCCATGGCCGACAGCATGTGGCGGATCACGCGGGAAAAGGCCTGCTGGTCTTCAATGACGGACGAGAGATTGTCGAGGTCGGCACCGGCCTTGTCCTCGATGAAGGGGCGCCAGAGGTCGAGCACCTTGCCTGCCGATTCCGGGGCCTTCTGACCGGTGAGCTTCTCGCGCACCAACATGGCAACGGCTTCGCCGATTGGCGCATCTTCCTGACGGCTGATGGTCGAGAAATTGGCTTTCGCGTATTTCTCGGTGTTCATCGACTGAATGTTGGAGGCCACACCCGGCATGCGCAGCGAACCAAGCGATTCCACGCGTGCCTGCTCGACCGCATCGAAGATGGCGCGCGCATCGGCCCCCTGCGGCGCCATGCTGGCATGGACCTTCTGGTCATGGCAGGCGAGCCTGAGCGCCATGGAATCGCCGAGACCGCGGGTCACGGCAAGCTCATGGGCGGTCGGACGCTTGGACAGTTCCGGCAGGCGGATGCGCTCGCCGGCAATCCCCGGGCGATCATTGGCAAAGGCCACCTCGACCTGCGGATCACCCGCGATCGAGCGGACGCAGCCGGTGATGGCACGACGCATCGGCTCCGTATCCACCCCGCCGCCGGCTCTCGCCTTCGAATTATCGCCGCGCCCTGCCATGCTTCTCAGTCCTTATGCGCCGAGTACGATATTGGCCGCACTTTCCTTGAGTTCCACGCCGAAGGCGCGCTGATACTGCTCGGCCACCAGTGTGCGCTCAAGTTCATCGCACTTGTTGAGGAAGGTGACGCGGAACGCGAAAGCGACATCGCCGAAGATCTCGGCGTTCTCGGCCCAGGTGATAACGGTACGCGGGCTCATGACGGTCGACAGATCGCCGTTGACGAAGGCGGCACGCGTCAGATCGGCAAGGCGCACCATGCGCGAAACCGTGTCACGACCCTCGGCGGTGGAACCGAAGCTCTTCACCTTGGCGGAAACGATATCGACTTCCTTGTCATGCGGCAGGTAGTTGAGCGTGGTGACGATGGACCAGCGGTCCATCTGCGCCTGGTTGATCTGCTGCGTGCCGTGATAGAGGCCGGTCGTGTCGCCGAGACCAACCGTATTGGCGGTCGCGAAAATACGGAAGGCGGGATGCGGACGGATGACGCGGCTCTGGTCGAGCAGGGTCAGGCGGCCCGAGCTTTCCAGAACGCGCTGAATGACGAACATGACGTCAGGACGACCGGCATCGTATTCGTCGAAGACGAGCGCGACATTGTGCTGGTAGGCCCAGGGCAGGATGCCGTCCTTGAATTCGGTGATCTGCTTGCCGTCCTTGAGGACGATGGCGTCCTTGCCGACGAGATCGATACGGCTGACATGGCTGTCGAGGTTGACGCGCACGCAAGGCCAGTTGAGGCGGGCTGCGACCTGCTCAATATGCGTCGACTTGCCCGTGCCGTGGAAGCCGGAGACCATGACGCGGCGGTTATGCGCAAAACCGGCGAGGATGGCGAGCGTGGTTTCACGGTCGAAGAGATAGTCCGGATCAAGATCCGGGACATAGGCGTCACCCTTGGAATAGGCAGGCACCCGGATGTCACTGTCGATACCAAACACGTCGCGCACCGACACGGTGGTGTCGGGGAGATTGGTAATATCAAGATCAATTTTGCTCATCGTTTCTCCATGCCGGGCGCCACCGACCGGCCGCATCTCATCGCTGCTGTGTGTTCGGATTAACAGAAACCGGCCTGCTTTAACAATTTGTAGGCTTCAATAACAGCGCGAAAACGCTCTTCCGAAGCCCTGTCTCCGCCATTTGCGTCGGGATGGTGTTTTTTTACAAGCTCCTTGTAGCGGGTCTTGATGTCGGTCGGCGTGGAGCTGACGGTAAGCCCAAGCGTATCCAGCGCTTTTGCCTCCAGCGTCTTCAATTTCCGATCCGCCGCCTGATAGCGCGACGCACCGCCGCGCCCTTGCTGCACGAAGCCGAACGGGTCCTTCATGCGCGCCTGCGACGCAGCCGAACCGGAACGCATGGTGGAATGAAGCGGGCTCGCCTTCGCCGCCTTGTTGACCCCCACGGTCCAGGTGGGGCGATGACCGGTGATCGCCTCCTTCTGGTAACGCGCGATCTCGGTGTCCGAGAGGCCGGAGAAGTAGTTATAGCCCTTGTTGTAGTCCTTCACGTGCTCGAAGCAGAACAGGAAGAACTGGCCTTCGGCATGGCGGCCCACGGGTGCGCGATGGGCCCCCGGCTTGTCGCAGCCGTCCCATTGACACACAGGTTTGGATGGTTCGGGCTCCGCTGCCCGCTTTCGCCGGGTACGTATCCCGTCGAAATATTTCGAGTCGAGTTTCATGCGCTAATTATGGGGCGCAGGAAGGGGTCGGACAAGAATTGACAAACCGGTTTGTTGCGCGCTTTGTGGGGCGTTTTGCGAAGCAGCAGAAAGAGGCAGACCATGTCGGTAAAGAGCCGGATTGAGACCCGTCTGACGGAGGCTTTCAGCCCCGAACGCCTTGTCGTGATTGACGAGAGCCATCACCATGCGGGTCATCAGCCTGACATCACCGGCACCGGCGAGACACATATGCGTGTTCGCATCGTCGCATCCGCCTTTGCCGGCATGACACGGCTCGCGCGCCACAGGGCCGTGACCGATCTGCTGAAACCAGAACTGGACGCCGGCCTGCATGCGCTGGCCATCGAGCCCGCCGCCCCCGGCGAGCCCACACGCTGGTAGTCTTCGGCTAAGATCAGACCTGCGGCTCGGCCGCGTCGATCGGCCGGATGCGCAGACGCGTGATGCGGTTCTTCTCCCGCTTCAAGACGATGAAACGCTTGCCGTAGAAGGTGAAGGCCTGGCGCTCCTCGGGGATCGACTTCGACTCGTGGATGACGAGACCGGCAATCGTGGTGGCCTCCTCGTCCGGCAGCAGCCAGTCCATGGCACGGTTGAGGTCACGGATCGGCACCCCGCCATCGACGACGATCGAGCCGTCGCTGTCCTGACGCACGCCCTGGATCTCGAGATCGTGTTCGTCGGAGATGTCGCCGACGATTTCCTCGAGAATGTCTTCGAGCGTCACCACACCCTGCACTTCGCCATATTCGTCGACGACGACGGCAAAATGGGTCTTGCGGCGCAGGAAGGCGTTGAGCTGGTCCTTGAGGTTGGTGGTATCGGGCACGAACCACGGCTTCTGGGCGACCTTGACGATGTCGATGTCCTGCGGCTCGACATTCGGCTCGGCGAGTGCGCGGATCAGGTCCTTGGCATGGATCACACCGATGATGTTATCGGTCGAGCCACGCCAGACCGGCATGCGGGTGTAAGGACTTTCGAGAATGTTGCGGATCGCGGTTTCCGGCGGTTCGTCGGCATTGACGGCCCGCATGGCCGTGCGGTGGATCATGATGTCGGAGACTTCGAGCTCGCCGAGATCGAGGACACCGCCGAGGCGGTCGCGGTCGGCCTTGATCACCGATCCCTCGCGGTGCAGGAGCGCCACGGCGCCGCGCAGTTCTTCATGCGCAGACAGCATGGAGGCTTCGCCCGAAATCGAGACGCCGAACAGGCCGAGTAGCTTGCGGACGATCCAGTTGACGAAGCTGGAGAGCGGACCGACGATGGCCACGAAGGGCCGGACGAGTGGCGCAACGACGAGGGCAAAGCGCTCGGGCGCGGAGATCGCCCAGCTCTTCGGCAGCACTTCCGAAAAGATGACGAGAAGAACGGTCATCAGCAGCGTGGCGATGGCAACACCGGAATCGCCGAACAGGCCGAGAAACAGGCTCGTCGTCAGCGACGAGGCAAGAATATTGACCAGGTTGTTGCCGATCAACAATGCACCAATCAGGCGGTCGCGCCGTTCGATCAGCATATTCACCACGCCTGCACGATCGTCTCCATTGACCTCGAGCGTGTGCATGCGCGCGCGCGACGTGGCGGTCAGCGCCGTCTCCGACCCGGAAAAGAAGCCTGAGCAACAGATCAACAGAAAGATGGCGAGGATGGTGAGCCAGTACTCGGCAAGGCCGGCCAGGATTTGCTCGATCATGATGGGCGCATCTCCTCGATGAAACGCTGAACTTCCGATGCCGGTACGTCGTCGGCGACGAAGGATTGGCCGAGACCACGGGTGAGGATGAAGGTGAGCTGACCGCTCTTGACCTTCTTGTCCTGGGCGATGGCATCCATCAGGACACCGGTTGGCGGCAATTCGCCGGGGATCTGATCCATCCGGGTGGGCAGGCCGACAGCCTTCAGATGCGCCTCTACGCGATCCGCGAGATCTGGACTGGCGAGGTTCATGCGCGCCGAGAAGCGATGCGCGAGCACCATGCCGATCGAAACCCCCTCGCCATGCACGAGCCGGCTACTGTCATACTGGGTCGCGGCTTCCAGCGCATGGCCGAAAGTATGGCCGAGATTGAGGAGCGCACGGCGCCCGTTTTCGCGCTCGTCGGCAGCGACCACGTCGGCCTTGGCCTGACAGGAGACGGCGATCGCCTCGATACGGGCAGCACCGCCGGCAAAAACCTCGCGCCAGTTCTTTTCCAGCCATTCAAAAAAGTCAGGCTTGTCGATCAGGCCATATTTCGCCACTTCCGCATAACCGGCGCGAAATTCGCGCTCAGACAGCGTGTCGAGCACGTCGGTATCGGCGAGCACCAGATCCGGCTGATTGAAGATGCCGACAAGGTTCTTGCCCTGCCGCGCATTGATGCCGGTCTTGCCGCCAACGGAGCTGTCGACCTGCGAGAGCAGCGAGGTCGGGATCTGCACGAAACGCACACCACGCCGGACGATGCCGGCGGCAAAGCCGGTGAGATCGCCGATAACGCCGCCGCCGAGCGCAATCACCGTATCATTGCGCTCGATGCGCGCTTCAAGCAGCACGTCGCAGACCTTGGTGAGATAGTCGAAGCTCTTGGTCTTCTCGCCGGCGGGAAGCGTGACCGAGACTGCCTCGATGCCATCGGTCTGCAGACTGTCCATCAGCCCATCGAGATAGCGCGCACCGACATTCTCGTCGGTGACGATGGCGGCACGGCGACCCTTGATGCGGGTCGAGATTTCGCCGCCGGCACGCGCCATCAGGCCAGGCCCGATGAGAATGTCATAAGAGCGCTCACCCAAGGGCACATGCACCAGGCGTTCCAGGGTCTCGACCTTCGTCATTGCGTCTTGTCCTTGCCGATATGTTCGATCACCGAGGTCAAGACCTCGTTGGCGATCACTTCCTTACGCACGTCACGCGACTGGACCGTGATATCCGCTAGCGCATAGATCGGATATCGCTTGTCCATCAGATCCTTCAACGTCTGCTTCGGGTTTTCGGTCTTCAGCAGAGGCCGGTGATCGCGCTTGTTCACCCGCTCCCAGAGAACGTCGAGATCGGCATTGAGCCACACCGAAAGCCCACCACGCTCGATCTGCTTGCGGGTCCTCTCGTTGATGAAGGCGCCGCCGCCGGTGGAGACGACACGCGGGCCCGTGCGCAGCAGGCGCTTGATGACACGGGTTTCGAGCGCGCGGAACTCTTCTTCGCCATAGGCAGCAAAGAGCTCGGCGATCGTCATCCGCGACACCCGCTCGATCTCCGTATCGGTGTCGATGAAGGGGAGACCGAGTTGCTGCGCGACAATCCGGCCGATCGCCGACTTGCCGGCCCCCATCAGACCAACGAGAACAAGATTGCGTTTGCCGAGCGCCGTCTTGGCACGCACACCCAGACTGGGAGCAAGGTTGAGGATCGTTTCGGTCATCGGCCTGTTCACGACTGTTTCATGACCTATTGACATATAGAGGGCTAGCGTCAAGCCATGGCAGCATTTCCGCAAGGCCTGTCCCGGCCTTGGTAAACTCCATGTTTCGACCTATTTATTTCGAGAACCGGCGAAGGACCGACCATGCCCACTCTGTTTCGCTTCCTGTTCATCTGCGGGACCATCGCCGGTCTGGTCTATGTCACCATGTGGTCCTTTGCCGTCTTCGTCGAGCCGCGGGAACGCGACGTGACGGTGCGCATTCCTTCCGAGCGTATCAATCCGGTCGAACAGTAGCGGGAAGCAAGATATGTCGGATCTGAGCCGGGCTCGCGTCGAGGCCTTTCTGGAGATGCTGAGCGCCGAGCGCGGAGCAGCCCAGAACACGCTCACTTCCTACGAGCGCGACCTCGACGACCTCGCCGATTTTCTTTCCGGCCGCAAGGTGACGCTGGGTGCAGCGACCCGGGAAGATCTGGCCGCCTATCTTTCCGATCTCGCGCGACGCGGCTTCCAGCCGACGTCCCAGGCAAGACGCCTGTCGGCCATGCGCCAGTTCTACAAGTTTCTCTATGCGGAAGGGCTGCGCGGCGATGATCCGACCGCGATCCTCGACGCGCCGAAGAAGAGCCGCCCCCTGCCCAAAGTGCTGACGGTCGAGGATGTCACCGGGCTTCTGTCGCTCGCCGAGCAGGAAGCAAAGATCGAAGGACCGGACCAGCCGGTGCGCATCCGGCGACTGGCGCTGATCGAACTCCTCTATGCAACCGGCATGCGCGTGAGCGAACTGGTCTCGCTGCCGGTGAAGGTGCTGACGCAGGAGGGGCGCTTTCTGCTGGTGCGAGGCAAGGGCAACAAAGAAAGGCTCGTCCCCCTGTCGCGGACGGCGATCGAAGCCCTGGCAAGATACGGTAAAGTTCGTGGGGCCGATCCCGTTCACGCCGACAGCCCATTTCTGTTTCCCGCCGCCAGCAAGGAAGGCCATCTGCCCCGCCAGGTCTTTGCGCGCGACCTCAAGGATCTCGCGATCAGGGCCGGGTTATCGGCGAATGCCGTGTCTCCACATGTTCTGCGACATGCCTTTGCCAGCCATCTTCTCGGCAATGGTGCGGACCTTCGCGCCGTGCAGGAACTGCTCGGCCATAGCGACATTTCAACGACACAAATCTATACGCATGTGCTCGACGAGCGCCTGCAGCAACTGGTGCATACGCATCACCCCCTTGCAAAACAGGCCAAAAACCCCGATTAGGGCCGGCAAAGCCGGTTCCTGCGGGCGGCGAGCGCCAGGAACGAACGATCGGAACGGAGTTCATGCACAACTATCTCGACTTCGAAAAGCCCATCTCCGACCTCGAGGCCAAGATCCGCGAACTGAAGAAGATCGCGGAAGAGGACGAGAGCATCGACACCTCGGAGGAGATTAGCCGGCTGGAAAGCCGCGTCGACGAGGCGATGGTGGAGATCTATTCGAAGCTCAACGCCTGGCAGAAGACGCAGGTCGCGCGCCATCCGCAGCGCCCGCATTTCGTCGACTATGCCGAAGCGCTGTTCACCGAATTCACACCGCTGGCCGGTGACCGCAAGTTTGCCGAGGACGCCGCCATCCAGGCCGGCCTCGCGCGTTTCCGCGGCCAGCCCGTGGCCGTGATCGGCCAGGAAAAGGGCAACGACACCAAGTCGCGCATCAAGCACAACTTCGGCAGCCCCCGTCCGGAAGGCTACCGCAAGGCGATCCGCGTCATGGAAATGGCCGACCGCTTCGGCCTGCCCGTCATCACACTGATCGATACGGCCGGCGCCTATCCGGGCGTTGGAGCAGAAGAACGCGGCCAGGCGGAAGCCATTGCCCGCTCCACCGAGATGTGCCTCGGCCTCAAGGTGCCGATGGTCTCCGTTGTCATCGGTGAAGGCGGCTCAGGCGGCGCGATCGCGATTGCCACCGGCAACCGCGTCTACATGCTCGAGCATGCGATCTATTCGGTGATCTCGCCGGAAGGTGCGGCCTCCATTCTCTGGCGCGATTCGACCCGCGCCAAGGAAGCTGCGACCAACATGAAGATCACAGCGGAAGACCTTAAAGGTCTTGGCATCATCGACGCCATCATTCCGGAGCCCGTCGGCGGCGCCCATCGCGCACCGGATCGGGTGATCGGCATGACCGGCGACGTGATCGCGACCGCGCTTGCGGAACTGACACCAATTTCCGGCGACCAGCTGCGCACTGACCGCCGCCAGAAGTTTCTCGATATCGGCCGCAACCTCTAAGATCTGAGGCTGCGGCTGCGGCAATTTGCCATCACTCCGCCGCTTTGCAGCGGTAGCGGCGGAAGACGGATGGCGAAATCGGCGGTCATTGGTTTATAATTTGTGAAGAAAGCAGTTCTAAACTACGCATGATCGGCTCGGTTCGAGCCACCAACATGTGTTTCTGGAAAAAGCCTTCGCGCATGCGTTTGACATCAACGGCCCTGGTTCTGGTTTTCGCCGCCGCCCTCGCAGGCTGCAACGACACGTTGGAGAGTGCTGCTTACGATACGCCGCGCGTCGCCAACAAGGTCGCGCAGCCACTCCCCGCCCGCCTGATTTCCGAAATCCAGAAGAAGGGCATGGATCGCAACTCGCCGATCATGATCCGCATCTTCAAGGAAGAGGGCAAGCTCGAGGTCTGGAAGGCAAAGACCAACGGCCGCTTCGACAAGGTCGTGGAATACGATATCTGCGCCTGGTCGGGTCGCCTCGGGCCTAAGGTGAAGGAAGGTGACCGCCAGGCGCCGGAAGGCTTCTATCCGCTGACGCCGTATCACCTGAACCCGAATTCCAAGTATTTCCTGGCGATCAACACCGGTTTTCCGAACCAGTTCGACCGCGCCAATGGCCGCACCGGCACGCATCTGATGATCCATGGCGCCTGCTCGTCGTCAGGCTGCTATTCGATGACCGATGCGCAGATGCTGGAGATCTACGCATTCGCCCGCGACGCCTTCAAGGGCGGACAGCAGGCGGTGCAGTTGCAGGCCTTCCCCTTCCGCATGACCGCTGAAAACATGGCGCGTCATCGCCACAGCCCGCACTTCGATTTCTGGAAGATGCTGAAGGTCGGCTACGACAATTTCGAGGTCACCAAACGGCCGCCCGAGGTGAATGTCTGCGAGAAGAAATACGTCTTCAATCAGTCGGTTCCGGCCGGCTCGAGCTTCAATCCACAGGGCGCCTGCCCGGCCATGAGCACGCCTCCGGCACTCTCGGTCGCGCTTAACGGCTTCAACGAAGCCTATGACGCTGCCTATGCCAAGGCGCTGAAGAAATATGACGGCAAGATCTGGTATGACCCGACGGAAGCCGAGCGCAAGGCGCTGGTGGCCGACCTGCGCAGATCGCGTTCGCACGATCTCGCTTTCGCCCCGACGGGCTCTGCCCTGAAGGCCGGCAGGCTGCTTAACATCAACGATGCGGACCAGTCTGCGCCTCCGGCTGCCAATGGCACGGCCGCTGTCAACCAGATGGCGACCAACCCGAACGGCGACCCGCAGGCGCAGGCCGCAGAGACAGCGGCGCCTGCAGCGCCGGCCACCTCCGCCGTCCCGGTGCCGCAGCCCAATCCGCTTGCACCTCAGACAGCCGAGGCCGCAGTTGCATCACCGGCGCAAGCACAGGCACCGGCCGGCAAAAAGCCCTTCTGGAAGCTCTGGTAAGGGCATGAGCGAGACGGTGATCTATGATCTGAGGGGGCTGAAATGCCCCCTTCCCGTTTTGAAGACCCGCCGACGCATGGCCGACATGAAGCCTGGGGACGAACTGGTGGTGGAGACCAGCGACCCGCTCGCCGGCATCGACATTCCGCATTTCTGCAACGAGGACGGTCATGAACTGGTCGCGCAGGAGCGGCTCGACGCCGGTCACCGCTTTCACATCCGAAAGGGCGGTATCAAGCCTGCCTAGAACTTGAGGCCGGGAACCGACAGCGGATTGTCCATCATCGCCGCGCGATCCGGCCGGTCGATCGCGACCTTGCCAGTGAAGGCCCCGAACAGATCCCGCACATAGCTTTCCGACAGGTCCCTGGTGATCAGCACGAGCCGCGTCTTGCGGTCGGAGCCTTCAGGCCAGGCCGGAAGGCGCACGGGCGGATGGAAGATCGACTGCACGCCATGCAGCACCAAAGGCTTGTCGGGCCGGTCGGTGAGCGCCACGATCGCCTTCATCCTCAGAAGCTTCTCGCCATGGGTCGAGCGTAGGAGATCGATGAACATGTTGATCGCCATCGGATCGATCGGCTCGTCGTGAAGGATGGAATAGGAGCGGATCGAGGTACCGTGCCGGTTAACGTCATGATGGTGGTGATGGCCGTGCGAGTGCCCGTGGCTATGATGACCGTGATCATGATGATGATTATGGTGGTCATGGTGCTGGTGATCGCCGACCGCAGCCATTTCGTCCTTCAGCCAGCGATCGACATCGGCGATCTTGCTTGAGGCGTCGTAAAGCCCGTTGATCAGCATCGCGGCCGAGCCGGCATCCTCAGCATCGCCATCGGTGATCGGCGCACGGGGGTTGAGCATGCGCAGGCGCTGCGTGATGGCTGAGACGGCGGCCTCGTCGGCGAGCGTCTTCTTGGTCAGGATCAGCCGATCGGCGACCGCGACCTGCTTGTAGGCCTCCGGAAAGGCATCGATGGTCGAGAGGCCATTGACCGCGTCGACGACCGTCACGACACCGTCTAGATCGAAGTGCTGGGCGATCGACGGATGGCCCATGACCGACTGCATCACGGGTGCCGGATCGGCAAGGCCCGTCGTCTCGATGACGACGCGCGACAGCGGCTTCACCTTGCCGGTCTGCATGCCGTCGATCAATTCCGCCAGCGTGTCGACGAGCTCACCGCGCACGGTGCAGCAAAGGCAACCGTCCGCCAGTTCCACCACCGCATCATTCGAGGTCTCGACCAGCAGATGATCGATACCCACTTCGCCGAACTCGTTGATGATGACGGCCGCGTCCTTCATCGCCGGGTCCTTGAGCAACCGGTTGAGAAGCGTCGACTTGCCGGCGCCGAGGAAGCCGGTGAGGATGGAGACGGGAATGCGCGACTGGGTCATCAAGTTACTCAGAATGTGGGACGAGGCCTCGGGATCGGCACATTGGCGATCTGGCCCGCGCCGGAGCCCTGTTTCGTCTCAACCGGCTCACTGCCGGGAATGAGGCCGGCAAAGCTCATCGCCGGCGGGCGGCCCATTTCTTTTATGTAAGGAGACGTCAGCTTCATGCGCCCAGCCTCGTCACGGCCTTCGCTACGGATCTGGCGCGCCTTCGGATTGCAGATCTCGGCGCTGATGTCGGTCACCTGATCCTGCCCTTCCCCATAGGGCGCGAGCTGATCCAGCCGGTTGCCGGCGACCGAAGACGTTAGGCCCTTCTGCAGGAGATCGGCGGAGAGATCGGCGCGCGCACCGAGGCTGTCGGCGCCGAGCACCACCGAGATCACGGTGCGTCCATTGCGCGTGGCGGACGAGACTTGGTTGAAGCCGGAGGCGCAGACATAACCCGTCTTCATACCGTCAGCGCCGGGGAAACGACCGACGAGCAGGTTGAAGTTCGGATAGTCCTTCTTCCCGGTGGTCACGCCTTCCAGTGCAAAATAACCCGCATATTCAGGGAATTCGCGACGGATGGTCGTCGCAAGCAGGGCCATGTCGCGAGCGGTCGTGTACTGGCCCTTGCCCGGCAGGCCATTCGGATTGACGAACCGCGTTGAGGTCATACCGAGCCGGGCGGCCTCCTGGTTCATGCGCTGGACGAAAGCCGCTTCGCTGCCGCTGACGGTCTCCCCGATGGCGACCGCGACGTCGTTGGCAGACTTGATGATCAGAAGCTTCAAGGCACTGTCGAGCGTCAGCTTGGAGCCCGGCCTGAAATACATTTTGCTTGCCGGCTGGTCAGCCGCATGTTTGCTCATGACCACCACCGTCTCGGGCGAAAGCTCGCCCGAGCGCATGGAGCGGAAGGTCGTATAAGCCGTCATCAGCTTGGTCAGCGAGGCCGGATACCATTTGCGGAAGGCTTCTTCATGGGCGATGACCCGGCCACTGCCGACATCGACCACCATCATCGGATTCGCGGCAGCCAGACCCGGCAGAACCATCGCCACCAGCGAGACGGCGACCGCCAGTCGGCGGGCGGATCCGGTTGAAGACAACATGCGGGGACGTTTCGCTAACACGACTTCGATCCTCTTGTTCGGCTGGGCTCTCATCAACGCATGACGAGATCTTATGTAGGGAAGGAATGGCAAAGCCCATTGAATACGTCAATTGAAAGGCGCACATTCATGCCGACAATCACGTGATCCGCGCGACCGTGATCTAGAATGAACGCAGGAAGAGAGAATGCCGCTTCTGAACCGTGCTTCCGAACTCCAGTCGGAAGCCACCGAATGGCGCCGCCATCTGCATGCCAATCCGGAAATCCTTTACGACGTTGAAAACACGGCAGCCTTTGTCGAGGCGAAGTTGCGGGAATTCGGCGTCGACGAGATCGCAACCGGCCTCGGCCGCACGGGAGTCGTCGGCATCATCAAGGGCTCTGGCGGCGAAGGCAGGACAATCGGCCTGCGCGCCGATATGGATGCGCTTCCTCTCGACGAAATCACCGGCAAGCCCTGGGCTTCGACCATTCCAGGCCGCATGCATGCCTGCGGCCATGACGGACACACGGCCATGCTGCTTGGAGCAGCGAAATATCTTGCCGAAACCCGCAACTTCACAGGCCAGGTGGCGGTGGTGTTCCAGCCGGCCGAGGAAGGCGGGCGCGGCGCGCTCGCCATGGTCGAAGACGGAATGATGGAGCGCTTCGGCATCGGGGAGATCTATGGCATGCACAACATGCCCGGAAAACCTGTCGGCACCTTCGCCATCCGCAAGGGTGGCATTATGGCGGCTCCAGACAAGTTCCAGCTCAAGCTGACCGGCGTCGGCGGCCATGCTGCCGAACCGCACAACACGGCAGACACGATCGTCATTGGAGCACAGATCGTCGGCGCCCTTCAGACCATTGCTGCTCGCAACGCCAATCCGCTACGCTCGGTCGTGGTCTCCGTCACCCAGTTTCATGCCGGCACGACCCATAACATCATTCCCGAAGAAGCCTTCATCTCCGGCACAGTACGGTCGCTGGACGAAGGCGTGCGCGATCTGGCGGAGCGGCGCATTGGCGAGATCGCAACCGGCATTGCGGCTGCCCATGGCGCCACCATCGAATACGAATACGAGCGCGCCTGCCCCGTCACCGTCAATCATCCTGCCGAGACGGACTACGCCGCGCGTGCAGCGATCGACGTGGTCGGCCCTGACAACGTCGACACCGAAGTGGATCCGAGTATGGCCGGCGAGGATTTCGCCTTCATGCTCCAGTCGCGCCCCGGCGCCTACATCATGATCGGCAATGGCGAGACGGCGGGCCTCCACAATCCGGCTTACGACTTCAACGACGAGGCGATCGCAGCGGGGATATCGTATTGGGTGCGTCTGACCGAGCAACGCCTGCAACGCTGAACACGACATTTCAACCGCGCAAAACCGCTTGGCTTGAAGCCTGTGCTTTTGTATGGAGGAAGAAGTGGTCCCGTAGCTCAGCAGGATAGAGCATCAGATTCCTAATCTGAGGGTCACGCGTTCGAATCGCGTCGGGATCACCATCAACTGACCACCCACATCTTGCCATTACGAATCTAGGGTTGCGTTCGTGCCGTTATACGGCATGATGGTTCCATGCCACGCCGACGGGTGCTTATTCTTTTTATCGTCGGCCTCGAACGGAGGGAATGCCATGGCACCAAGACCCCCGGGCAAGAGCAATGACGAACATGCGATCGTGGAACGGGCCGTACGGCGGTTGTACGAGCGCAAGCATACCGACAGGCATGTCCAGGAAAATGCCGAAGCGCTCGTCAGCTATCTGGTGAAGAGCGGCATTCGTGACGAAGACGATCTCGTCGAACTCGCGAGCATCGCGAATGGTAAGCGTTACGACCCGAACAACGGCAGTTTCCTGTAACGACGAATACGGCACCGATGTCTATCGGTTGCCGCCATAGGGGCTGGTATCTGCCCTTTCATCTTTTTCATACAGCTCCCTCGTGGCCGCGTCTTGATTGATGCGCTCACGGGCGCTGAGCCGTCTCTGCCGCATGATGGCATAAAAGACGGCAACACCGAGCAGAATCGGCCCGAGCGCGACGACAAACAACCATAAATAGTTGGTCATGAAATACCCTTTCCTCAAATCTGGATGCACATTCAAAAGTGCAACCCATCGCGGGAGGAAAAGGTTCCGAGGGGAATCAGGTCGGCGTCTTGGAGGGCGCAACCTTTTCATCGAGGGCCGATTGCAACTCTTCGGCAAGGGCGATCAGGTGCTCCGGCACTGCTTCACGGCGCGTCTCGTGCATCAGCAGGTCCAGCTTGTCGCGTACGATGCCGCCCGTCCTGTCGCGTCGCGTCTCCGGAGATGAGATTTTCAGTTCTTCCATGTGGACCTCCGACTTGAGGGCATTGCTGGCGGGTTGAGTTTGATTTGTCCCTGATGCTTCAATACGTCATCCGGTCCATCTCGGATTAGTCTTTTTGCCGAAATCAACCGCCTTGGTCAGTTGACGCCCCTTTCCGCTTCAGGAAAGGCTTCGATCAGCTTCTGGCGATCCGTGTATTCCAGCGGCTCAGCTTGAAGGATTACGCTGATGCTGTCGGATACGTCCAGCTGGCCATCGTGCTCGAGTTCAGCTCGCCCGCCCGATGCGAACACCAAGGTGGCGCGCGTCTCGAAGCCTTGGCGAATCAGCCAATCTCGCGGCGCCTGAATCTCGACCTTCGCGGTATAGCCTTCTCCCCGTCGCTCCACTGCGACGTGATAGCTGATGGGTGATACGCGTTCGCCGATCAGCAACTGGCCCTGGCCGTCGACATTCTGCACATGTGTCATGCTTCTCCCTCTCGCTTTCGGATCTTTCGGGAAAGAGAACATCCGGAGACGCTCTCGGTTCCGTCGGAAAAAGCGGTGCAGGGCCGGGAACCACTGGCTGACAGAGGCGTTCCATCAACGGGTCAAGGGGAGGAATGACAACAAGCGAGACACACCATGAGCAGTGCGCGTCAAACGACGGACCATGATGAGATACGCCGCTGGATCGAGGAGCGGGATGGCATGCCGACGCGCGTCAAGGACAGCGGCGAAGGCGGCATCCTGCGAGTGGATTTCGGCAAGCCGGAGGAAACGCTGGAAAAGGTCGAATGGGAGGAGTTCTTTCGAATCTTCGAAAAGAACGATCTCGCCTTTCTCCATCAGGACAAAACTGCCGACGGCAAACTGAGCCGCTTCAGCAAGTTCGTAAGCCGTAGCTGACATGGTCGCCGGCTTGGCCGACCGTTCACAATTTCGGGAACCAAGGCATGGGACGCGCGTTTTTGCGTCGTTCTGCCTGGTACCACAGACATCGGAGGATGGCGATCTTGACGACCCGTAGAGCCGAGCTTGCCGCACAATCTGAAGTGGTCGAGTTGATACCGGCATTGCGCGCCTTTGCGCGGACCTTTTGCCAGAAGCCTGAAGAGGCAGATGATCTCGTCCAGGAAACCCTGACAAAAGCGCTGGCCAATCTTGACAAATTCGAGCCGGGAACACGCCTGAAGTCCTGGCTGTTCACGATCATGCGCAACACCTTCTGCACCCGTTTCAAGAAGAGCAGCCGCGAGACCATCGGCTTGCCCGAGGGTGTGGCCTCGCGGCTGACCAGCGAGGCGAGCCAGGAGTGGACCGTGCAGGCCGAGGAGGTTCGCCGGGCTCTCAACCGACTGCCCGAACATCACCGGGAAATGCTGGTGCTGATCGTAATGCTCGGCGAACGCTACGAAGATGCGGCCGAAATCTGTGGCTGTGCCGTGGGCACGGTGAAAAGCCGCCTCAGCCGGGCGCGGCAGCAATTGCGCCGCGAACTCGGTGAAACCGGGACGGACAGCCCCGTCGGATGAGCAAGACCGATAGCGAGGATGCAGAGGTAACTGCCGGACCTCCTCCGTCGACGGACGATGTGCCCGAACTCACCGAGATCGGTTTGGTCTACGGCACCGATGCGGAGCTTGGCATCAGTCGCCGCCGCCGCGGCAAGGGTTTTTCCTATCATCTTCCGGACGGCACGGTCGTTGCCGACCAGACTGTTCTCGCCCGCGTCCGCAAGCTCGCGCTGCCACCGGCCTATGAACGGGTCTGGATCAGCCTCGAGCCCCGCAGCCACCTTCAGGCCACGGGGTACGACGCCAGGGGACGCAAGCAGTATCGCTATCATCTCGACTGGGCCGCGTGGCGCAGCGAGCGGAAATTCGATGATCTCATCGGCTTCGGCGAGGCGCTTCCGACGATCCGGCGCAAGATCGCCCGCGACATCGCCGAACATGCCGATTCAAGTTACTTCCTGCTCTCAGCTCTGATCAGTCTGCTCGACGTGACCTATATGCGCGTTGGCAACCGCGCCTATGCCGAGGAAAACAAGACCTATGGCGCAACCACGCTTCAGAAACGTCATCTGACCTTCGAGCCCGATGGCATCCGGCTGAGCTTCATAGCCAAGGGCGGCAAGCGGGTGCGCCGAAAGCTTCGCCATCCGAAACTGCAAAAGATCCTCGAAGAGATTGCCGACCTGCCCGGACGGGACCTGTTTTCGTGGCGGGACAAAGACGGGCAGCTGCATCGCATCGATTCGGGCCGTCTCAACACCTATCTCGCTGAGATCACCAACATGCGGCTTTCGGCCAAGACCTTCCGCACCTGGGGCGGATCTGTCGCGGCATTTGCCGAAGCATGGAAGCATATCGAGGCTTCGGAACGTCCCACAATCCGGCAGATGTGCCAGATGGCCTCCGACCGCCTGCACAACACGCCGACGATCTGCCGCTCAAGCTATGTGCATCCGGCGATCCTCAACCTTGCCGACAAGAGCACGGACCTTGATGCTGTGCGTGACCTGGTGCGGACGGGACCTTCACGCGCCCTGCTTCGCGCCGACGAAAACCGGCTGATGGCTTTTCTGCAGGATCATTATGCCCGGAAGGGCTCAGCCAAGGACTGAGTGCGCGAACGCAAAGTCAACCCGCACGGAAAAAGGGGCCGGAACAGATCCGACCCCTTGCTTCGATTGGCAGCGATCAGGCCGCCTTCTTCTGGGCTGCGGCATTGACCGCCGTTTCGGCAAGCTTGGTCAGCGCCTCGTCGGTCTTCGATTCTTCCGCCAGCGTCTCGTCGAGAAGCTTGACAGCATCCTTGTAGCCGAGCTGCTGGGCCCAGGTACGCAGCGTGCCGTAGCGGCTGATTTCATAGTGTTCGACGGCCTGAGCGGCGGCGAGCAGACCGGCATCGAGGGCGGGCGAACCCTTGAACTCTTCCATGATCTCTTCGCCCTCTTCGACGATGCCGTCGATGGCGGCACAGGTCTTGGCACGCGGACGCTTGCCGATGATCTCGAACACCTGCTGCAGGCGCTCGACCTGGCCCTCAGTCTCTTCCTTGTGCTGCAGGAAGGCGGCCTTCAGCTTCTCGTCCTGCGCGCCACGTGCCATTTTCGGCAGGGCCTTGAGGATCTTGCGCTCAGCATAATAGATGTCCTTGAGGGTCTCGTGAAAAAGCTCTTCCAGTGTCTTGGTAGCCATGTCGTTATCTCCTCGGTTATCGGTTATGGCGAGAAAAGAACCGGCCGGATGGCGCTTTGTTCCTGACTTGTTTTTCAGGTTTTCACCGGAACGATCCACGGCTCCGCAGGGTTAGATTCGCAGGTGGCGCACGACGCTGCCCTCCAGACCCGAAGGAGGAAACAATGGTCAATCGCAACGACAATTGGGACGCCGGAGACGGCCGGAACCGGAATCGCAACACGCGCCACAGCCCGACCGGTGACTACGGCCCCGGTGACAGCGGCTTCGTTCGCGGCTATGGCGACAACCGCCCCGATGCCGATCGCTATGACGCCATGCGCCAGCGCGACTACGGCATGGATGGCGGTTACGGCGCCAGCGGATCGCGCTATCCGCGCATGGGACGCTCCGACTGGACGACCGACGATCTGGGCTATGACGGCGAGCTCAGTGACCGCGGTTACGGAGATGACGAACGCCGCTATGCCCGGGGTGCCGGACGCGGCCATTATCCGTCAGACAACAATCGCGGCTATCGCGGTCGTTACAATCGAGGCAATCGCGATTACGACGACGAACGCGGCTTCGTTGACCGCGCCAGCGACGAAGTCGCATCGTGGTTCGGTGACGAAGAGGCCGCACGGCGTCGCGAGATGGACAGCCACCGCGGCAAGGGTCCCAAGGGCTACCGCCGTTCGGATGCCCGCATCCTGGAAGACGTCAATGACCGTCTGGTCGACGACCCCGCCGTCGATGCCTCCGATATCGAGGTGACCGTGAAGGATGCCGAAGTGACACTGTCCGGCCATGTGACGGATCGCTTCGAAAAACGCCGCGCTGAAGACTGTGCCGAGCGCGTCAGCGGCGTTGCCCATGTGCAGAACAATCTGCGTGTGCGGATTTCAGGCGAAGGCAGCGTCATGACGCAGGCCTGAGGCCGACCTAGCTCCGAAGAGCGCGCAAGGCGTTGAGGATGACGGCGACGTCGATGACCTCCTGCAGCAGCGCACCCTGAACGGGCGTGAGATAACCGAAGGCAGCGAAGATCATCGCGCCGCCGGAGAGAATCAGCCCGGCAACCGCACTTTGCCGGGCGATGTTGCGGGATCGCCTCGCGATGCCACAGGCCAGCGGCAGGCGTGACAGATCATCCGCTAGCAGCACCGCATCGGCCGCTTCCGACGAAGCCGCCGAACCCCGCGCACCGATCGCCACGCCGACATCGGCCAGCGCCAGCGCCGGCGCATCATTGACCCCGTCGCCGACCATCATCACTGTGCCCGTGTCACGCTCGCGACGGATCAGCTCCACCTTCCCTTCCGGCGTCAGATCACCCGAAACGGCGTCGAGACCAAGAGTTGCGGCCGCCTTTTCGGCAACATCGGTCCTGTCGCCGGACGCCATGACGATCCGCCCTATGCCCTCAGCCCGGAAACCGGCGATCGCATCGCCGGCATCGTGCCGGAGCGGATCGGAGAGCAGGACAAGCCCTGCGGCACGTCCGTCGATACCGACCGCCACGACGGCGGCACCATTCTCCACATTTGCGCGATCGAACGCCTCCCCCGCCACCAGGTGTGACAGCACATAGCCGCTGCCGCCCAGCACCACCCGCCGCTCACCGACGAGCCCTGACAAGCCGCGGCCGGCATCTTCAGCCACACCCTGCGGCAGGGTGAGGGCGAGGCCACGCGCGGTGGCGGCCCGTACGAGAGCTTCGGCCGCGACATGGCTCGAAGCCTGATCCAGCGAGGCGGCAAGCGCGAGCACCTGATCCACCGTGAAACCGGCTTCCGCCCTGACATCTGCGACCTCGGGGCGTGCCGAGGTGACAGTGCCCGTCTTGTCGACCACAACGGTGGTGACGGCGGCCAGCGCTTCCAATGCACCGGCCGTCTTGACCAGCACGCCCTGGGACGCAGCTCGAGACATGCCGGCAATGACGGCAACGGGCACGGCGAGGATCAGCGGACAGGGGGTGGCCACCACGAGCACCGCAAGCGCCCGCGTCGCCTCGCCGCTCCACCACCAGGCGCCGCCGGCAAGCAGCAGCGTGATGGCGAGAAAGACGAGTGCGTAGCGATCGGCCAGTCGCGCCATCGGAGCACGGCTCGCCTGCGCCTGTTCGACAAGGCGGACGATGCCGGCATAGGTGCTCTCTTTCGATTCCCTGAGAACCAGAAGATCGAAGGCATCCCCGACTGCCGTTGCGCCACTCGGCACCTCTGCGCCGAGCGTGATCGAGACCGGGAGGGACTCCCCCGTCAGTGCCGACAGGTCGAGCACCGAGGACGGTGCAAGTAGACGACCATCGACGGGCACGACTTCGCCCTTGCGGACCAGGATCCGGTCCTGCGGCTTGAGCGCTTCGATCGCCACGCTGTCGAGATTTGTGCCGCGATACAGCATTGCGGTTCGCGAGACACGGCCGAGAAGCGCGGTCATGTCGCGCCGGGCACGGCCCTCGGCAAAACTTTCGAGCAATTGTCCGCCGGCATACATCACGGCGACAATCGCGGCCGCGAGGTTTTCGCCGAGCGCGAGACCGACGCCGATCGACAGCGCCGCGATCGCATCAACCCCCATGCGCCCTTGCAGAAGTGCGCGAAGGATATCGAAGACGAGAACGACGAGAACGGCGGCCGCACCGATCATCCAGACCTGCGCCGCCTGTTCTGGCAAGGCGGCGAGGAACAGCACCCCGCCGCCGGCGAGACAGAGAAAGGCGAGCGCTGCACGGAGGACCGGCAGGCTCTCACGCAATCGTGTCGGCTGCAGAACGTCCGGCATCGTCACATTCCCAAAGGCGCTGCCGATCGGTCGAAACTGACCTCTCTTGCTGGTCTTCTCTTTCCCTTGTAGAGCCTTCTGAGCATGAAGCAATCGGACGTAAGCAGCATGATCGATAACGACCGGCCCCGCCGCCTTACCATCCTTGGCTCGACGGGTTCGATCGGCGTGAACACGCTGGACGTGATCGAACAGCTAGGCGGTCGCGATAGCTTCGCAGTGATGGCGCTCACCGGCAACGGCAATCTCGATCTGCTCGCCGAACAGGCCCGCCGCACCGGCGCCAAGCTCGCCGTCACCGCCGACGAGAGCCAGTATAGGACGCTCAAGGATCTGCTGTCGGGATCCGACACAGACGTCGCCGCAGGCGCAAGCGGACTGGACGAGGCCGCTGACATGGACGCCGGCTGGGTGATGGCGGCGATTGTCGGCACGGCAGGTCTGGCACCGACCTTGAAGGCGGCCGCGCGCGGTGCCGATATCGCGCTCGCCAACAAGGAATGCCTTGTGTCTGCAGGCCCTCTCTTTGTCGATGCGGTAAACAAGGGCGGCGGGCGCCTGATCCCGGTCGACAGCGAGCACTCGGCGATCTTCCAGTGTCTGGAGCAAGACCAGCGCCACGCGCTGGAGCGTATCGTGCTCACGGCCTCGGGTGGCCCCTTCCGCACCCACACGCGCGAGCAGATGGCGAATGTCACGGTGCAGACGGCACGCACCCATCCGAACTGGTCGATGGGTCTGAAGATCTCCGTCGGCAGTGCCTCGATGTTCAACAAGGCGCTGGAGATGATCGAGGCCAAGCACCTCTTCGACGTCCGCCCCGACCAGATCGAGGTCGTCGTGCATCCGCAATCGATCATTCATTCCATGGTCGGCTATACCGACGGTTCCGTCATCGCCCAGCTCGGGGTTCCGGACATGCGCACGGCGATCGGCTATGCGCTGACCTATCCGAAGCGCCCGGCGCTCAATGTCGACAGGCTCGACTTTGCCAAGCTCGCAAGGCTCGATTTCGAGGCGCCGGACGAGACGCGCTTCCCGGCCCTGAGACTTGCCCGCACCGCGCTTGTGCGCGGCGGATTGCAGGGCGCCATCCTCAACGCAGCGGAAGAGACCGCCTTCAACGCCTTCGTCGAGGACAAGATCCGCTTCCTGGACATGGCCGAGGTCGTGGAGACGGTGATGGACGCGATGGTCGAAGGGGTGCCGGCGGACACGATCGCCGACGTCTATGCCGCTGATCGCGAGGCAAGGCGGAAGGCGGCAGAGGTTATTGCGGCGCGGTAAGCTCTGGCTCACCGATCATAGACCGCCGCCCGCAGCATTTCCGGATAGGCCCCGTTGCAGCCTTCAAGCGCGTTGTTGGTGAGGCTGATGACGGTCAGCTTCTCCTTCAGATCGATGAACCAGGTGTTTCCGTAGACGCCGCCCCACTGGACCACGCCTTTCTGCAGAGCAGTTTGCGCCGCCTCGGGATCGGTCACCAGGCCCCCGACGAAGCTGAAGCGATAGCCGGGCTCGCCCTCGATATCACCGATCTGATTGGAAAGCGCGGCACACGCCATCTCGGGCGAGAGCAGATTGCCGCCATCGGTCCGCAGCATTTCCAGGAGCCGCAAAAAGTCCTTCGCTGTGCCAACCATGCCTGCGCCGCCGGACTGGAACGCCTTGGGGTTGAAGATGCGGCCGGGCGAAAAGACGGTGCGCCAGTTCTCCTCTTCGCCGCTCACCCAAGGGTCTGGCATCCGCATGGGTCGACCCGGATGATCGGCATAGGCAACTGCGAGGCGCGCAGGATCAGTCACATGAAAGCGCGCATCGGCCATGCCGAGCGGGTCGGCGACATGATGGACGACGGCATCCTCCAGCGTCCCGCCATGCACGGCGGCGAGCACACCGCCAAGTATGTCGGTCGCGAAGGAATAGCCCCAGCGGCTACCCGGCTCGAAGGCAAGCGGGATGGCATTGTGTCGGCTGAAGTTGTCCTCGAGGCTGAGATCCGTATTGCCAAGGCCGAGCGTCATGCGCTGTGCTTCGGGCAGAAGCTCCAGTGCCGGATCATAGAGCAGACCGGACGTATGGGTCAGCAGATGGCGGATGGTGATCCGAGCTTCCACGCCGTCTGCCGTCTTCGGCCGGAACCAGGGCAGGTATTGCGAGATCCGATCGTCAAGCCCGATCAGCCCCTTCTCGACCATGACAAGCGCAGTGACTGCGACGATCGGCTTGGTGACGGAGGCATAGCGGAAGATCGTGTCGAGACGGACAGGCACGCCAGCCTCACGATCCGCAAAACCAGCGGCCTTTTCGAGGATAGGCTGGCCATCCTGATAGACCAGAACAACGGCGCCAGTAATGCGCTCTTCCTCAACGACCCGATCAACAAGGTCATTCACACGCGGGGAAATGGACACGTTCTCAAAACCTCCCAAAGAAAAATGCGGGCTCCGTTTCCGGAACCCGCATCTTTATGAAGGTCTGTTATCTGGCGATCAAGCCACGGCGCGGGCGAGCGCGCAACGCGACCAGAGCTGGTGCAGCGAGCCGACGAGGTGTTCGAGATCGGCATCAGTATGCAGAGGGGTGGGCGTGATGCGCAGCCGTTCGGTCTTTTTCGGGACCGTCGGATAGTTGATCGGCTGCACATAGATGGAACAGTTGTCGAGAAGCAGGTCGGAGATCCACTTGCACTTGGCGGCATCGCCAACCATGACCGGCACGATATGGCTCGGATTCGGCATATGCGGAATGCCGGCCTTGTCGAGCATGAACCGCAGGCGACGCACGCGCTCCTGATGGGCGAAGCGCTCCACCTGGCTGGTTTTCAGATGGCGGATCGAGGCGACAGCGCCGGCAGCGAGCGCCGGCGGAAGCGCCGTCGTGAAGATGAAGCCCGAGGCAAACGAGCGGACGAAATCGCAAAGCGCGGTCGAGGCAGCGATGTAACCACCCATGACGCCGAAGGCCTTCCCGAGCGTGCCTTCGATCACCGTCAGGCGATGCATCAGGCCTTCGCGTTCGGCAATACCGCCGCCGTGAGCGCCGTACATGCCGACAGCATGGACTTCATCGAGATAGGTCATCGCACCATACTTATCGGCGAGATCACAGATCTCCTTGATCGGCGCGATGTCGCCATCCATCGAGTAGACGGATTCGAAGGCAATCATTTTCGGCGCGCGCGGATCGGCAGCGGCGAGCTTCGCTTCCAGATCCTTGACGTCGTTATGCTTCCAGATGACGCGCTCGGCCTTGGAATGGCGAATGCCTTCGATCATGGAGGCGTGGTTGAGCGCATCCGAGAAGATGATCAGGCCCGGGATCTTGGCGCCCAGCGTGCCGAGCGCTGCCCAGTTGGAGACATAGCCCGAGGTGAAGATCAGCGCCGATTCCTTGCCGTGCAGGTCGGCCAGTTCGCGCTCGAGAAGAACATGGTAGTGGTTGGTGCCAGAGATATTCCGGGTGCCTCCCGCACCCGCGCCACAGTCATCGATGGCCTGTTTCATGGCGTCGATGACGAGCGGGTTCTGGCCCATGCCGAGATAGTCGTTGGAACACCAGACGGTGACTTCCTGGGTGCCGTTTTCGGTGTAGCGGGTCGCGCGCGGGAAGTTGCCGCGCTGGCGTTCCAAATCAGCGAAGACGCGGTATCGGCCTTCCTCGTGAAGCCCCGCGAGCTGATCCTTGAAAAACGCCTCGAAATCCATGCCTGTCACTCCAGTCTTTCAGCCTCTTTTGGGTCCGTCCGCGGTTCCGGTCAACCCTGCTTGTGTATATTCATTCTAAACTGCGACAAAAGGCGCGAATTTCAGAACTTTCTCACATAAATCCTAACGGATTGCAGCTGGCAAAAATTGATCTGCGTCAAGCCGCAGAGAAAAAGGACGACAACGGCCGCCCTTTTCCGTTTTTGGTGACAGACCCAGGCATCAAGACGCCTGGACGGCGCGCTTGGCCATGACCCGGATGAGATTGGCACGGTATTCGGCCGTGCAATGCAGGTCCGACATCAGCTCCGACGAATCGATCTCGACACCTGCGACTGCCTCCGGTGACCAGTTGGCGGACAGTGCAGCCTCGAGACCTGCGTGGCGGAACACGCCTGATGAGCCCGCACCGGTGACCGCGACACGCACCCCCCCTGCACCTTTCGACACGAAGACACCGGTCATCGCATAACGCGAGGCCGGGTTGGCGAACTTCGCATAGCCTGCCTTTTCCGGAGCGTCGAAACGGATCGCTGTGATGATCTCGTCTTCGGAGAGCGCCGTCTCGAACAGGCCGACAAAGAAGTCGTCGGCTGCGATCTCGCGGATATTGGTCACCACCGTCGCCCCGAGGCCGAGAACCGCCGACGGATAGTCGGCTGCCGGATCGTCGTTGGCGACCGAGCCGCCAATCGTACCCATGTGCCGGACATGCGGATCACCGATCATTGAGGCAAGATTTGAGATCGCCGGGCACACCGCGCGGACGGCCGCCGAAGAGGCGACCTCGGCATGGGTGGTGGCAGCGCCGATCGTGACGCGGCGTCCCTCGACCTTGATGCCCTTGAGGGCATCGATGTGCCGGAGATCGACGAGATCTGTCGGCTGGGCGAGGCGCTGCTTGAGCGCCGCGATCAGTGTCTGTCCGCCGGCGATGAACTTGCCGTCTTCGGCACCGGAAAGAAGTTTTCCGGCATCCTCGATCGACGAGGCGCGGTGATAGCTGGTGGAATAGAGCTGCATGGTTCTCTCCTTCCTTATTCGGCGGCCTGGCGGGTCGCATTGACCTGGAGCGCGCTCCAGACGGCAAGCGGCGTCGCCGGCATGTTGAGATTATTGTTGCCGATCGCATCGGTGATCGCATTGATCAGCGCCGGCGGCGAACCGATGGCGCCGGCCTCACCGCAGCCTTTGATCCCGAGTGGATTGCCCGGGCATGGCGTGTTCTGGTGCGAGACATTGAAGGACGGCAGGTCGTCGGCACGCGGCATCGCATAGTCCATGTAGCTCGCGGTCAGAAGCTGGCCGGTCTGCGGATCGTAATGCACGCCTTCGAGCAGCGCCTGGCCGATGCCTTGCGCAATGCCGCCATGCACCTGGCCCTCGACGATCATCGGATTGATGATATTGCCGAAGTCGTCGGCGGCAACGAACTGGATGATGTCGGTCTTGCCGGTTTCCGGATCGACCTCGACCTCCGCGATGTAGCAGCCGGCGGGGAAGGTGAAGTTTGACGGATCGTAGAAGGCGCCTTCCTTCAGGCCAGGCTCCATGCCGGACGGCAAATTGTGCGCGGTATAGGCAGCAAGCGCCACTTGGAACCACGGCACAGACTTGTCGGTCCCGGCGACCTTCAGCTCGCCATTGTCGATGACGATGTCGCTCTCGTCGGCTTCCATCAGATGCGCGGCGATCTTCTTGGCCTTGGCCTCGACCTTGTCGAGCGCCTTGACAATGGCCGACATGCCGACGGCGCCGGAACGGGAACCATAAGTGCCCATGCCCATCTGCACCTTGTCAGTATCGCCATGGACGATGGAGACATTGTCGATCGGCAAGCCGAACCGTTCGGAGACGAGCTGGGCAAAGGTGGTTTCATGACCCTGGCCATGGCTATGCGAGCCGGTGAGCACTTCGACGGTGCCGACCGCATTGACGCGGACTTCAGCCGATTCCCACAAGCCCACACCAGCACCAAGCGAACCGACCGCCGCCGACGGCGCAATGCCGCAAGCCTCGATATAGCAGCTCATGCCGATGCCGCGCAGCTTGCCGCGCCGTGCCGCTTCCGCCTTGCGCGCCGGGAAACCGTTCCAGTCGGAGGCAGACATAGCGGCTTCCAGCGAGGCATCGTAATCGCCGGCGTCGTAGCACATGATGACGGGCGTCTGGTACGGGAAGGTGCGCACGAAGTTCTTGCGACGCAGTTCCGCCGGGGAGATGCCGAGTTCGCGGGCTGCCGTTTCGACGGTACGTTCGAGGAGATAAGTCGCCTCCGGACGGCCTGCCCCGCGATAGGCGTCGACCGGCACGGTATTGGTATAGACGGTCCGCACATTGGCATGGATCGCCGGGATCGCATACTGGCCCGACAAAAGCGTGGCGTAGAGATAGGTCGGGACCGAGGACGAGAAGAGCGACATATAGGCGCCAAGATTGGCGATCGTGTCGACCTTGAGCCCGATGATCTTGTGATCCTTGTCGAAGGCCATCTTCACCTTCGAGACATGGTCGCGGCCATGGGCGTCGGTGAGGAAGGCCTCGGTGCGGTCGGAGGTCCACTTGACCGGTACGCCGGTCTTTTTCGAGGCCCAGAGACAGACGACCTCTTCCGGATAGATGTAGATCTTCGAGCCGAAGCCACCGCCGACATCAGGCGCGATGACGCGCAGTTTGTGCTCGGGCGCCACGTTGTAGAACGCACTCATCACCAGGCGCGCGACATGCGGGTTCTGCGAGGTCGTGTAGCAGGTGAAGTGATCTTCCGCCGTGTCGTAGATTCCGAGTGTGGCGCGCGGCTCCATCGGGTTGGGCGACAGGCGGTTGTTGAGGATCTCGATCTCGGTGACATGGGCGGCGCTGGCAATTGCCGCATCGGCGGCAGCGCTGTCGCCGATTTCCCAGTCGAAGATCAGGTTGCCCGGCGCTTCCGGGTGAAGCTGCGGCGCGCCAGGCTTGAGTGCATCGACGGCACCGGTCACAACTGGCAGCTCTTCATACTCGACAGCCACGGCTTCCGAAGCATCGCGCGCCTCGCCGACGCTGTCAGCGATGACGATCGCAACGGCGTCACCGACATAACGAACGGTCTCATGCGCGAGGGGACGCCAGGCGCCCATCTTCATCGGCGTGCCGTCTTTCGAATGGATCATCCAGCCGCAGATCAGGTTGCCAATGCCATCGGCCAAGAGCTGCTTGCCATCGAGGACATCGATGACACCGGGCATCGCCTTGGCAGCGGCGACATCAATCGACTTGATCTTGGCATGTGCATAGGGCGAGCGGACGAAATAGGCATATTTCATGCCCGGGACGACCATGTCGTCGGTATACCGGCCCTTGCCGGTCAGGAAACGCTTGTCTTCCTTGCGCGCCACACGCGCGCCGATTCCTTCAACACCCATTGTCTTCTCCTCCAGAAGTGAGCGAATAGCGAATGGCGAATAGAGGGCGGAGTGAGTTGATGTGATGTCGCCATGCGACGGACCATTCGCTACTCACTATTCCCTATTCGCTTGAAGTCACTCGGCGGCCTGGCGGCCGGCGGTCATCGCTTCATTGGCCGAAAGCACGGCCTTGACGATGTTGTGGTAGCCCGTGCAGCGACAGATATTGCCTTCGAGCTCGTGGCGGACGGTGGCCTCGTCGAGCGCACCGTTGTGGCGACAGATCATGTCGAGCGCCGTCATCACCATGCCCGGAGTGCAGAAGCCGCATTGCAGGCCATGATGCTCCTTGAACGCTGCCTGAACCGGGTGAAGCTCACCGCCGGAAGAGAGACCCTCGATCGTCGTGATCGACGATCCCGAGGCCTGGACGGCCAGGATCGAACAGCTCTTGATCGACTTGCCGTCCATGTGAACGACACAGGTGCCGCATTGGGTGGTATCGCAGCCCACATGCGTTCCCGTTAGACCAAGTTTTTCGCGAATGAAATGCACGAGCAGGGTGCGATCCTCGCACTCTCCGCTCACTGTCCGGCCATTCACCGTCAGTGTCACTTTAGCCATGTTGTTCCTCCTCGTGTCTCTCCCGGACACGGGAAGCATGGTGTGAGTTTTATGTGACATGTGCAACTGTTCAGAAGGTCGCAAACGAAAAATTATGTGCCGCATCGCAGCATCAAAGCGCCTGTAAATCCTGGGTTCATCTTCCGTGTCTCATGCAATGGAACACCCCATCGGGTGTGAGCCACGGCCATGGACTTTCCCATGGCCAAGATTATGCTCATGAAAGCCTCAAGCCGCGTGGGGAGAGCTCGAGCGGCGAGGCATAGTGTGACAACAAGACCGGTTCGACCGGGCGCGTGGAACTTGGAGAGAAGAAGATGAAGAAAGCTCTTGTGCTGATGCTGGTCGGCCTATCGGTCGCAGGCTGCACCCAGACGGAACGCGGTGCCGGCATCGGCGCTGCCTCTGGCGCGATTATCGGTGGCATTGCCACGGGCAATGTCCGGGGTGCCGCAGTCGGCGCAGCCATCGGCGGCGTAGCAGGCGCCGTGATCGGCCGCGTCTCGGAGCAGCCGGGCCAGTGCTACTACCGCGACCGTTACGGCAACCGCTATATCGACGCTTGCCCGCGCAGCTACTGACGCATTTGCCGCAAACGAGACAGGGCGGGAAGCAACACTTCCCGCCTTTTTTCATGAGCGCTTAAAAAGGGGGTATGCTATGAGGCGCATTTCCGCCTAAGTTGTCCGGCGGGTGGGGAGTGCCTGACGGATCGCGATGAAAGCGACATGCCGAGACCGAGTGGATGGACATTGCCGAAATTTAGTCATGCGTTCCGGCTCGGGCTTTTACTGACCGTCGCGAGCCCCCTGTCCATCGGCATAACCTCGCAGGCCCACGCTTTCGAGCTGTTCGGAATCCGTCTTTTTGGCAGCGACGAAGTCGACCGCGACATCATCGATCCCGTCGATTACAGCATTGTCCTCGATACCGGTGAGGCCGATCGCGCCCTGAAGAAATCCCTGGAACGCACGTCGTTGCTGGTCGCTGACGAAGATCAGCCGGTGTCCGGCGATCTTGGCCTCGTCATCAAGGCCCGCGATGATCGCGATCGCCTCATCGCGACACTTTATGAAAACGCGCTCTATGGCGGCATTGTCACGGTGACGATCGACGGTCGCGACATCGATACCCTGCCGCCGAACCCCATCTTCGATCGCTCACGCCCCGTCCCGGTCGCCATCACTGTGCAGCCCGGTCCGACCTTTGAATTGGGTGATATCAGCCTCGAGGGCGATGCGGCGCGTCTAGACCCCACAGATTTCGATCTGGTGCCCGGCGGCAATGCGGGTTCGTTGGTGATTCTGCGCGCGGCGGAACAGATAGCCGAGCGCCTGAAGGAAGAAGGCAGGCCCCTGACGGAAGTGACCCGCCGCCAAGTTGTCGCCGATCACGAGACCAACACCGTCGACGTGACAATCGCGGTCGAGGCTGGCCCTGTCGCGCCGCTCGGCGCCGTCACCGTCAAGGGCGCTCGGGCAGTCGATTCAGAATTTATCGCCTATTACTCGCGGCTGCGACCGGGCCAGACCTATTCGCCCGAACAGCTGCGAAAAGCAGGCGAGAGACTGCGCACACTCGGCGTCTTCTCCTCTGCGACCATCAACGAGGCGGACGGACTGGACCCGAGCGGATCCCTGCCGATCGGCATCACCGTCTCGGAAGGCAAGCATCGCTACTTCGGCGTCGGAGCGAGTTACTCTTCGCTCGATGGCGGCGGCGTCGAAGGCTATTGGGGCCACCGCAATCTGTTCGGCCAGGCGGAATCGCTGAGGATCGAAGGCGCGGTGCGCGGGCTTGGAGAATTGAAGGACGTCAGCGACGTCACCTCGCTCGACTACACGGCCGGCATCACTTTCATAAAGCCGGGCGCTTTCGTCCCCTCGGGCACGCTTGAGGCCAGCATCAAGGGCAGCACGCTCAAGACCGACTATTACGACGCTGCGACGGTGACGGGCAAGGTATCCTATGCCTATGAATTGACCGATACCGACATCGTCAATGCCGGCGTCTCCCTTGCCTATGACAGCATCGACGATGCCTTCGGCGACGACAACGAATACCTGACCTTCGGCGTGCCGCTCGGCTACATCAGGGACACCCGCGACAACCGGCTGAACGCCACCGAGGGTCATTACGGCACCATCTCGCTGACACCGAGCTACGATTTCTTCGGCCAGACCTTCTTCACCTCGCTCGAGGGTTCGATCTCGGCCTATCTAGGCTTCGGCGAAGAAGACCGCTTCGTCCTCGCCGGCCGTCTGAATGCGGGCACGCTGGTTGGCGGCGGCGATCTCTCGGCCATTCCGGCGACCCGACGCTTCTTCGCCGGAGGCGGTGGCTCGGTGCGCGGCTATTCCTTCCAGGAAATCACCCCGAAGACCGCCGCCGACGAGGGCACCGGCGGCCGATCCTATGTCACGGCCAATCTTGAAGCCCGCATCGGAGTGACCGATACGATCGGCATCGTGCCCTTTTTCGACATCGGCACGGTCACCGACACCACAGTGCCTGATTTCTCCGATATCAAGATGGGCGCAGGGGTCGGTCTGCGATACATGACCCCCTTCGGTCCTTTGCGGCTTGATGTAGCGGTTCCTCTGGACCCGTATGACGGCGGCAGCCGTTATGCAATCTATGCCGGCATCGGCCAGAGCTTCTGACCGGGCGAGACAGGACAATAGTAAACATGATCTGGTTGAAGCGCATCCTGACCTGGACGATTCGCCTGCTGGGCGGCTTGATGGCTGCGCTGATCGCGCTCTTTGTGGTCATCATTCTCGTCGGCGGCTTCTCGCGCACGGGAAGCCAATTTCTCGCCGACCAGATTGCCAAGCTCATCTCGGCCGACAATCAGCAGATCACTTTGACCGGCACCGGACCGCTGCTCAGCAGCAAGTTTTCCGTCGATCGCATCACGATTGCAGACAGCCAGGGCGTCTACGCGACCGTCGATGATCTTTCGCTCGACTGGACCCCGCGCGATCTGATCCGCAAGCGGTTTACAGCGGATCGCATCACGGCTCGCCAAGTGACTGTCGACCGTGCGCCGCTTCCCTCCGAAGAACCGCAAACGGATGAACCATTCTCCTTGCCGGTCGAGATCGACGTCGCGTCCGTCGATTTGCCGTCGATTGCAATCGGGGCAGCCCTTGCAGAACAGGACCTGGACCTTTCCGCACTGGGATCCCTGACGATTGTCGGCGAGACGATTGCAAGCCGACTGACAGCGACACGGCTGGACGAGCCCGGCAACAATGCCGTGGTCGACCTGCTCTATGCGCCGAACGACAACCAGCTGCGCATCAACCTCGATTATCAGGAGCCGGCGGCAGGTCTTCTCGGCGAAAGGCTGCAGCTTCCTGGTCTCCCGGCGTTCGCCATCAAGGTGGATGGCGACGGCCCGCTCGATGACTGGGCTGGCGAGGTCACAGCGTCGCTCGACGGCGAACGCACGATCACGGTCGACGTCACCCATAAACTTGGCGAGAACGGAATGCGCATGCTGACCGCAAATGGCGGCGGCCTGTTCTCCGGTCTTGTCCCGCCGGAACTGCGGGATGTCCTCGCCGGAGAGACAACGATCGATGTCGCTGCCCAGCTGGGCGCAGACGGATCGGTTGCGATCGAACGGGGCAGGTTCTCAACGGCCTCGGCCGAAGTCGAAGCCGCCGGGCGCTACGATCCAAACGGGCAGAACGATATCAGACTGACGGCCCGCGCAACCGGTGAGCCCGTCAGCATTACCTCGCAGTCGCCCGATTTCACCGGCGGCGTCAGATTGCGGAGCCTTGCACTCGCCGTCACCGGCCAGGCACCGGCCGCAAGCCTGTCGCTGCGCGCCGATCTGGCAGAGTTCACCGTCCCGCAGGGCCGCCTCTCGGATGTGACGCTATCGGCCGACAGCGACAGCTTCGATCTTGCCAATCAGGCGGGACCGATCAACCTCCAGGCATCGGTGCAAGAGACAGACATCCGCGACGAGTCCATTCGCCCTTATGTCAGGGGTCCGCTAACGCTGGCAGCGCCGCTGACCGTGAGCGCGGAGACGATCACCTTCGAGCAGCTGGTTTTCGATAGCAATGGTCTCGACCTGCAAGGCTCCGGCCAATATTCGCTTGCCGACAACGGATTTTCAGGGCGTCTCGCCGTTCGGGCAGAACCCGAAATGCTTCCTCCCGCACTTTCAAACCGGCTCAACGGGCCCGTGGACCTGTCCGCCCGGGTCGATTACGTCGCACCGGGCGCGGTGGCGCTGCGGGAGATCGTGGCCACGAGTGACATTGCCCAGGCCGAAGGCTCCCTCTCCCTCGATCAGGACGGCATGATCGCCACCGACCTGACCGGTCAGCTTCGGGACATCGGGCTTTTCGTTGAACGACTTGAAGCGCCTGCTTCCTTCAACCTCTCGGCATCCGGCCCACTCGATGCGATCGAGGCGTCCGTCACCCTTGTGGTCGAGGAGGGCCAGGCAGCCGGTTATCGCATCGACGATCTGACGCTCCAGCTCGACGGCGTGGCAAATCGCCAGGCGCCGTCCGCCAACCTGACCGCACGCGGCCAGATCGATGGGAAGCCGGTCGATGCGAAGGCGCAGGTCGTCAGTGCCGATGGCGTGACGCGGGTCGAAGCACTGGATCTTGCCATCGGCCCGAACCGGCTGACGGGTGCGCTCGACCTCGGGCCGGGCATGCTGCCGAGCGGCGACGTTGCATTCGACTTTCCGGATCTGAGCCTGCTTGCTGCACTTGCCGGTCAGACCGTAGCGGGCGATCTCAAGGGAGAGGTGACGCTCGCCTCTCGCGAGGGCCGGCTCGCGGCTGACGTTCAGGCCTCCGGCACGGCAATCCGACAAGGTGCGCTGACGATTGCAGAGCCGACAATCGATCTTCGGCTGTCCGACGTCATGGCGCTTGCCGCCGAGGGCACGATACGCGCAGCGAGTATCGCATCCGGCGCCAACCGCCTGGATGCGGTGACAGTAGCCTTTACGCGATCGGGCACCGATACGGATTTCGACGTCACCGGGCGATACGACAATGCTCCTGTTCGCCTCCGTGGCGCACTGAACCAGGGAGACGCAGGCCTCGCTGTCGCGATCGAAGAACTGAACGCTGCACCGCGTGGCATTGCACTCGCTTTGGCGTCTCCCACCTCTATTCGCCTGACGGACGGGCAGGTCTCGATCGCCGAGACAGTCATTTCCGCAGGTTCAGGCCGGATCGCCCTGTCGGGCACGGTTGGTGAAAGGCTGGATCTCGCAGCCGACATCACCGCCCTTCCCGCCTCGCTCGCCGCGGCGCTTGCACCCGAGATCGCGCCGGAAGGCACGATTTCCGGCACGGTCACGGTGCGTGGTACGACAGCGGCGCCCGTTGCCGATTATCGCCTCGACTGGCAGAATGCGGCGATCGCCCAGACCCGGGGCGCCGGGGTGCCTCCGCTCGGCATCACGGCAAACGGCCGGTTCGAAAACCAGAACCTGACCCTGGACAGCCGTATCAGCGGGGCTGGCATCGGCCTCGCGGCTGGCGGCACCGTCTCGCTCCAGAACGGTCCCGGCCTCGACATCCGGGTCCAGGGCGATGTGCCGCTTTCCGCCGCCAACGGCCAGCTGGGTGCGCAGGGTTTCGTCGCCGAGGGCAATGCAAGCGTTAACCTCACGATCGGCGGAACCGGCGCACAGCCGAACATCAGCGGTACCGTATCGACCAGCGGCGCCCGTATCGTCGACGTGAGGCGCAACCTTGCGATCGAACAGATTGCAACGACAGTGAACCTCACCGGCACGCGCGCCGAGATCGGCAGCCTCACCGGAAACCTCGCGACCGGCGGACGGGTATCCGCAAGCGGTTTCATCGACATCGCAAATCCGGGCCTGCCCGCGGACCTGACGATCAACCTCGACCAGGCCGTCTATGTTGACGGCACTACGGTGACCAGCACGGCGGATGGCCGGCTTACCCTGACAGGGCAATTGCTGAACGGCCCGACGCTGGGCGGCACCATCAACCTTTCGCGCACATCGGTCACACTCCAGGAGAGCCGCCCTGCCAGCCTCCAGGCGCTGGACATCGAACACCGCCACGCCCCGCCGGCAATCCTCAGGCAACAACGCGAGCAGGCGCCGGCCGAAGGCCGTTCCGCCAGCGCACCCATTGCGCTCGACCTGACGATCTCCTCTCCATCCCAAACCTTCATTCGGGGCCGAGGCATCGATGCGGAACTGGGCGGGACGATTCGCCTGACCGGCAGCGCTGCCGCGCCTGTGGTTTCGGGCGCCTTCGAACTGCGGCGCGGTCGCATGCAGATCCTGACCAAACGGCTGGACATCACCCGCGCCACGATCACCTTTGGTGGCGATCTCGTGCCACTGCTCGACCTCGAGGCGACCACCACCTCCGGCAACGCAACCATCGTCATTCTGTTGACAGGGCTCGCCAGCAATCCGCAGGTGACCTTCACTTCGACCCCTTCGCTGCCTCAGGACGAGATCCTGGCCCAGCTGATTTTCGGTCAGTCGCTGTCGCGCCTCTCGCCGCTGCAGATCGCCCAGCTGGCCGATGCAGCGGCCCAGCTGGCCGGCGGACAGGGCACATCGCTCTTCCAGTCCCTGCGCAGCACACTCGGCATCGACGATCTCGATATCTCGACCGACGAAACCGGGGGCACCAGTATTAGTGCCGGGAAATATCTGAACGACCGGACCTATATCGAACTGGAGCAGAGCGGTGCCGGCGAGACGAGGGCAACAATCAACCTGGATATCGGCCGGGGATTGAAGCTGAAAGGCGAAGCCGGTGGCGACGGTGCGGGCGGCGGCATCTTCTACGAGAGGGAATACTGAGCGGTCGCCGATGGCGTATAAGATCAGGCGACCTTGCTGGTCTTAAGGAGAATATTGGTCTCCGTGAAGTTGATCCCTTCGATCAACCGGATCCGGCGCAATGTTGCGTCGAAACTCGCGAGATCCCGCTCCTCCAGCTCGGCAATGAAATCCCACTTGCCGTTGGTGCTGTGCAGGGAACGCACCTGCGGCATGCCGCGCAATTGATGGGCCACCCGGTCGTGAAACTTCCCGACCACTTCAATCATGATGATCGCCCGGACACCGCTGGGCTGGATCTCGCTGCCCGTCAGGATGGTGAAGGCCGCAATCGTGCCGTTCGCCACCAGCCGGTCGATTCGGGCCGAAATCGTCGCGCGCGAAGCCCCCGTCATCGCCGCAAGCGAAGCAACGGGCAGGCGAGCGTTCTGGCGTAATGCGCCGAGGATGGTGCGATCGAGGTCGTCCATTTTTACAAACTGTCACATCACGGTTGCGATCTGCGCAAACTATAGCGCTTTGTGACGAAGTTCCACCTTTTTGACAACGTCGCTTTGCCCGATCATGCGGGTCAGTGAAGAGAAGGACGAGACATGGCCATGCAACAGAAGACTGTCGCCCTCATCGGGGTACCGCTCGAAGAGGGATCGGGCCGCGGCGGATGCGCCATGGGGCCTGCGGCCTATCGCATCGCGGGGATCGGTCCGGCCATGCGTGACCTCGGCTATCAAGTTGAGGATCGCGGCGATCTTCGGCCGGAGCCGGCGACGGATCTGGCGGACATGCCACGTGCCAAGAACCTGCCCGTCGTCGGCGCCTTCACCCGCGCAATCGAGGCCGCCACCTATGAGGCGGCCACAAGCGGTGGCGTCCCGATCCTGCTCGGCGGCGATCACAGCCTCTCCATGGGCAGCGTTTCCGGCATGGCGCGTTATGCAAGTGAGGTGGGCCGACCGCTCTACGTGCTTTGGCTGGATGCCCATTCGGACTTTAATGCGCCGGAGACCTCTCCGTCGGGTAATATCCACGGCATGCCCGTCGCGTTCTTCTGCGGCAAGGCTGAATTTGCCCCGATCCTTCCCAAAGAACGGCCCTTTGTCGATCCACGCCATGTCTACCAGGTCGGCATCCGTTCAGTAGACGAGGAGGAACGCCGACTGATCTCGGAGAATGCCGTCAATGTCTACGACATGCGCGCGATTGATGAAGAGGGCATGGGAAGCATCGTCAAACGCATCCTGGCCGATGTCCGCGAGGCCAACGCTCTGCTGCATGTCAGCCTCGATGTCGACTTCCTCGATCCCGACGTTGCACCCGGCGTTGGCACCACGGTTCCGGGCGGCGCGACCTTCCGCGAGGCGCATCTGATCATGGAGCTTTTGCACGACAGCGGGCTTGTCTCCTCCCTCGACCTCGTCGAGCTCAACCCGTTTCTCGATGACCGAGGCCGCAGCGCCCGTGTCATGGTGGAACTGGCTGCGAGCCTCTTCGGCCGCCGCATTCTGGACCGTCCGACGAGGGGTGGTTAGGTCATCGCTTGTATATCTGCTGGCACCGGTATGAATGATTTCCCGCAGCCAAATTGAAATTTGTTAGCTTTACCCCCCTAAAAAATATCAGAAATGAGCGATTTTTACTCACGGGCATTTGCCCACAGCACAAAACATTGACCATTGCTTAAGATGGAATGGCTAATATTCGCCGTGAGCACCAATGGCGGTGCACGCTTATTGGGGGGCCGACATGGCACTGATTGCATTTCCCGGACTGGAATCGAAAGCGGTGCTGGATGCACTCGGTCGCTCGCAGGCCGTCATCGAGTTCAAACTGGACGGCACCATCATCACCGCGAACGAGAATTTCTGTCGTGCGCTCGGTTATAGCCTGGAAGAGATCAAGGGGAAGCATCACCGCATCTTCTGTGATCCCGCCTACACCGCCACCGCTGACTACCGAGAATTCTGGGCTATGCTCAATTCCGGGAAATTCGAGAGCCGCGAATACAAGCGTTTCAGGAAGGATGGCAGCGAAATCTGGATCCAGGCCTCCTACAATCCTGTCTTCAGGAACGGCAAGCTCTGGAAGATCGTCAAGTTTGCGACCGACATCACGGCAGCCAAGCTGAAAACGGCGGAAGACAGCGGCAAGCTCGAGGCGATCTCCCGCGTGCAGGCGACGATCGAGTTCACACCGACAGGCGAGATTCTGACGGCCAACGAAAACTTCCTGTCGACTCTCGGCTATTCGCTGGGTGAAATCGCCGGCAAGCACCATTCTATGTTTTGTGAGCCAGACTACGCGCGAACAGACGCCTATCGCGACTTCTGGAAGACGCTCGCTGCGGGAAAATTCGTCTCCGAGGAGTTCAAGCGCATCGGCAAGGGCGGCAAGGTCGTCTGGATCCAGGCCTCCTACAATCCGATTTTCGATGCCAGCGGACGGGTATTCAAGGTCGTGAAATATGCGACTGATATCACCGGCCGCGTCAACGCCGTTGAGGAGATCGCCAGAGGTCTGACGGCGCTCGCCAACGGTGATCTGACGGCGACCATCGACAAGCCCTTTATCCCGTCGCTCGAACAGATCCGCACCGACTTCAATGCCGCCATGACACGCATTGCAGCCGCAATGCAGAATGTCAGCCACAATACGGATGCTATTGCCTCAGGCTCCTCGCAGATCCGCGAAGCTTCGGACAATCTCGCCAAGCGCACCGAACAGCAGGCCGCAGCCGTCGAGGAGACGGCGGCCGCACTGGAGCAGATCACCCAGACCGTCGCCGATAGTTCCAAGCGCGCCAATGAGGCTGGCCAGCTGGTGGCACGCACCAAGGAAGGTGCCGAGCGCTCGGGTCATGTGGTCAAGAACGCCATCGAAGCAATGGGCCAGATCGAGAACTCCTCGAAGGAGATCTCCAACATCATCGGCGTGATCGACGACATCGCCTTCCAGACGAACCTCCTCGCCCTGAATGCGGGTGTCGAGGCTGCCCGCGCAGGTGAAGCCGGTAAGGGCTTTGCCGTGGTTGCCCAGGAAGTACGTGAACTGGCGCAGCGTTCGGCAACGGCCGCCAAGGAGATCAAGGCGCTGATCAACACCTCCTCGGATCAGGTGAAGACGGGTGTCCAGCTGGTGGGCGAGACGGGCAAGGCGCTCGAGCAGATCGTCATTGAAGTCAAGGACATCAACACCAACGTCGCAGCGATCGTCGAAGCCTCGCGCGAACAGTCGACCGGACTGTCGGAGATCAACAAGGCGGTCAACGCCATGGACCAGAACACCCAGCAGAATGCCGCCATGGTCGAAGAATCGACTGCCGCGAGCCATAGTCTTGCAAAACAGGCGGCTTCACTGCGCGAACTGGTGTCGCAGTTTAGAATTGGGCAACACTCTTCGCATAAAGTCATGGAAGCGCGTCCCGATGCTTCACCTGTGGCATCACCGGCACGCAAGCTCATGGCGAGTGTCGCTCGCGCCACAGGTGGCGCCGCCGCCGCCAAGGTACAGGAAGGTTGGGAAGATTTCTAATGGCAACTATCAGCTCCACCAGCTTCGGCAGTGAGACCCTCGAGATCATCGCCTTCCGGCTTCATGATCAGGAATTCTGCGTCAAGACTACGACCATCCGCGAAATCCGCGGCTGGGCACCCTCGACGCCGATCCCGCATGCGCCGGCCGATGTCATCGGTGTGATGAACCTGCGCGGCTCGGTTATCCCGATCATCGACTTGGCCTACAAGCTGGGCATGAAGAGCACGGTTGCCAACGAGCGTTCGGCGATCGTCGTGGCCGAAGTCCACAACATGGTCATCGGCATGCTGGTCGACCGCGTTTCGGACATCCTGACCATCCCGTCGAGTCAGGTACAGCCGGTGCCGGAAGTTTCCGCCTCCTTCGACAAGACCTTCTCGGAAGGCATCATCGCCAACGAGAACGGCATGATCTGCTTCCTGAACCTCGCCAAGATGTTCAAGGGCAGCGATCTCGAAGATCTGGCCGCCTGATCACGGCGACAGTTCACTGATTTTGAAAGGGCAGCGCTGTCAGGCGCTGCCCTTTCGCGTTTCGAAGCCCGGTTGATCTCAGCGTAGCCCTGCCCTACCAGATGACGACAAATCCGGGAGGCGAGAATGAAACTGCTGCTGATCCACACGGGTGGAACGATCGGGATGGCCGAGACATCCGAGGGCCTGGCACCCCGCAAGGGACTCGTGGAAGAAGCGACTGCGGAACGCCTGCCCGCTGGCGCGGTTTTGACCGCTGACGTCTTCGACCCCCTGCTCGACAGTGCCGATGTCGGTCCTGCCCACTGGAACCGAATGCTCGAAACGGTCCGCCGCCACCCCGACGCAGCCGTGATCATCACCCACGGCACCGACACCATGGCCTTTACCGGTGCAGCGCTGAGCCAGGCTCTGGCGGGAGAGAGCCGTCGTGTCATCCTCTGCGGCTCGATGCTGCCGCTCGGCCACAACGGCGATGCCGAAGGCAATCTCGATCTCGCGATCTCGGCTACGGCAAGCAAAGAGCCCGGCGTTTTCCTGGCCTTCGCCGGCAAACTTCTCGCCGCTGACGGCCTGGTGAAACATGACAGCCACGAAGCGGATGCGTTTCGCGCGCAGCCGCAGGCGACACCCGACGTGCCGCAGCGTCGGACTTTTGAGGACCGAAAGCTCGCGATCCTGACGCTCTCCCCCGGCATTCCGGCAGAAGCCGTGAAGGCGATGCTAGAAAGACTGGACGGTGCGGTGCTGCGTATTTTCGGCGCCGGCACGGCGATGAACGATACCATTCTGCTGTCGGTGCTCGCCGAAGCAGTGAGAAACGGAAAGCGGCTGCGGGCGGTGAGCCAGTGCGAGGCAGGCGGCCTGTCACCGGGCGCCTATGCGGCCGGCGCCGGTCTCTGGAGCAAGGGCATCGAAAACGGTGGCACCGAGACACCGGAAGCCGCGCTCATCCATCTCTGGCTGAACTGACGAAAGCTCTTCGGTCATTCCGCGTGTTTCAACAGACATCGCCCACTGGGGGCGGCACCTCGCTTAGCGCGTAGTCTCCGGGATGCTCGGCTCCGATAGCGATTCGCCTGCGGCAACACCTTTGCCGCCGGGTGCACCATCGGCGGCCTCCCGCCCAAGGCCGACGGCGGTGGCATCCGGCGCGCCGGGGCGTTTGATGCCGCTGGCGGCCTCGATCACCAGCGGCAGAAAACCGGCATCGGGGATCGCCACCAGTTCATGGAAACGCCGACGCATGCGGACCTCCCAGAACTTGTTGATATGCGTGGCCACCCCCTCCGCACGAACCTCTTCCGGCTGCGACAGAAAAAAAGTGGCGATCTGGTTCGCCATGCGGATCAGCTTGGCATCCGTGCCGGTTTCAGACATGCAGCGCTACTCCCTCAGCCACCCGGTCGGGCCGGGTGAAAATCTCGAAATCCTCGTCACGCGCGATCCCGATCAAGGTGATCCCGGCTTGCGCCGCCGTGCGGATGGCAAGTGCCGTCGGCGCGGAAATGGCAATCAGCAGCGGCGCGCCAAGGGCCGCCGTCTTCTGCACCATCTCGACGGACAGACGACTCGTCACCACGACCGCCCCTTGGGCAGGGCCCCAGCCGCCGATAACAACAGCACCGACGAGCTTGTCGAGCGCATTATGACGGCCGACATCCTCGCGAATCGCGACAAGCCCCTGATCGGGAATATAAAAGCCGGCGCCATGCACGGCACGCGTCTGGCAGTTGAGGTCTTGCGCTGCACCGAGGCGCACCATGGCGTCGGCGATCTCACGCGCGGTGATGCGCAAACCCTCTGCCCCGACAGGCCGGACAGGGCGGCTCGCCTGTTCGATCGACTCGATGCCGCAGAGACCGCAGCCGACAGGGCCGGCCATCCGCCGACGCCTGGCAACCAGCGCCTCGGCCGTCATCTCCTTCAGGGTCACCTGGACGTCGATCCCCTCACCCACTTCGATTGGGTCGATGGCAAGTACATCCTCGGCACTCTCGATGATGCCTTCGGCGAGCGAAAAGCCGACGGCGAAGTCTTCGAGATCATCGGGCGTCGCCATCATCACGGCATGGGTGGTGCCGCCATAGGAAAAAGCAATCGGCACCTCCTCCGGCACGAGCCGGCTGCTGCTCGAAACGAGCCCGCGGCTCGCCTTGAGCCCGCCGACCATGCGCGCCGTGGAGCCGATCAGGTCGCTCATTCCGCCGCTTCCAGCTTGCCGACGATCCGCCGCGACTGACGCGACAGTTCTTCATACTCTTCCTGCCATTCGGTAGGGCCGTTCGACGGCGAGACCTGTACGGCGGTCACCTTGTATTCCGGGCAATTGGTGGCCCAGTCGGAGAAGTCGGTGGTGATGACATTCGCCTGCGTATTCGGATGGTGGAAGGTCGTATAGACCACGCCCGGCGCGACGCGATCGGTAATCAAGGCGCGAAGCGTCGTATCGCCGGAACGGCTGGCAAGCTTGATCCAGTCGCCATCCTTGACGCCGCGCTGTTCTGCATCGTGCGGATGGATCTCCAGCCGGTCTTCCTCATGCCAGACGACATTGTCGGTACGCCGCGTCTGCGCCCCGACATTGTACTGGGAAAGGATGCGACCTGTCGTCAACAGCAGCGGGAAACGCGGTCCGGTGCGCTCGTCCGTCGCGACGTATTCGGTGCGGATGAACTTTCCCTTGCCGCGCACGAAGCCGTCGACATGCATGATCGGCGATCCCACAGGGAACTTCTCGTTGCAGGGCCACTGCACCGAACCCATCTCTTCCAGATAGTCGTAGGAGACGCCGGCAAAGCTCGGGGTCGTCGCCGCGATCTCGTCCATGATCTGCGACGGATGGGTGTAGTTCCAGGCAAGACCCATGGCTTGGGCGAGCTTCTGGGTCACTTCCCAATCCGCATAGCCGTTCTTCGGGCTCATCACCTTGCGCACGCGGTTGATACGGCGCTCGGCATTGGTGAAGGTCCCGTCCTTTTCGAGGAAGGTCGAACCCGGCAGGAAGACATGCGCGTAGTTTGCCGTCTCGTTGAGGAAGAGGTCGTGGACCACGACGCATTCCATGGCAGCGAGTCCCGCCGAGACATGCTTGGTATCGGGATCGGACTGCAGGATGTCCTCGCCCTGGATATAGATCCCCTTGAAGGAGCCATCGACGGCAGCGTCCAGCATGTTGGGGATGCGCAGGCCAGGCTCGTTGCTGAGCTCGACACCCCAGAGTTTTTCGAAGGTCTCGCGAGTCGCATCGTCGGAGACGTGGCGGTAACCCGGAAGCTCATGCGGGAAGGAACCCATGTCGCAGGAACCCTGGACATTGTTCTGGCCGCGCAGCGGATTCACGCCAACGCCGGGGCGGCCGATATTGCCGGTGACCATGGCGAGATTGGCGATCGCCATAACCGTGGTGGAGCCCTGGCTGTGTTCCGTGACGCCGAGGCCGTAATAGATGGCGCCATTGCCGCCGGTGGCAAACAGGCGGGCGGCACCACGGAGTTCGGCAGCAGGCACGCCGGTGAACTTCTCGGTTTCCTCCGGCGAATGTTGCGGCTCGGAGACGAAACCGGCCCAATCCTCAAACTCCGACCAGTCGCAACGCTCGCGGATGAAGCGCTCATCGAACAGGCCTTCGGTGACGATGACATGGGCCAGTGCCGTCAAGACGGCGACATTGGTGCCAGGCTTCAGCGGCAGATGGTGGGCCGCTTCCACATGCGGGGTGCGCACAAGATCGATGCGGCGCGGGTCAATCACGATCAGCTTGGCGCCCTGGCGCAGCCGCTTCTTCAGCCGCGAGCCGAAGACGGGATGGCCATCGGTCGGGTTGGCGCCAATGACGACCACGACATCGGAATGCTCGACCGAATCGAAATTCTGCGTACCGGCAGAGGTGCCGAAAGCCTGGCCTAGGCCGTAACCGGTCGGCGAATGGCAGACGCGGGCGCAGGTGTCGACATTGTTGTTGCCGAAGCCGGCGCGGATCAGCTTCTGGACCAGATAGGTCTCTTCATTCGTGCAGCGCGACGAGGTGATGCCGCCGATGGCTTCCCGGCCATACTGATACTGGATCCGCTTGAACTCGGAGGCGACGTGCGCATAGGCCTCTTCCCAGGTCACTTCGCGCCAGGGGTCGGTGATCTTCTCGCGGATCATCGGGTTGAGGATGCGGTCCTTGTGGCTGGCATAGCCATAGGCGAAGCGGCCCTTGACGCAGGAATGGCCGCGATTGGCCTGGCCATCCTTCCACGGCACCATGCGCACCAGCTCTTCGCCGCGCATCTCCGCCTTGAACGAACAGCCGACGCCGCAATAGGCGCAGGTGGTGACGGCGGAATGCTCCGGCTGACCAATGGCGATGACGGACTTCTCCGTCAGCGTCGCGGTCGGGCAGGCCTGCACGCAGGCACCGCAGGAGACACAATCCGACGAGAGGAAGGCTTCATGCGCGCCGGGTGACACGCGGCTGTCAAAGCCACGGCCCTCGATGGTCAGCGCAAAGGTGCCCTGCACCTCTTCGCAGGCGCGGACGCAACGCGAACAGACGATGCATTTCGACGGATCGTAGGTGAAATAGGGATTGCTCTCGTCCTTCGGCATCCACTGGGCATTGATACCACCTTCATTGGAGCGCGCCTTGACGTGGTTCTCGCCCTCGTAGCCGTAGCGCACATCACGCAGGCCGACAGCCCCGGCCATGTCCTGCAGCTCGCAGTCGCCATTGGCCGCACAGGTGAGGCAATCGAGCGGATGGTCGGAGATATAGAGCTCCATCACGCCCTTGCGGATGGCCTTCAACCGCTCCGTCTGGGTGTGAACGACGATCCCGGGTGCGACCGGCGTCGTGCAGGAGGCGGGCGTGCCATTGCGGCCTTCCACCTCGATCAGACAGAGACGGCAGGAACCGAAGGCATCGACCATGTCGGTGGCGCAGAGCTTCGGCACCTGGATGCCGGCCTCCATCGAGGCGCGCATGATCGAGGTGCCCTCGGGAACCGTGATGTCTCGGCCGTCGATGGTGAGTGTCACCATCTTCTCGGAGCGTGAGGCGGGCGTGCCGTAGTCGATTTCATGGATAAGAGACATGCCGCTCACCTTTCCGCCGTCATCCTCGGGTTTTTCCCGAGGATCTGCTGCGTCTGAACTTCGGGAGCCGGTTCAGCAATGAACGTCACCCGCATGACAAAGTCGGTAGATCCTCGGGACAAGCCCGAGGATGACGAAAGACAACCGTCGCTCATTCCGCAGCCTCCCGAACCGGGGCCGGCACAAAATCTTCCGGAAAATGCGTCATGGCGCTCACGACCGGATACGGCGTGAATCCCCCCAGCGCACAGAGCGAGCCGAACTTCATGGTGTTGCAGAGATCCTCCAGCAGCACCTTGTTCTTCTCTGGCTCGATGCCCCGAGCAATCTTGTCGACCGTCTCCACACCACGGGTGGAGCCGATGCGACAGGGCGTGCACTTGCCGCAGCTTTCGACCGCACAGAACTCCATGGCGAAACGCGCCTGTTTCAGCATGTCAGCCGTGTCGTCGAAGACCACGACGCCGGCATGGCCGATCAGGCCACCGGCAGCGGTAAACGCCTCGTAGTCGAAGATCGTATCGAACAGCGACGGCGGGAAGTAGGCACCGAGTGGTCCACCGACCTGCACGGCCTTGACCGGACGCCCCGAGATCGTGCCGCCACCGATCTCGTTGATCAGCTGGCCGAGCGGCAAGCCGAAGGCGGTCTCGTAGAGGCCGCCATGCTTGAGATTGCCGGCAAGCTGGATCGGGATCGTGCCATGCGAACGACCAACGCCGAAATCGCGGTAGAACGCAGCACCCCGATCCATGATCACGGGGATCGAGGCAAGCGACATCACGTTGTTGACGACGGTCGGCTTGCCGAACAGGCCCTGCAGCGCTGGCAGCGGCGGCTTGGCGCGCACCACGCCGCGCTTGCCTTCGAGGCTGTTCAGCAGAGAGGTCTCTTCGCCGCAGACATAGGCGCCGGCGCCCATGCGCACTTCCATGTCGAAGGCATAAGCCGAACCCATGACGGATGCGCCGAGGATACCCTCGCGCCGCGCGATCTGGATCGCCTCTTCCATCATGGCGATGGCATGCGGATATTCGGAGCGGGTATAGACATAGCCCTTGGTGGCGCCCACCGCGATGCCGGCAATCGCCATGCCTTCGATCAGCACGAAGGGATCACCCTCCATGATCATCCGGTCGGCAAAGGTGCCGCTGTCGCCCTCGTCTGCATTACAGACGATGTATTTCTGGTCGGCCTTCGCGTCCGCAACCGTCTTCCACTTGATGCCGGTCGGGAAGCCGGCACCGCCACGACCGCGCAAGCCGCTGTCGGTGACCTGTTTGACGATCTCGGCCGGCGCCATGGCAATCGCATTGGCGAGACCCTTGAGGCCCTGATAGTGGCGGTAGTCATCAAGCGACAGTGGATCGGTGACGCCACAGCGGGCGAAGGTCAGCCGCGTCTGCCCCTTGAGGAAGGGGATGTCGTGGGTGAGGCCATGGCCGAGCGGATGGTCGCCCCCATGAAGGAAACCGGCATCGAACAGGGATGGCACATCCGAAGCCTTGACTGGACCATAGGCGACACGGCCCTTGTCTGTGCGGACCTCGACCAGCACTTCTAGCCACAGCATGCCGCGTGAGCCATTGCGGACGATGTTGACATCCTGGCCGCGCGCCCTGGCTTCGTGCTCGATGGCAGCCGCCACCTTGTCGGCACCGACGGCAAGCGCTGCGGCATCGCGAGGGACGAAAACGGTAACGCTCATGAGCGCACCTCCGCCAGAATGTCGCTAAGACAGTGCTCGTCGAGCCGGGCGTGCAGCTCACCATCGAGCATGGCGGCTGGCGCCTGGGCGCAGAGGCCGAGACAGAAGACGGGTTCGAGGGTGACAGCACCATCCGCCGTCGTCTCGTGCCAGTCGATGCCGAGCTTGGCCTTGATCTTGTCCGCAAGAGGCTCGCAGCCCATCGACTGGCAAGCCTCGGCGCGACAGAGCTTCAGCACATGCCGTCCGGCCGGCTGGGCGCGGAAGTCGTGGTAGAAGGTGATGACGCCATGCACCTCGGCGCGCGACAGGTTCAGCGCGCTGGCGATGATCTGCTTTGCGATCTCAGGGATATAGCCGAATTCCTCCTGCAGACGGTGCAGGATCGGCAGCATCGGCCCCTCCAGATGCTGCAACTCGGCGATCACGGCCGATATGCGGGCGGAGACGTCGTCCGCAGCCACACGAATATTCATCGAAATCCTCCTCGCCCGCCGAGCTCTGACAGGTTCGTCTATCGGAAGATGATGATGGGTCTGATGTCAGGAGGTCAATACGGCGCTTCCGTCGCTCGATAGAAGATTTCTATCGAAGGCATGCGAGGCCGCCAGCAAGCGTGCCTCATGCAACAGGCCGGAGACGAGCGGGGTGAAGGGTTCGCGATGGGTGGCGACCAGTCCCACCAGATGCTCGGCGTCCGGGGAAGTGATCGGGATCATCCGGATCTCCTCGCCGAAGCCAAAGGATTCAGCCACGTTTCTCGGCATGATCGAGGCCCATTTGCCGGTGCGGATATGGGAGAAAAGCACGATCATCGAATTGGATTCGAGTGTCGGCATGGGCGACACGCCCGCCTCAGTCATGTGCTGGTTTATGATCCGGCGGTTCTGCATGTCGGCAGTCAGAAGACAGAGCCTGAGATCGGCAACCTCGCTCCAGGTGACGCTGTCGCGATCGGCAAGCGGGGTACCGACACCGGTGATCAGGTGGTAGCGCTCGGAATAGAGCGGCACGCTTGTCACCCGCCCGAGCGGCTCGTTGTCGAGATAGGTGATGCCGGCGTCGATCTCGAGATTCTCAAGTAGGCTCAACACCTGCAGCGAGGTGCGCGACACGACGGAAAAAGTGACGTCCGGATGCCGGGCCTGGAAGGGTTCGGTGAGCTTCTGCACCATGGCAAGCGCGGTGGGAATGACCGCGAGCCGGATATGCCCCGCAAGACCGCGCCGGGCAGCGCGCATTTCTTCGCGCATGGTGCGTGTATCGCCAACGATCCGCCGCGCCCATTCGAGCACCCGCTGGCCTTCCGGGGTGAGACCGAGAAAGCGCGAACCGCGCTGCACCAGCATGACGCCCAGCTGCTCCTCGAGCTGTCGGATGCCGGCCGACAGCGTCGGCTGCGTCACACCGCATTCCTCGGCTGCGCGACCGAAATGCTGCTGGCGGGCGAGCGCGATGAAGAATTCCAGCTTGTCGATCATGCCCCGCCCTTCGATGCCCTATCGGGCTTACGCCTCGGTGAGCGCCGCCGCCTGACTGAGCGTGACAGGTGTCGGGCCGCAATACATCTTGTAGAGCACGGAGATCAGTTCGGCGAGTTGTGGATCGGCGATCCGATAGTAGATCTGCCGTCCTTCGCGGCGGGTCTGGACAACCTTGTCGCCTCTGAGCCGCGCGAGCTGCTGCGAAACGACGGCCTGCTGGATTCCGAGGAACTGTTCGATTTCGGTGACCGTCTTCTCGCCCTGGCAGAGCATGCAAAGCATCAACAGACGCGTCTCGTGCGATAGCGCCTTTAAAAGCCCGCTTGCGGCGCGCGCCTTCAGCAGGAAATCATCGAGAGCCTCAGGGGTGAGTGGCGGCATTTCGTCCATCAAGTGATCCAGAAATCGGAGCGCAGTATCTGATCGTCGCGGCGCTTCTGCGCCTGCATATCCCGCCATTATATAGGCAGTTCCCCCTATAAAGGAATGGCGTCGGCTCGTTCCTTCAAAAGCGACGCACTGCGGTTCAAGGCCGCATACTCCTCGTCGTCGAGATCGGGAAACAGATCGGCGACGACACCTTCGGCACCGACCACGCGCGGAATTGATAGAGCGACATCACGAACGCCAGCCACCTCCGGGGTTGTGATGGAAACGGACAGCACATCGCGCTGATCACGCGCGATCGCCTTGACGATACGGGCGAGACCTGCGCCGATCCCGTAATAGGTCGAGCCCTTGCCGTTGATGATCTTGTAGGCCGCGTTGCGCACGCCGTCGTCGATCTGGGCGCGGACTTCCGCCGTAAGCGGGGACCCGACTTGCGCGGCAAAGGAAGACAGCGGCACGGAGCCTGCACGGGCACTCGTCCAGGCGAGAACCTCGCTGTCACCATGTTCGCCGAGCACATAGGCATGCACCGATTGCGGGGAAATCCCGAGATGCCGCCCGACAAGGCTGCGGAAACGCGCGGTGTCGAGAATGGTCCCGGAGCCGATCACCCGGCGAGGATCGAGCCCGGAAAGTCGTGTGGTGATCTGGGTCATGATATCGACGGGGTTGGAGGCGATCAGCAGAATTGCATCCGGTGCGACCGGCAACACCTCGGCAAGCACGGAACGGAAGACCGCAGCGTTGCGCTCCAGAAGCTCGAGGCGTGTTTCGCCGGGTTTCTGGCTCACACCGGCGGAGAGGATGACCACACCCGCGCCCTCAAGATCCCGGTACTGCCCGGCATTCACGATGGTCGAGGACATGAACGGTACCGCATGGGCAATGTCTTCCGCCTGCGCGATGGCGAGTGCCTCATTGCGATCGATGAGCACGATCTCGCTGGCAAGCCCCATCAGCGCCAGCGCATAACCCGCCGAGCTGCCGACCATTCCCGCACCCACGATACCGACCTTCATGCCGTTTCCCCCGAAAGCATAAAATGCTGGTTCCTTATCTCATCGGTCACCCGACACTTTCAATCAGCTATACCGGAAAGCATGACACATTCGCGTCAAAACTGCATGGCGCAGGTCTGTGGCCTCTGATTTAATCATCAAAGGCTCATCGGAGCATCACGAGGGATCATGAGACGACTGCCGGCGCTATCCGCGATGAAGGTATTTGAGGTGGTCGGTCAGACCCGCAGCTTCACGCGTGCAGCGGAATTGCTGAACCTTACCCAGAGCGCCGTCAGCCGTCAGGTGCGCAATCTCGAGGAACAGCTCGGCGAACCCCTTGTCATCCGCAGGCACCATCACCTGGAACTGACGCCGTCCGGTACAGAACTGCTCGCCTCGCTGCAGCAGGCCTTCCACACGGTGGAGACGACGGTTCGCAACATCCGCGAGAAGAGCAATCCCCGCCGTCTCCGGATCAACGTGCCGCCGACCTTTGCCAAGCGCTGGCTGATGCCGCGGCTGATGAGCCTCAGAGCCTTCCTGCCCGACGTCGATCTGAGTATCACCACGGATGTCGAGGACAATCTCTCCGAACGCGGCATGCTCGACTGCGCGATCCGTTTCGGCGACGGCGAATGGCCGAGCCTGCGCTCGGAACGTCTCTTCACCGAACGCCATATCGCCGTCTGCGCCCCACACCTGATGGAAGGGATGCGGGATGGCGAAGCGATCGATCTCTCCCGCTTCACCTTCCTGCATGTGCTGGCCTCTGCCGACCAGCGGTATCTCACCTGGCAACGCTGGCTGGATGCAGCGGGCCTCACAGAGACCGACACGCAAGGCGGATTGGAATTCGACCTGCTGGATCTCGTCATCGAAGCCGCCTGCAATGGTCTTGGTGTCGCCGTCGCCGATCGGTCTATGGTTGCACCGCTGATGCAGACGAGCGCACTCACCCAGGTCCTGGATGTGGAAGTGGAGGGGCACGAATCCTACTGGCTGGTGACACGCACCGACCGGGCGCTGTCTCCGCATGTCGAAGCGCTCAAATGCTGGCTGCGGCAAGAAATCACCGAAGGCTCGATTGCACAGCTCAAACAAGCGCACGCTTGAAGCATTCCTTTTTGGAATGCTCGACCCGACAATAAGTCGCTTGCGAAGCAGGAAGGGCAACTTCCTACTGCTGGCGAACTGACCTTAGTCGGAGTGCCTGCCATGTCCACCTTCCACAACTTCATCGCCGGATCCTTTCGCGAGACCGGTTCCCGCCAGCCGATCGAGGTGAAGAACCCGGCGACCGGTCGGGTCTTTGCGTCAGTGACATCGGCGACAGAGGCTGATGTGATCGAGGCGGTGGACGCTGCTGCTATTGCCCAGAAGCCCTGGGGGCGTCTGCCCGCCATTGAGCGCGGCAATGCACTCCGCAGGCTCGCCGACGCCGTGGAGCGCCACCAGCAGAAGATTGGTGCAGCACTGGCTGAGGAATCCGGCAAGAGCCTCGAGGATGCCGTGGCCGAAACCGGTTACGGCGTGGAACTGATGCGCTACCACGCCGAATGGGCGCGCCGCGTCGAGGGCGAGGTGATCGAGAGCGATACGCCGGATGAAACCTTGATGCTGAAGCGGGCACCGATCGGCGTCGTCGCCTGCTTGATCCCCTTCAACTTCCCGATCTACACGCTGGTGCGCAAGATCGCCCCGGCCCTGATCACCGGCAATGCCGTGGTCGTCAGGCCCAGCAACAACACACCGAGCTCCGCATTTGTGTTTGCCGAAGCGATCCAGGAGGCAGATCTCCCTGCGGGTCTCGTCAGCATCATGACCATGAGCCATGAGGTGGCAGAAGTCATGTGCACCCGCCGCGAAGTCGGCATGATCACGCTGACCGGAAGCGTGGCTGCCGGCCAGGTGGTTCTCGACTATTGCAAGGCAAACATCGCCAAGCCCTCGCTGGAACTCGGCGGCAAGACACCTGTCATCGTCGAGCCGGATGCCGATCTCGATGTGGTGACGAAAAGCGTGCTTGCGGCCAAGACGGCCCATTGCGGCCAGGTCTGCACCTCCGTCGAGCGTCTTTACGTACATGCCTCCGTGCATGGCCCACTTCTCGCCAAGCTCAAGGATGCCTTCGAACGCCGCCATTATGGCGACCGCGCCGAGGATCCGACACGCATGGGACCGCTGGCCAATGCCGCAGCCCGTCTCAGGGTTCATCACATGGTGGAACGTGCCAAGGCAGACGGCGCCGTCATCGAGACGGGCGGATTCCTGCCTGCAGGCGACGGCTATTTCTATCCGCCGACCCTGCTCTCCGACTGCCGCCAGGACATGGAAATCGTCCAGGAAGAAGTCTTCGGCCCCGTACTCGCAGTCATTCCCTACACCGATTTCGACGAGGCATTGGACATGGCCAGCGACCACCAGTTCGGCCTCGCCTCCGTCGTCTTCACCGAAAACTACCGCAAGGTGATGAAGGCGGCGAACGAGATCGAGGCGGGTGAGCTCTACATCAACCGCTTTCCGGCCGATCCCTACCAGGGCTACCACGCCGGCTGGAAGCGCTCCGGTCTCGGCGGCGATGATGGCAAGCACGGCATGCTGGAGTTCACCCAGACCCGCCTTGTCATCCTCAAGCACTGATCGCCGATTAGCCGGCTCAAGAATTCTTCATCGGGGGCATCTATGAAAGTCGCTTCGCTCAAGACACACGTTGTCGCAACGCCCGCACCGCATATCGGCGGGATGTACTGGATCTTTGTCGAGCTGGAGACGGCCTGTGGCATCAAGGGCGTCGGTGAAATCTACTCGACCGCCTTTCACCCCTCTGGCATCGCCGTCCTCGTCGAAGACGTCTTCACCCGCTATCTCGAAGGTCATGATCCGCACCAGATCGAGCGATTCTGGCGCGCTGCCTATTCGAGCGGCTTCACCCAGCGGCCCGATCCGACTATGGTCGGGATCATCTCGGGTCTCGAAATCGCCTGCTGGGACATCATCGGCAAGGCAGCCGGGCGACCGGTCGCCGATCTGCTCGGCGGCCCCGTCCACGACAAGCTGCGCGCCTATACCTATCTCTATCCGAAGAATTCAGCCGGCGAATACGACTACAACGATCCGGATCTTGCTGCCGAAGAGGCAATCCGCATGGTCGAGGCCGGCTTCACCGGGCTGAAATTCGATCCGGCCGGCCCCTACACCAACTATTCCGGCCATCAGCTGTCGCTGCCGGTCATGGACCGCTGCGAGGAGTTTTGCCGCAAGATCCGCGATGCGATCGGCAACCGCGCCGACATCCTCTTCGGCACCCATGGCCAGATGGTGCCCTCTTCGGCAATCCGGCTGGCCAAACGCCTTGAGAAATACGATCCGCTCTGGTTCGAGGAGCCTGTACCGCCCGGCCAGGAAGCAGCGATGGCCGAAGTCGCGCGCGCCACTTCGATCCCTGTCTCGACTGGCGAGCGGCTGACGACAAAGTATGAATTCCAGAGGGTATTGCAGCACGGCTCTGCGTCCATCCTGCAAATGAATGTCGCGCGCGTCGGCGGCTTGCTGGAGGCGAAGAAGATCGCCGGGATGGCCGAGGCCTTTTATGCGCAGATTGCGCCGCATCTCTACAACGGCCCGGTCGGGGCAGCCGCTTCGATCCAGCTCGCAGCCACCTGCCCGAACTTCCTTATCCATGAGGCGATCATGGATTTTGGCGGCTTCCACGCCGAGGTGCTGAAGACAAAGCTGAGCTTCGACGACGGCTATCTCATCCCGTCACGCGAGCCGGGCCTCGGCATTGAGCTGAACCACGAGGTCATCGCCCGCCACACGCCCTATACCGGCGAGCGACTGCACCTGCAGATGGCGCCGGAGCATGCCGATGTGAAGGCCTTCATGCCGGCCAAGGGCTAAAGGATCCCGCCCATGATCTTCGATTTCATCGTGGTCGGTGCAGGCTCGGCAGGCTGCATCGTGGCGAGCCGCCTGAGCGAAAGCGGGCGTCATTCCGTGCTGCTCATCGAGGCGGGTGGCGAAGACAAGTCCTTCTGGTTCAAGATCCCGGTCGGCTACGCCAAGAGCTACTACAATCCCAAGGTCAACTGGATGTACCGTACCGAGCCGGAGGCAAACCTTGGCGGGCGGCGGATCTACGCCCCGCGCGGCAAGGTGCAGGGCGGCTCCGGCTCGATCAATGCGATGGTTTTCGTGCGTGGCGCAGCCGAAGATTTCGACGACTGGCGCGACGCCGGAAACCCGGGCTGGGGCTTCGATGACGTGCTTCCCTTCTTCCGGAAGCTGGAAACCCATGCCCGTGGCGAAAGCCGCTGGCATGGCGGAAGCGGCCCGATCCATGTGACACCGATGCGTGGCGCCACGCATCCGGTAAGCGACGCCTTCCTCGATGCCTGTAACGAGCTCGACATCCCGCTGAACGAGGATTTCAACGGCGAGACGCTTGAGGGGGCCGGCGTCTACGACGTCAATACAAGGCGCGGCCAGCGTTCGCATTCCAGCGCCGAATATCTGCGCCCGGCGCTCAAACGACCGAACCTGACAATCGAGCGCGAGGCACATGCGCGGCGTTTGCTGGTCGAGACGGATGGCAGGGTGTCGGGCATCGAGGTCATGCAGCATGGCCGGGTGAGAACTTTCACCGCGCGCCGCGAGGTCATACTGGCGGCCGGCGCCGTCGATACGCCAAAGCTGATGCAGCTTTCAGGCTTTGGCGATGGATCGATGCTCTTTGCGCAGGGCATCGAGACCCGCAAACATCTGCCGGCGGTCGGCCAGAACCTTAAGGACCATCTCTGCGCCAGCTACTACTTCCGTTCGAAAGAGCCCACACTGAACGGCGATTTCGCGAGCCTCATTGGCCAGGTGCGCTTCGGACTGACATGGCTCCTGAAGCGTACCGGCCCCTTCGCCATGAGCGTCAATCAGGCCGGGGGCTTCTTCCGCGGATCGCCTGAGGAGACGCGCCCGAACATCCAGGTCTATTTCAACCCGCTCTCCTACCGCATTCCGGACAACCCGCGCGCGGGCCTGACACCGGAGCCCTATCCCGGTTTCCTGATCGCCTTCAATGCCTGCCGCCCGACCAGCAAGGGCACGATCTCGATCGCCTCGCCCGACGCTGCCGACGCTCCGCTCATTCGACCAAACTACCTGTCGACGGATCGCGATATCGAGGAAGTCTTGCAAGGCAGCCGGTTGATGCGCCGCATCGTGGACGCGCGGGCGCTGGAAGGCTGGGTCGAGGAGGAAGTGTCGCCATCCAAGGCTGCCGATACAGATGACAAGCTGCTCGACTATTTCCGTCTCAACAGCGGCTCGATCTATCACCTCTGCGGCACCTGCGCGATGGGTGCCAATCCGCATGAGGCTGTGGTGGATGCGCGGCTCCGCGTGCATGGCGTGCCGGGTCTCCGCATCGTCGACGCCTCTGTATTCCCCAACATTACAGCCGGCAACATCAACGCCCCGACCATGATGGTTGCGGAAAAGGGTGCTGCGATGATCCTCGAAGACGCCGTCTCCGCCTGACCTAAGGGCATTAAAAAAGCCGGACCCAAAGGTCCGGCTTCAATTCTTGTCCGTCGTCCGAAGCCGATCAGGCAGCGACGAGAACGCCGTTCAGATTGGTCAGCTCGGCAAGATACTGCTCGAGCTTGGTACGGTGCTCGTGATGCTCGACGCCTTCGAGTTCCTTGCGGGCCTCGTCGATGCGCTTGGTCAGCGTATCCGGAGCGATTTCGGCCAGCGGGACGGCCGATTCGGCAAGCAGCGTGCAGCCGGTCGGCAGAACGTCGGCAAAGCCGCCGAAGACCACGTACTTCGTGACCTGACCGGAAGCGAGCTTCACAGTCACGACGCCCGGCTTGATCGTCGTCATGGTCGGCGCATGATTGGCCATGACGGTCATTTCGCCTTCCGTTGCCGGAATCACGACTTCGCTCACCAGTTCGGAGAGCAGAAGACGCTCGGGCGAAACGAGCTCAAAGTTGAAATTGTCGGCCATGGTCGTTCACTTCTCTCATGAAGGATGAGGCGGCACGCGAGTTGATCCCGCGTGCCGGCAGTCCCTGTACTTAAGCGGCTTCGGCAGCCAGGCGCTTGGCCTTCTCGATGGCTTCCTCGATGGAGCCGACCATGTAGAAGGCAGCTTCGGGCAGGTGGTCGTAGTCGCCGTTGACCAGGCCCTTGAAGCCCTTGATCGTGTCTTCGAGAGCAACCAGCTTGCCCGGCGAACCGGTGAAGACTTCGGCAACGAAGAACGGCTGCGACAGGAAGCGTTCGATCTTACGAGCGCGGGCAACGGTCTGCTTGTCGTCTTCCGACAGTTCGTCCATGCCGAGGATCGCGATGATGTCCTGAAGTGCCTTGTAGCGCTGCAGGGTCGACTGAACCTTACGGGCGACTTCGTAGTGCTCTTCGCCGATGATCATCGGGTCGAGCATGCGCGAGGTCGAGTCGAGCGGGTCAACGGCCGGGTAGATACCCTTTTCGGCGATCGAACGCGACAGAACGGTCGTTGCGTCCAAGTGGGCGAACGAGGTGGCCGGAGCCGGGTCCGTCAAGTCGTCGGCGGGAACGTAGATGGCCTGAACCGAGGTGATCGAGCCCTTGGTCGTGGTGGTGATGCGTTCCTGCATCTGGCCCATGTCGGTGGCGAGCGTCGGCTGATAACCAACGGCCGACGGGATACGGCCGAGCAGAGCCGACACTTCGGAACCTGCCTGGGTGAAGCGGAAGATGTTGTCGACGAAGAACAGAACGTCCTGGCCCTTGTCGCGGAAGTCTTCAGCGATCGTCAGACCGGTGAGAGCAACGCGAGCGCGGGCGCCCGGCGGTTCGTTCATCTGGCCGTAAACGAGCGCCGCCTTCGAGCCTTCGCCACCGCCGTGCTTGTTGACGCCGGACTCGATCATTTCGTGATAAAGGTCGTTGCCTTCGCGGGTACGTTCACCCACGCCAGCGAACACCGAGTAACCGCCGTGTGCCTTCGCAACGTTGTTGATCAGTTCCATGATCAGAACGGTCTTGCCAACGCCGGCGCCGCCGAACAGGCCGATCTTGCCGCCCTTGGCGTAAGGAGCGAGCAGGTCGACAACCTTGATGCCGGTGACGAGGATCTGCGATTCCGTCGACTGTTCGACGTAGGACGGCGCTTCCTGGTGGATGGCGCGGCGACCTTCGGTGACCAGCGGGCCGGCTTCGTCAACCGGATCACCGATGACGTTCATGATGCGACCGAGCGTTTCCGGACCAACCGGAACGGTGATCGGAGCGCCCGTGTCGGTTACCGGCTGACCGCGGACGAGACCTTCGGTCGAGTCCATGGCGATCGTGCGGACCTGGTTTTCACCGAGGTGCTGCGCAACTTCGAGAACGAGGCGGTTGCCGCCGTTGTCGGTTTCCAGCGCGTTCAGGATCGGGGGCAGTTCGCCTTCGAACGAGACGTCGACGACGGCGCCGATGACCTGCGTGACCTTGCCGAGAGCGCCGGCTGCGGACTTCACCGCCTTAGACTTGGGGGTAGCTGCCTTAGCCATTTATCTTACCCTCTTTCCTTAACCTCAGAGCGCTTCCGCGCCCGAAATGATTTCAATGAGTTCCTTGGTGATCTGCGCCTGACGCTGGCGGTTGTACGAAAGCGTCAGCTTATTGATCATCTCACCGGCATTGCGTGTCGCATTGTCCATGGCGCTCATCTTGGCGCCCATTTCACCCGCGACGTTCTCGAGCAGGGCCCGGAAAATCTGAACCGAGATGTTGCGCGGGATGAGATCCTCGAGGATCCCAGCCGCATCCGGCTCATATTCATAGAGAGCCGATGCGCCACCCTGCGGAGCAGCCTCGGCCGGGGCGGCCGGGATGATCTGCTGGGCGGTCGGGATCTGGCTGATCACCGACTTGAACTCGGAGTAGAACAACGTGCAGACATCGAATTCGCCGCGATCGAACATGCCGATGACCTTGCGACCGATGGCATCCGCATTGGTGAAGCCGACACGCTTCACTTCACGCAGATCCGTTCGTTCGACGATCATGCCCGCGAATTCGCGACGCAGGCTGTCGTAACCCTTCTTGCCGACGCAGAAGAACTTCACCGTCTTGCCCTGGGCCAGGAGCTTGCGCGCATGGTCACGGGCGAAACGGGCGATCGACGAGTTGAAACCGCCGCACAGACCACGCTCGGCAGTGCAGACGACGAGCAGATGCACGTCGTCCTTGCCAGTACCGGTCATCAGGCGGGGTGCGCTGTCGTCCGAACCCACGGCTTGCGCGATGTTGGCCAGGACGACACCCATGCGCTGCGAGTACGGGCGGGCAGCCTCGGCCGCTTCCTGCGCACGACGCAGTTTCGCCGCGGCGACCATCTTCATCGCCTTGGTGATCTTCTGCGTCGCCTTGACGGAGGCGATCCGGTTTTTCAGATCCTTAAGTGAAGGCATCCGTTATCCGTCCTTGGCTTGAGCCTGAATTAGGCGAAGTTCTTCGCGAAGCTGTCGAGGGCGGCCTTGAGCTTGCCCTTGGTGTCGTCGCTGATCGCCTTTTCGGTGCGGATCGAGTCCAGGATCGCCTTGCCTTCCGAACGAAGGTAGGAAAGGAAGCCCTGCTCGAACTTGCCGACGTCGCTGACGGGGATCTTGTCCAGATAACCGTTCACGCCAGCAAAGATCACCGCAACCTGTTCTTCCGTCTTCAGCGGCGAGAACTGCGGCTGCTTCAGGAGTTCCGTCAGACGGGCACCACGGTTCAGCAGGCGCTGGGTGGCGGCATCGAGGTCGGAACCGAACTGGGCGAAGGCGGCCATTTCACGATACTGGGCGAGTTCACCCTTGATCGAGCCGGCAACCTGCTTCATCGCCTTGATCTGCGCGGCAGAACCGACGCGCGATACCGACAGACCGACGTTAACGGCCGGACGAATGCCCTGATAGAACAGGTCGGTTTCAAGGAAGATCTGACCGTCGGTGATGGAGATGACGTTGGTCGGAATGAAGGCCGAAACGTCGTTACCCTGGGTTTCGATGACCGGCAGAGCGGTCAGCGAGCCGGCACCGGCAGCGTCACCCATCTTGGCGGCGCGCTCGAGCAGACGGGAGTGCAGATAGAAGACGTCGCCCGGGTAAGCTTCGCGGCCCGGCGGACGGCGCAGCAGCAGCGACATCTGACGGTAAGCAACAGCCTGCTTGGACAGGTCGTCGTAAGCGATCAGGGCGTGCTGGCCATTGTCGCGGAAGTATTCGCCCATGGCGCAACCGGCGAACGGTGCGAGATACTGCATCGGAGCCGGGTCCGAAGCGGTAGCAGCGATGATGATCGAGTACTGGAGAGCGCCACGCTCTTCGAGAACCTTCACGAACTGGGCGACAGTCGAACGCTTCTGACCGATAGCGACGTAGACGCAGTACAGCTTTTCAGCGTCAGGACCGTTGTCGTGGATGGCCTTCTGGTTGAGGAAGGCGTCCAGAATGATGGCCGTCTTACCGGTCTGACGGTCACCGATGACGAGCTCGCGCTGGCCACGGCCGACCGGGATCAGGGCGTCAATGGCCTTGAGGCCGGTCGACATCGGCTCATGAACCGACTTGCGCGGGATGATGCCCGGAGCCTTCACGTCGACGCGCGAACGGCGGGTCGCGTTGATCGGGCCCTTGCCGTCGATCGGGTTGCCGAGCGCGTCGACGACGCGGCCGAGCAGCTCCGGACCAACCGGAACGTCAACGATGGCGCCGGTCCGCTTGACGATGTCGCCTTCCTTGATGCCACGGTCGGCACCGAAGATAACCACACCGACGTTGTCGGCTTCGAGGTTGAGCGCCATACCGCGGATGCCGCCCGGGAACTCGACCATTTCGCCGGCCTGAACGTTGTCGAGGCCGTAGACGCGGGCGATACCGTCACCGACGGACAGAACCTGGCCAACTTCAGAGACTTCCGCCTCTTTGCCGAAGTTCTTGATTTGATCTTTAAGAATTGCGGAAATTTCCGCGGCGCGGATATCCATCAGCCAACCTCTTTCAGTGCAAGCTTAAGGGTGGAAAGTTTGGTGCGAAGGGACGTGTCGATCTGGCGGGAGCCGATCTTGACGATCAGGCCGCCGAGCAAGGACGGGTCGACCGTGACGGAGATCGAAACTTCCTTGCCGGTAACGCCCTTCAGCGCCGCTTTCAGTTCAGTTTCCTGCTCGGCCGAAAGGGCATGAGCAGACGTGACGTCAGCCGTCATCTCACCCTTGTGACGGGCGAGGATCTGGCGATAGGCAGCCACCATGCCGGGAACGGCAAACAGGCGACGATTGCTTGCGACGACCTTCAGGAAGTTCAACACCAGCGCGCTGAAACCGGCCTTTTCGCCGATGACGCTGATAGCCTTGACCTGGTCTTCGGCCGTGAAGACGGGCGACTGTACCAGGCGCTTCAGATCGGCGCTTTCGTCGATCATCGCCTGGAAACGGTTGAGATCGGCGGCGACGGCGTCAAGCACGCCGGCTTCGAGCGCAAGCTCGAAAAGCGACGATGCGTAACGCTCCGCCACGCCTGAAATCACTTGGGATGCGTCTGCCACGGGCAAAAAATTCCCTGATCTTGATCCAGGGCGCCGGACACCTCTATCGAGGCCTCTCAAGCTCCTGATATCGTTTTGTTTTTCCCCAAAAACACAAGCATGTTGCACTTGCGTTTTCCGAATTTCGCGGTTCGTCTAGCATAGCAGGTCTAGACTCGCAACACGCGTATTAACGGTTTGCTCCTTGAGAGCAAGGCCTTGGGGCTTTTTTTGTCCGAAACTGCGTCAAATTGACGAGATATCGGCCAAGCCCTGCCACAAACCGAAGATCAAGTCAGACCAAAGACATAGGCAAGGGCGAGGGAAGCGATGACCGCTTGCACAACCAGGAGGAGAAGGTTGCGCCAGGTGCTGCCCTGGTCGGACATGATGGATAGGACCCGGGCGAAGGCGGACAGCCCGACGGCGGCGCCAAATGCCAGATAGACCGTCGGCTGGCCAAGCAGCAGCGCAGTCCCGGCAAAGCCGACGATCAAGCCGCCGATGGATCGCGCAGCTCCCAGCCCTTCCGGGCGGCCGTCTGCCGGAACAAGCGCAAGCGCCTTCAGGGTGAGGCCTGGGGCAAAGAGCACGAAACATCCGATGAGCGCTGCGACAGAAGCCGCAAGAAAGGCGAGCTGCTCGCCGAGTTCGATGGGAAAGTAGAATTCCATGGATCAACCCGCTTGGAAACAAACCGCGCGGCTTATGCCACGAAACGCGCGCTTGCGGTATGGCTCCGAGCCCTAATTCGCCGGTGATGCGACGCAATCTTTACCGACTGGCTCAAAGGAAGCTCTGAGGATCGACATCCACCTGCACCTGGATCGACCGTCGTTCTTTCGGCCCGCGCTCGAGCATGCTGCGCACGAAGGCCTGCATGTCGCTGTTGCGGCGCCCATGGACGAGCAGCCTGAAGCGATGCCGACCACGGATGAGCGCCAGCGGCGCTTCGGCGGGGCCGAGGATCATGATGCCGCTTTCATGGGGTGCCGCCTGTCGCAGCCCGCGCGCATGCCCTTCCGCCTCGGCGCGGCTATCGGCGGAGACGATGATCGACACGAGACGACCGAAGGGTGGCAGTTGCGCCCGCTCGCGCTCCAGAATTTCGCGCTCATAGAAAGCGGCGGCATCGCCTGAAATGATCGCCTGCATGACAGGATGCTGGGGCTGGAACGTCTGCAACAGACCAAGGCTCTTGCGTCCGGTACGGCCGGCACGACCGGTCACCTGGGAAAGCAATTGAAAGGTTCGCTCGGCAGCACGTGGATCGCCGTTGGAAAGGCCGATATCCGCATCGATGATTCCGACCAAGGTCATCAGCGGGAAGTTATGGCCCTTGGCGACGAGCTGCGTGCCGATGACGATATCGGCCTCGCCATTGGCGATCGCTTCGAGCTCCAGGCGTAAACGTTTGACGCCGCCGATGTCGGAGGAGAGCACCAGTGTGCGTGCATCGGGAAAGTGCTTCTCGACCTCCTCGGCGATACGCTCGACCCCGGGACCACAGGCGACGAGGTGGTCAAGGGTCCCACATTCCGGGCAGGCATTCGGCGTCGGCTCGTGATAGCCGCATTGGTGGCACTGGATCTGGCCACGAAAGCGATGCTCGACCAGCCAGCTTGAACATTGCGGGCACTGGAAACGATGGCCGCAGACTCTGCAAAGCGTCAGGGGTGCGTATCCCCGTCGGTTGAGGAAGAGCAGGGCCTGTTCGCCCCGTTCCACGGCTTTGCCGACGGAGCGGAGCAGGATCGGCGACAGAAAGCCGCCCCGTTCGGGCGGCGCACGCCGCATGTCGATGAGATGCAGATCAGGCATGGCCGCATCGGCAAAGCGTGTCGGCAGATGGATGCGGGTGTAGCGGCCCGCGATACAGTTGACCTGGCTCTCGACGGAGGGCGTGGCCGAGACGAGCACGACCGGGAAGCCCGCGATGCGGGCCCGCACGACCGCCATGTCCCGCGCGTTATAAAAGACGCGGTCTTCCTGCTTGAAGGCGGGGTCGTGCTCTTCGTCAACGATGATCAGGCCGAGATTCTCGAAGGGCAGGAAAAGCGCCGAACGCGCACCGGCCACGACACGGATCTCGCCGGTCGCGACCTGGCGCCAGACCTTTTCACGGGTGCGGGTCGCAAGGTCCGAATGCCATTCACCGGGCTTGGAGCCGAAACGATCCTGGAAGCGTTCGAGGAAATTGGCTGTCAGCGCGATTTCCGGCAGCAGGATCAGCACCTGCTTGCCCTGTTTCAGTGTCTCGGCAATCGCCTCGAAATAAACCTCCGTCTTGCCCGAGCCCGTCACGCCATCGATCAACGAGACGTGAAAGCCGCCCTTGCTCAGGCTCTGAAGGATCTCTTCGGCCGCCTCCTTCTGCGGGCCGGCGAGCCGGCTTTCGGCATAGTCAGGATCCGGAGCGGCGACCAGCGGCGGCGGCGGCAGGAAAACCTGTTCGAACACGCCCTGCTTCACGAGACCATCGATGACGCTGGTCGAGACGCCACTCGCATGGGCAAGTCCGCTCTTCGTCCAGGAGAGGCCATCCGCTGCTATCTCCAGCACCTTCTGGCGCGCAGGTGTCAGCCGCTCTGGCTCATAGCCGGCATATCGCAGGCCCTCGATCATCGGATCCGGGTCCAGGGCGGCAGGCGCCCGGAGCGCCATGCGGGCGACATAGCCGGGCGGCGACAGCGTATAGGCGGCCACCCAATCGAGGAAGGTGCGCATATCCTGGTCGAGCGGCGGGCAGTCGAAGACCTTCGTGATTTCCCTGAGCTTCTTCGGATCGACTGATGTGTCCTCGCCACCGTCCCAGACGACGCCGATGACCTGACGGGGCCCGAGCGGCACCTGCACGATGGCACCCGGCTCGATCGTCAGCCCATCGGGCACGGCATAACTATAGGCCGTTGGCGCAGGCATGGGCACGAGCACCGGCACCACCGCGCGGCGCGGTGTGTCGAACAGCTCCCCGAACAGGCTTTCCGAATCGTCCTTCATCGGGCTGCAACTTGCCCCCTGAGGACAGGAAAGAAAACAGGCTTTATCTAAAGGGAGAAATCAGCGGAAACTGCGGTCGGGATCGGCAGGCAAGCCGTGGACGGTAAAGTCCTCCAGCGCCTTGGTCACCTCGGTGGGATCGCCGTCGAGAGCTTCGACCGGGATGAGGTTGCCGACCGTGAAATCGAAGCGACCGCCGCGCTTGTTCAGAAGCTCGTAGAAGACGGTCATGTCGCGCAGTTCGGTCGACCAGCGGGCGAACCAGTAAAAGAGGCCCGAATTGCGGGCCTTCATGTTCACCGGCAGGATCGGCAGATTGTATTTGCGCGCGAGCGATATCGCGGACGTCTTCCAGGGCCGCTCGTTGAGCTTTCCCTCGTCCCAATAGGCGATGCGGCCCGAGGGAAAGAGGATAGTGACCCTGCCCTCTTCTATGGCGCGCGTGGTGAGCTTCAGCGTCTCGCGCGCCTTGAGCTTCGACTTGTGCTCTTCGCGCCATTCGACCGGAATGATGATTTCGGCAAGCCGCGGGTTGACCCTGATGGCATCGCGGTTGGCGAAGAAGGTCATGTCGGGACGGCGATCTTTCAGCAGGTCATACATCGCGACCCCATCGGCAATGCCGGTCGGATGATTGCTGACCAGGATGAATCCACCGGATGACGGGATGCGGTCGGCGTGACGGACCTGGATATCGAGGCCAAGTGCCGCACTCAGATAGTCGAACACCTGCGGCCCCGGGAGATTTGCGACATCATTGGCGAACTGGATCGCCTTGTCATAGCGCAAAACGCTATAAAGAAAGGGACGCATTGCGGGCCAGAGCGGATGCTCCACCAGCCTTTGCCCGCGCTCGGCGATCAGCGTGTCGACGATATGTCCGGGGCGCCCGTGAGACAGGAGCGACAGGGTGTCGGTAACGCTCGACAAGGCGGAAGCGGGAGAGCGGCGCATCAGCATTTACCTCGCCAGAATTCCAGAGGTCTTGTGGCAGCCATCTGTGATCTGTTCATGACAGCCCCGGAATTCGTCTTTCGTTAACCCTCCCGCGCCATCGTGAGCCGGGTGGCCAACAGCCAACAACGCAAAAGGCGCGCAATTGATCCCCGCAGACGAAAAACTTCTCGGCGAACGCGCCGCATGGCTGGAGAGCCTCGGTGCCGAGCGCCGCCTGTCGGCCAACACGCTCGACGCCTATGAACGCGACACGAGGCAATTTCTGCAATTTTTGTCAGGCCATGTCGGGGGGCCGGTGAAGATCGATGATATCAAGGCCTTGCGCCCGGCAGATCTGCGCGGCTTCCTCGCCCATCGCCGCAAGGAAGGGGACGGCGCCCGGTCTCTCGGCCGCCATCTCGCCGGCCTGCGCTCCTTCCTGCGCCATCTTGAGCGCAAGGGGCTGGTGAATGCAGCGGGTGCCAGCGCGATCCGGTCTCCGAAGCAGCCGAAATCCCTCCCCAAGCCGCTGAGTGGGCGCCAGGCATTGGCCGTCGTCGCGGTCGATACGCAGATGAACGAGGAGCCTTGGATCGCGGCGCGCGACGCCGCCGTGCTTTCGCTTCTCTACGGCTGCGGTCTTCGCATTTCGGAGGCACTAGGGCTGACACCCGACGTCTTCCAGGGCCGGCCGACCAGCCTGCGCATCACCGGCAAGGGCGGCAAGACGCGGCTGGTGCCCCTGCTTCCCGTCGTCATGGAGGCGGTAGAAACCTACTACAAGCTCTGCCCCTATCATCTCGAAGCCGGCGCACCGCTTTTCCGAGGCGCCCGGGGCGGCCCGCTTCAGCCGGCGATCATCCAGCGGGAAATGCAGAAGCTGCGGTCGGCGCTCGGCCTGCCGGATTCGGCCACACCTCATGCTCTTCGCCACTCCTTCGCGACCCATCTACTCGGCAGCGGTGGCGACTTGAGGACGATCCAGGAACTGCTTGGCCATGCAAGCCTCTCGACCACGCAGATCTATACCGGCGTCGACAGTGCAAGGCTTCTAGACATCTACGATCGCGCCCATCCCCGCGCCTGACGCGTGCAACCAGACCTGCGTTAACCAAGGTCGTTAATCGAACATGAGGGCGATCACTCCTATTGTCCGCAACGTCTGACAGGAGATGACATGAACGCGCACCGCCTTTTTCCTACGCGGCCGAGCTTGCCGCGCCTTTCGCTGTCCGAGATCGGTCTCTGGATCACAGGCGCACTGCCTCTTATGGTTTTCGCCCTCCTGCTCGCTGCACTTGTGGCGGTCGCGCCCGCCCGTGCCTCCGACGTCGCTTGCCATGGCGAAAACCTGCTTCTCGCCATGGAGACGGAACAACCGGAAGAGCTCGCGAAGATCCGCGCCGAGGCGGCCAAGGTTCCGAACGGCCAGGGCATTTTCTGGAAGATTGAAAAGGACGGGCTTAAACCCTCCTACCTGCTCGGCACCATGCATGTCACCGACCCCCGCGTTCTCACCATGCCGCAAGGCGCCAGTGAGGCGGCCGCCGCCGCTGATGTCGTGGTGATCGAATCGGATGAGATCCTCGACGAGAAGAAGGCCGCGGCCTCGCTTCTCATGCATCCCGAACTGACCATGTTCACCGATGGTAAGTCGGTGAAGGACCATCTCGACGCCGAGGAACTCCAGCGACTGGAAGCCGGGCTGAAAGAGCGTGGCCTGGCGCTTGGCGCTGTTGCCAAGATGAAGCCCTGGATCCTGGCAAGTTTCGTTGCGCTACCGGCCTGCGAGCTTTCGCGCAAGGCGGCCGGCGCATCCTTCCTGGACAAGAAGATCGCCGAAGATGCCGTTGCCGCAGATAAGCCGGTGGCCGGCCTCGAAACGCTGGTCGAGCAGCTGGAAGCCATGGCTGACCTGCCGGTCGATTTCCATTTCAAGGCGCTGATCGAAACGATCGAACTCGGCGACAAGATGGAAGACGTCATCGAAACGATGACCGAACTTTACCTCGCCGGTGACATCGGCATGACCATGCCTTTGCTGAAAGTCGTCGCCCCCACCGCCGCCGGTGAAGACGAGAGCGCCTATGCAGCTTTCGAGACCCGGATCGTCCGAGATCGCAACCTTGTCATGGCGGAAGGCAGCAAGAAGCATCTGGAAAAGGGCAATGCCTTTATCGCCGTCGGTGCTCTGCATCTCCCGGGCGAAGAAGGCCTCGTCGAACTGATCCGCAGCCAGGGTTATACCGTCACGCGGATCGACGGCTGAGACCTCTTGAAGCGGCAAAACGCTTCAGAAATGTCTTCACGATCAGCTTGTGGAACGGCGTGACGACGAGGATGTAGACCCGGCCGAAGAGATTGTGGCGCTGAACGAGGGTCGTCAGCGACACATGCTGATGTCCGGTGCCCTCCGGTTCGACTGCAACGATGATCCGGAAATCGAGATGCTTGTCGTTGAAGCCGAGCAGCACATGATCGCCGTCATGGGCAATGACCGGAAAGCCACCGATCCGGTCCTGGCCCGTCAGCTCCAGCTCAGCTGATTTCAATCCGAAAAAACCGACGATCAGGTTCCGAATCTTCAGGAGAGCTCCGACCCAGCGCGGCGCTCGACCCATCAGATCCCGGGCGACCTCCATCGGGTCGAGATCCGATCCATCGAGCCGGACGCCATAGCTGTCCGCCCAGTCAGCTTCGGGGAGGTCGGGATGCGGCAACGCGACCTGTTGCTCGACAACGACACCCATCCTGCACCCCCATCTTCGCTCACCCCCGCGTCATTCGCGTGGCGACCGGCGTCTTCCAGTAGAACTGGTGTACCAGAAGCGCGAGGATATGCACCGCGATCAAAAGCCACATCAGGCTCTTCAGCGGGCCGCCATGCACGAAACCCGCCGTCTCGTTGCCGAAGTAATAGGCGCCGATGCCACTAAGCGGCAGAAGGAAGAAGAGCGCATAGAAGGTGCCATGGGCGAGTTTGGCAGCGAGACGCAAGACCGGTGGCTCTTCCGGCGGTGCCGAAGGCGCGCCTTTGATGAGCCGCAAGACGATACGGATGGCCCCGAGACAGAGCACGGCGATCCCGACATAGGCATGGATGTTCGCGAAGGTAAGATCGTCAGGCGACGGCACCTCGCCGCGTTCATAGGCTTCGGCAACCTCCTCCATCGCCTCGGCGAAGAGGAGGTTGAACAGGATGAGCAGGGCCATCAGCCAGTGAAGGGCCTTCTGCGGGATGGAATAGGAGGCGGGTGCGACATGGTCCATGGGCTTGCCTTTCGGGAGGAGCAAAGGGAGGCACTGCCCACACATGATAAAGGCCACCGCTTGGGGCACAAGCGACGGCCTTCAACCTTACCGAAATATAATAATTGGCCTATGTTAGGTCGGCAACCTTACATGTGCAGCGGCTTGAAGAAGGTCGCGAGTGCGGCTTCCTTTACGGCTTCCGACATGGTCGGGTGGGCGTGGCAGGTGCGGCCCAGATCTTCCGACGAACCACCGAATTCCATCAGCACGGCAGCTTCGTGGATCATCTCGCCAGCGCCGAGGCCGATGATGTGGACGCCGAGGACGCGGTCGGTGTCCTTGTCGGCCAGAACCTTGACGAAGCCGTCCATGGCCTGCATGGCGCGCGCACGGCCATTGGCGGTGAAGGGGAATTTGCCGACCTTGTAGGCTACGCCGGCAGCCTTCAGTTCTTCCTCGGTCTTGCCGACGGAAGCGACTTCCGGCTGGGTGTAGACGACGCCGGGGATGACGTCGTAGTTCACGTGACCATGCTGGCCGGCGAGAATTTCGGCGAGTGCCACGCCTTCATCTTCTGCCTTATGGGCGAGCATCGGACCCTTCACCACGTCGCCGATGGCATAGATGCCGGCAACATTTGTGCGGTAGTGGCCGTCGATCTCGACGCGACCACGATTGTCGAGGGCAACGCCGGATTCTTCGAGGCCGAGGCCTGCCGTATAGGGCTTGCGGCCGGTGGCGACGAGAACCACGTCGGCGTCGAGCGTCTGGGCTTCACCGCCCTTGACCGGCTCGAACGTGACCTTGGCGCCTTCGCCCGACTTCTCGACGCCGGTGACCTTGGCGCCGAGGTTGAACTCGATGCCCTGCTTGGCGAGAATGCGCTGGAACTGCTTGGACACTTCGCCGTCCATGCCGCCGAGGATCGTGTCGAGATATTCGACAACGGTGACCTTGGCGCCGAGGCGCGACCAGACGGAGCCGAGCTCGAGGCCGATGACGCCGCCGCCGACGACGATCATCTTGCCCGGAACCTTGTCGAGCGCGATACCGCCGGTCGAGGAGACGATGATCTTCTCATCGATATCGACATTGACGCCCGGAATGCCGGCGACGTCGGAGCCGGTTGCGATGACGATGTTCTTGGTTTCAAGAACCTGGACTTCGCCCTTGTCGTTGGTGACTTCGACCTTGCCGGCGCCGAGGATCTTGCCGGTGCCCTGGATGCCGTCGATCTTGTTCTTCTTGAACAGGAAGGAGACGCCCTCGACGTTCGACTTCACGGTCGCGTCCTTGTGCGCCATCATCTTGGAAAGGTTCAGCGTCGGTGCGCCGACTTCGACCCCGAGATCAGCCATGCCATGAGCCGCGTGGTGGAAGACTTCCGACGCGTGCAGCAGGGCCTTGGACGGAATGCAGCCGATGTTGAGGCAGGTGCCGCCATAGGTGGCGCGCTTTTCGACCACGGCGACCTTCATGCCGAGCTGGGCCGCCTTGATGGCGCAGACATAGCCGCCGGGGCCGGAGCCGATAACGATGACATCATAAGACATGGGGAGCTTCCTTCGTTTTCGACGGTTACCGACCGCCGCTGACATTCAAAAGGGCACCCGTCACATAGGATGCCTGAGGCGAGAGGAGATAAAGAACGCTGTCGGCCACTTCGTCGGCCGTTCCGGGCCTTTGCATCGGAACGATCGGGGCCAGATCGCGCGCCCTGTCCGGCAATCCGCCGGATGCGTGAATTTCGGTATCGATGATGCCGGGCCTGATGGCATTGACCCGGATGCCCTCGGTCGCGACCTCGCGGGACAAGCCCACAGTAAATGTATCAACCGCAGCCTTGGCGGCGGCATAGTCGACATACTGGCCCGAACTGCCGATGACGGCGGCCATGGACGAGATATTGACGATCACGCCACCCTGCCCGCCATGTTTTGTCGACATGCGCTTCACGGCTTCCGTGGCGCAGCGGATCTTGCCGATGACGTTGACGGCAAACATCCGGTCGAGCCGCGCCCGGTCGAATTCCTCGACCCGCGCCGTGGCATCGACAACACCGGCATTGTTGACGAGACCGTGGAGCGATCCAAGGCGGTCAACCGCCTGGAAGATGCTTTCGATGCCAGCCTCTGTCGCGGTATCGCCCTGGACAACCTCAGCATTCGCGCCGAAAGCCCTGCAGTCAGCCGCAACCGCCTCAGCCGCAATTGCGTTCGAGTGATAATTGACCAGCAGGTCATAACCCTGCGCTGCCGCCTTTCGGCAGACGGCTGCACCAATACCACGGCTACCGCCGGTGACGAGGAGAAGGGGACGGTTGGTCATGAGGCGCATCCCTTGAATTCGAAGACATCCCAGGGCGCGCGTTCCATCGTCTTGCCGACAGCAGACGACAGGATGGCAGGGCCAAAGCCGGGCAAGAGAAGTGCATCCGGTGCGTCGGCGCCTTCCGGCGGAAGCAGGTCCACATGGCCGGTCGTCTCGTCGATCCCGTAGACGATACCCTTCCAGACGGTGCAGGCGGCAATCGTTGCCCCAGTCACGTCGCCCTCGGGGCAATTGTTCATCAGCATGCCAATGGGACGCTCGATCTCGGGATCGAACATCACATGGCCATCCAGCTTGAACGAGCCGATCTCGGTGCGGAAACCATGGGAAACAGGCGTGTTTTCGCCGCTGGCGGCAGCAAAAACAAGTTCGAGCCCCGTTTCGGCTTCGCGGTAGGTGGCTTTTTCAATCCGGCAATCGGCGGCCATAGCCGCATCAGACAGCGCGAGCGCGGCAAGAAGAACCATTGCTCTCGACGACGCGCCCATGCCTCACCTCAAAACGCCAGCGCGAGGAACATCAAGCCGAGGCCACCCATGGCGCCAGTCCAGACCAGCGAACGGATATAGGGAATGCCTGCCAGATAGAGCGGATAGTAGACGATACGCCCGACGAACCAGACGACCGCACCGGTCAGACCGAGACCTGAGGTCTCCCCCGTGAACAACAACCCCGCTGCAAGCGCGACAAAGGCGGGATAGGTCTCGCGGAAATTCGAGGACGCCCGCTCAGCGCGACCGGCGAGCTTGCTCGCCGGTTGCTTGTTGTCGTCACGCGGGCCGGCATTCCACTCCGTGCCCAGCTCCTTGGTGGCCATCATGCCCTGCACGAGGACATGCGCAACCAGCAGGACCACGCTCCATGCAAGGAGCGTGACGAGCAGAGACGCGGAAGCGGATACCGGCTCCATCTTGGACTTTCCTTAGAGGTCGAGAACCAGACGTTCCGGATCCTCGAGGCTTTCCTTGACGCGGACGAGGAAGGTCACGGCTTCCTTGCCGTCGACGATGCGGTGATCGTAGGAGAGGGCGAGATACATCATCGGACGGATGACGATCTGGCCGCCAACGACGACCGGGCGCTCCTGGATCTTGTGCATGCCGAGGATACCCGACTGCGGTGCATTCAGGATCGGCGAGGACATCAGCGAACCATAGACGCCACCGTTCGAGATGGTGAAGGTGCCGCCCTGCATGTCGGCCATCGACAGCTGGCCGTCACGGGCAGCCTTGCCGAGGCGGCCGATTTCCTTCTCAATCTCGGCGATCGACATCTGGTCGGCATCGCGCACGACCGGAACGACGAGACCCTTGTCCGTGCCGACAGCAACGCCGACATGGCAGTAGTTCTTGTAGATGATGTCGGTGCCGTCGATTTCGGCGTTGACGGCCGGCAGTTCCTTCAAGGCGTGGGTCACGGCCTTGGTGAAGAAGCCCATGAAGCCGAGCTTCACGCCGTGCTTCTTTTCGAAGATGTCCTTGTAGCGGTTGCGCAGATCCATGACCGCCTTCATGTCCACCTCGTTATAGGTGGTCAGCATGGCGGCCGTGTTCTGGGCATCCTTCAGGCGCTTGGCGATCGTCTGGCGCAGACGGGTCATCTTGACGCGCTCTTCACGGGAGGCATCGTCACCGGAAGATGCCGGACGCGGAGCAGCCGGGGCTGCGGTCGGCGCCGGAGCGGAGCTGCCCTTGGCGATGGCGGCGAGCACGTCACCCTTCAGCACCTGGCCACGCTTGCCGGAACCATCGACATCGGCGGTCGCGATGTTGTTGTCGGCAGCGAGCTTGGCGGCAGCCGGAGCAGCCGGCATGGCGGAAGAAGCGGCCGGAGCAGCAGCGGCCGGAGCAGCAGCGGCCGGAGCCGGGGCTGCAGCAGGTGCAGGCGCAGCAGCGGGAGCCGGGGCAGCAGCACCGGCGGAACCGGCAGCGCCTTCAGCGATCTGGCCGAGCAGCGCGCCGAGACCGACGGTCTCGCCGTTCTGGGCGACGATTTCGGTCAGCACGCCCGAGGCGGGAGCCGGGACTTCAACGGTCACCTTGTCGGTTTCCAGTTCGACGATCGGTTCGTCGGCCTTCACGGTGTCGCCGACCTTCTTGAACCAGGTGCCGACAGTGGCTTCGCTGACGGATTCGCCGAGGGTGGGTACGCGGATTTCAGTGGCCATGATCTCAATTCCGTTGGTCAGAGAACGTTACGGTCTGCGAGGAGAAGACTGGGCGGATCAACCGCCCAGAGCGTCCTCAAGGAAGGCTTCGAGCTGGGCGAGGTGCTTCGACATCAGGCCCGTTGCCGGCGAGGCAGCAGCCGGACGACCGGTGTAGCGAACGCGCTGGTACTTGGCGTCGATATGGGCAAGCACCCATTCCAGATACGGATCGATGAACGACCAGGCGCCCATGTTCTTCGGCTCTTCCTGGCACCAGACCATCTCCGCATTGCGGAAACGCGACAGCTCGTTGATGAGCGCCTTGGCCGGGAACGGGTAGAGCTGTTCGATACGCAGCAGGTAGATGTCGTCGATGCCGCGCTTTTCGCGCTCTTCGAGCAGATCGTAGTAGACCTTGCCCGTGCACATGACGACGCGGCGGATCTTTGCATCCTTCTGAAGCTTGATCGGGCCGTCCTTGATGACCTCGGCATCGTCCCACAGCAGGCGGTGGAACGAGCTTTCGCCGGCCATTTCGGCAAGGCTCGAGGTTGCCCGCTTGTGGCGCAGCAAGGACTTCGGCGTCATCATGATCAACGGCTTGCGGAAGTCACGCTTCATCTGACGGCGCAGAATGTGGAAGTAGTTCGACGGCGTCGTGACGTTCGCGACCTGCATATTGTCTTCGGCGCACATCTGCAGCCAGCGCTCGAGGCGGGCCGAAGAGTGTTCCGGACCCTGGCCTTCATAGCCGTGCGGCAGCAGGCAGACGAGACCGGACATGCGCAGCCACTTGCGTTCACCCGACGAGATGAACTGGTCGAAGACGACCTGCGCACCGTTGGCGAAGTCGCCGAACTGGGCTTCCCAGAGCGTCAGCGCATTCGGACGGGCGAGCGAATAGCCGTATTCGAAGCCGAGAACGGCCTCCTCCGACAGCATCGAGTTGATGACTTCGTAGCGCGCCTGGTTCGGGGCGAGATTGGCGAGCGGGATGTAGCGTTCTTCGGTGTCCTGATCGTAGAGAACCGAATGGCGCTGCGAGAAGGTACCGCGTTCGCAATCCTGACCGGACAGACGGATCTTGTGGCCTTCGACGGCAAGCGAACCGAAGGCGAGAGCTTCGCCCATGGCCCAGTCGATGCCTTCGCCGGTTTCGATCATCTGCGCGCGGTTGTCCATGAAGCGCTGGATCGTGCGGTGCGCCTTGAAGCCCTCGGGAATGATCGACAGCTTGCGGCCGATCTCCTTGAGCTGCTTCATCGGCACGGCGGTCTTGCCACGACGCTGCTCGTCGGCATTGTCGGCGGTCCTCAGACCCGACCAGACGCCGTCCAGCCAGTCGGCCTTGTTCGGCTTGTAGCTCTGACCGGCTTCGAACTCCTGCTCGAGATGGGCGCGCCAGTCGGCCTTCATCTTCTCGAGTTCGCCCTCGGTGATCAGGCCCTCGGCGATCAGACGCTCGCCATAGATGTTGACCACGGTCTTGTGGGCGCGGATTTCCTTGTACATCTTCGGCTGCGTGAAGGACGGCTCATCGCCTTCGTTATGACCGAAGCGGCGATAGCAGAACATGTCGACGACGACAGGCTTGTGGAACTTCATCCGGTATTCGGTCGCGACCTTGGCCGCGTAGACCACGGCTTCCGGATCGTCGCCGTTGACGTGGAAGATCGGCGCTTCGATCATCTTGGCGACGTCGGACGGATAAGGTGACGAACGCGAGAAGGCCGGATTGGTGGTGAAGCCGATCTGGTTGTTGATGATGACGTGCAGCGTACCGGCCACGCGGTGACCGCGCAGGCCCGACAGACCGAGAATTTCCGCTGTGACACCCTGGCCGGCAAAGGCTGCATCACCATGCAACAGAAGCGGCAGTACCTTGGCGCGCTCCTTGAGCGGGATGACGTCGCCTTCCCAGGTTTTGGCGATCTGGTCCTGCTTCGCACGGGCCTTGCCCATCACAACAGGGTTGACGATTTCAAGGTGCGAAGGATTGGCCGTCAGCGACAGGTGAACCTTGTTGCCATCGAACTCGCGGTCCGAGGAGGCGCCGAGGTGATACTTCACGTCGCCGGAGCCTTCGACTTCGTCGGGCTTGAACGAACCGCCCTTGAACTCGTGGAACACGGCACGGTGCGGCTTTGCCATGACATTGGTCAGGACGTTCAGGCGACCACGATGGGCCATGCCGAGAACGACCTGTTCAAGGCCTTCCTGGCCACCGCGCTTGATGATCTGCTCCAGCGCCGGGATCAGGGATTCACCGCCGTCGAGACCGAAACGCTTGGTGCCCTTGTACTTGACGTCGATGAACTGCTCGAAGCCCTCGGCCTCGATCAGCTTCTGAAGGATCGCCTTCTTGCCGTTCGGCGTGAATTCGACGCCCTTGCCAGGGCCTTCAATGCGTTCCTGGATCCAGGCTTTTTCTTCCGGATTGGAGATGTGCATGAATTCGACGCCGAGCGTCGAGCAATAGGTGCGCTGCAGGATGTCGAGCATCTGCGGGATCGTGGCGTATTCCAGACCCAGCACGTTGTCGATGAAGATCTTGCGGCTGTAATCGGCTTCAGTGAAGCCGTAAGCGGTCGGCGAAAGCTCGTTGTAGTCATCAACCGGAGCGGCGAGACCGAGCGGGTCGAGCTTGGCGTGCAGGTGACCGCGCATGCGATATGCACGGATCATCATGATGGCGCGAACGGAATCCCGCGTTGCCTGCAGGACTTCAGCTTCCGAAACAGACTTTCCGGTCGAAGCGGCGGTCGCTTCTGCCTTGGCCTGAACTTTCTTTTCGATGACCTTTTCGACCACGCCCCAGTTACCGTCGAGCGCGTTGACGAGATCGCCACCTTCGGCGATCGGCCAGTTTTTGCGCTGCCAGGACGCGCCCTTCGCGGCTTTCTTCACATCGGTCGGATTGTCGGCCAGCGCCTTGAAGAAGGCCTGCCACTCGTCGGAAACCGACGAGGGATCTTCCTCGTAGCGCGCATAAAGCTGCTCGATATAGGCCGCATTCGATCCGTCGAGGAAGGACGTGATCAGAAACTGCTCGTTGGCTTCTTGCCTACCCATGGTGTTTTGCGAACCTCTCGGCTCGCCTCCCGACTAGAATTGATGGCCGGATGCCCGGCCTGCCGCTCGCGATCGTCAAAGATTGCGAATCGTCCCAGATATGCGAAGTCCAGGCGAAGGATTGGCGGACCAACCCTTCGCCTGGCTTGATTTTCGTCAGGTCTCAGCCCTTGAGGACTTCGACCAGGGTCTTGCCCAGACGTGCCGGCGAAGGCGAAACCTTGATGCCAGCTGCTTCCATGGCTTCGATCTTCGATTCTGCATCGCCCTTGCCGCCGGATACGACAGCACCGGCATGACCCATGGTGCGGCCCTTCGGAGCAGTCCGGCCCGCGATGAAGCCGGCCATCGGCTTCTTGCGGCCCTTCTTGGCTTCGTCGATCAGGAACTGGGCTGCATCTTCTTCAGCCGAACCACCGATTTCGCCGATCATGATGATCGAGGTCGTGGCTTCGTCAGCGAGGAACATTTCGAGCACGTCGATGAACTCGGTACCCTTGACCGGGTCGCCACCGATACCGACAGCAGTCGTCTGGCCGAGGCCTTCATTCGAAGTCTGGAACACCGCTTCATAGGTCAATGTTCCCGAGCGCGAGACGATACCGACCGAACCCTTGCGGAAGATCGAGCCCGGCATGATGCCGATCTTGCATTCTTCCGGTGTCAGGATACCCGGGCAGTTCGGACCGAGAAGGCGCGACTTGGACTTGTCGAGCTTGGCCTTGACCCGCACCATGTCCATGACCGGGATGCCCTCGGTGATGCAGGTGATGAACGGGATCTCGGCGTCAATCGCCTCGATGATGGCGTCAGCAGCGCCTGCCGGCGGAACGTAGATCACGGATGCGTCGGCACCGGTCTTTTCCTTGGCTTCGGCAACGGTTGCGAAGATCGGCAGGGTTTCACCCTTGGAGCCGGTCCAGTTTTCGCCACCCTTCTTCGGATGGATACCGCCGACCATCTGCGTGCCATAATAGGCAAGCGCCTGTTCGGTGTGGAAGGTGCCGGTCTTGCCGGTCAGGCCCTGAACGAGGACCTTGGTGTTCTTGTTTACAAGAATGGACATCGAATAGGTTCCTCAGATTAGCCGTTGATCGCCGCGACGATCTTCTTGGCAGCGTCGTCCAGATCGTCGGCCGCGGTGATCGCGAGACCGGATTCGTTCAGGAGCTTCTTGCCAAGTTCGACATTGGTGCCTTCGAGGCGCACGACGAGCGGAACCTTCAGGCCGACTTCCTTCACGGCGGCAATGACGCCTTCCGCGATGACGTCGCACTTCATGATGCCGCCGAAGATGTTGACGAGGATGCCCTCGACCTTAGGGTCAGCGGTGATGATCTTGAAGGCAGCCGCGACCTTCTCCTTGCCAGCGCCACCGCCGACGTCGCAGAAGTTTGCCGGCTCCTTGCCGTACAGCTTGATGATGTCCATCGTCGCCATGGCGAGACCGGCACCATTGACCATGCAGCCGATATTGCCGTCGAGCGCCACGTAAGCGAGATCCCACTTGGAGGCTTCGATTTCCTTGGCGTCTTCTTCGGTCTCGTCGCGCAGCGCGCGAACGTCGTCATGGCGGAACAGCGCGTTGCCGTCGAAGGACATCTTGGCGTCGAGCACGCGCAGATGGTCATTCTTCATGACGATCAGCGGGTTCACCTCGAGCAGAGCCATGTCCTTCTCGACAAAGGCCTTGTAGAGGATCGGGAACAGCGCCTTGGCGTCTTCCGCAGCAGCGCCGGTCAGTTCGAGCGCAGCCGAGATCTTCGCAACGTCGGCATCGGTGACGCCGGTTTCCGGGTCGATCGCGATCGTGTGGATCTTTTCCGGCGTGTCATGGGCGACGGCTTCGATGTCCATGCCGCCTTCCGTCGAGACGACGAAGGCAACCTGGCCGACCGAGCGGTCGACGAGCAGCGAGCAATAGAGTTCGCGGGCGATGTCGGCACCGTCTTCGATGTAGAGACGGTTGACCTGCTTGCCGGCGTCGCCGGTCTGGGCCGTCACCAGCGTGTTGCCGAACATTTCCTTGGCATGCGCCTTGGCTTCATCGATCGAGAAAGCGAGGCGAACGCCGCCTTTGGCGTCCGGCGACAGTTCCTTGAACTTGCCCTTGCCGCGGCCACCAGCGTGGATCTGGCTCTTGACGACATAGAGCGGGCCCGGCAGCTGCTTTGCGGCAGCTTCGGCTTCTTCCGCGGAGAAGATCGCCACACCCTCGGCGACCGGTGCACCAAAGCTCTTCAGAAGAGCCTTGGCCTGATATTCATGAATGTTCATTGTCGTGTCCCTGTTCTGGGTCGCCCGATAGTGGGGCTAAGGCAATTACTTGAGAGCCGGAGCGATGTTGATGCACGCTTCGCAGAGGCCGGCAACGGCGCCGACTGACTTCTGGAAGGCTTCTTCTTCGGCCTTGTTCAGGTCGATTTCGATGATGCGCTCAACGCCGCCTTCACCGATGACGACGGGAACGCCGACATACATGTCCTTCACGCCGTACTGGCCGGTTAGGTAGGCGGCGCAAGGCAGGACGCGCTTCTTGTCCTTGAGGTAGGACTCGGCCATCTCGATGGCGGAAGCAGCCGGTGCGTAGTAGGCCGAGCCGGTCTTCAGCAGACCGACGATCTCGGCGCCACCGTCACGGGTGCGCTGGATGATTTCTTCGAGGCGTTCCTTGGTGACCCAGCCCATCTTCACGAGGTCGGTCAGCGGGATGCCGCCAACGGTCGAGTAACGAGCGAGCGGCACCATGGTGTCGCCGTGGCCGCCGAGAACGAAGGCGGTGACGTCCTGGACGGAAACGTTGAATTCTTCAGACAGGAAGTGACGGAAACGACCGGAGTCGAGAACGCCGGCCATGCCGACGACCTTGTTGGTCGGCAGGCCCGAGAACTTCTGCAGGGCCCATACCATCGCGTCGAGCGGGTTGGTGATGCAGATGACGAAGGCGTTCGGGGCATACTTCTTGATGCCGGCGCCGACCTGTTCCATGACCTTGAGGTTGATGCCGAGCAGGTCGTCGCGGCTCATGCCGGGCTTGCGGGCAACGCCGGCAGTGACGATGCAGACGTCAGCACCTTCGATGGCGGCGTAATCGCTCGCGCCGGAAAGCTTGGCATTGAAGCCCTCGACCGGACCGGACTGGGCGATGTCGAGACCCTTGCCCTGGGGGATGCCGTCAGCAATGTCGAACAGGACGATGTCGCCCAGTTCCTTCAGACTGGCGAGATGCGCCAGCGTTCCACCAATCATTCCAGAACCGATAAGAGCGATCTTTTTGCGCGCCATTGTAGACTTCCTTTTGGATCCGCGACCAAGGTCGAGACAAGTTTTAGCCTGCCCTTGTGGACAAACCGCATAGCTCCAAAGGGTGTAAATCGCAAACGATAATTTTCAGTGTATCAATTTCAATCGGTTAGAAGATAAAATTCTTACGTAAACGTCAAAAATTATGTCACTGAGCCGTCATGATTTTGACGTTTTGACTGATGCAGCGCGAGGTAATCTGCGCTGCGCATTTCGAAAAGACGCGAAACTGTTCGATCAAATTCAAAGCCTTCGGTGCCCTTCTTTTCCGTCAGAAGGGCTTCCGGCATCGCAACGGCGGACGCGAACAGCCGCACACCGGCGTCATAAAGAGCATCGATCAGGATGATGAAGCGTTTCGTCTCATTCCGCTTCTCGGGGCCGAGATGCGGAATGTTCTCGACGAAAACCACATCGAAGCGCTTGGCGATCGCCAGATAGTCGGATGCGCCGAGCGGACGCTCGCAGAGATCGCGGAAGCTGAAGCGCGCAGCCCGGCCAGCCGCACGCGGGATCTCGATGGTCCTGCCCTTCATCTCGATCGACGTATCAACCTCGGGCGCACCTTCAGTCACACGTCTCCAGGCAATGTCCATCATCTTCGGCGCGTCGTCGAGCGGTGCGATGTAGACCGGAAGGCTCTCCATCTTTTCCAGACGGTAGTCGGTCGGAGAATCGAGCGTCGAGACATCGACATTCTTTTTCAGCAGATCGACGAAGGGTAGAAACAGTCCACGGTTCAGCCCATCCCGATAGAGGTTGTCAGGCTCGACATTTGACGTTGCCACCAGCGTGCAACCCCGCGCAAAAAGCTCGGTGAAAAGTCGTGCGAGGATCATCGCATCGGCGATATCGGTCACCGTGAACTCGTCGAAGCAGAGGAGCTGCGCTTCTTCGCGAAGTGCTGCCGCGACCGGCGGCACGGGATCGGCCTGCTTCGTTTCGCCGGTCTTCAGTTTCTGGCGATGAGCATGAATCCGCGCATGCACGTCGGCCATGAACTCGTGGAAATGCGCGCGGCGCTTCTTCTCGACGGGTGCGAGCTTGAAGAACAGGTCCATGAGCATGGTCTTGCCCCGACCGACGCTGCCATGGACATAAAGACCCTTAATGGGGATTTCCTGTTTGCGCCGCTGGGCAAACATCCAGCCCAGCGCGCTCTTCTTGGCAGCGGGCTTGCGCGCCTTGAACTCTGTCAGGATACGGTCAAGCTTCTCGGCAACGCCGAACTGATGGCGATCAGGCTGAAGTGTTCCCGCCTCCGTCATCGCGCGCAACTGCTCGACGACGCTCAAGCCGTAGTCAGGAACTGGCTGCATGAATGAATGTCCCGCCGGGAGGGTGGCCCAAGGCGGGCCACCGCAGGAATGAGAAGAGGATCAGCGGCTGAGGCTGACCGGCTGGCCGGACGCGGTGCTGCCGTCGAACCTGGCATCGGCGGTCTTGTAGAGGCTGCCGATCGTATTGCCGTTGCGGTCCTTGAGCACGACCTGCTTGCCGCCCGCCACTTCCCAGGAACCCATCGTCGTGAGTTCGCCAGCACAGCCGCGGGTGCCGCCACGCGAGCCGCTGCCAAGATTGGTGAGGGTCAGGAACATGTCGCAGCTTGCGCCAGCGCTCTGGACGCGCCAGTTGCCGACCATCGATTCCTTGGTGACGTCGAGCGCGGTGGCTGGAGCGCCAGCAGCGCCGACGGCAGCCGCCGTATTCGTTGCCGGAGCAGCAGGGAACTGATTGGGGTCAGCCGAGCCGGGCGGCGGAAGCTGGCCGGACTGCACCGAGGGTACCGGCTGTGCCTGCAGCGGCGGAAGAGCGCTGTTGGCGGAATTCATGTTGCTGTAGGATGTACGCTGGCACCCCGCGAGCGCCAGAAGGATGGCTGCTCCGGTGACTGCATGGCTGAATTTCATCATTATACTCCCGCTCTCGCGACCTGCGCCGCAACCTGCCGTACAACTGGGTTTTAAATATGTTACGTGAATATGGTTAATCAAGTTCCATATCGCGCCCGATCGATAGCCGGCACTATAAGGATAAATTAAGGCCGCCCGAAACAGTTCCGGACGGCCTCTCATTCTTTTGACAATGTGGCTCAGGCGCGACGCTCGACCATCATCTTCTTGATTTCCGCGATCGCCTTAGCCGGGTTCAGCCCCTTCGGGCAGGCCTGCGCGCAGTTCATGATCGTGTGGCAACGATAGAGGCGGAAGGGATCCTCGAGATTATCGAGGCGCTCGCCGGTCGCTTCGTCGCGGCTATCGATCAGCCAGCGATAGGCCTGCAGCAGCACGGCCGGACCGAGATAACGGTCACCGTTCCACCAATAGCTGGGACAGGAGGTCGAGCAGCAGGCGCAGAGAATGCACTCGTAGAGACCGTCGAGCTTCTGGCGATCCTCGTGGCTCTGCTTCCATTCCTTCGCCGGAGGCGGCGACACCGTCTGCAGCCAGGGCTCGATCGAACGATGCTGGGCATAGAAGTTCGAGAGGTCAGGCACCAGATCCTTGACCACAGGCATATGCGGCAACGGATAGACCTTAACGGTCCCATTCACCTCATCCATGCCCTTGGTGCAGGCAAGCGTGTTCGTGCCATCGATGTTCATCGCGCACGAGCCGCAGATGCCTTCACGACAGGAACGGCGCAGCGTCAGCGTCGGGTCGATATTGTTCTTGATGTAGAGAAGGCCATCGAGAACCATCGGGCCGCAATCGTCGACATCGATGTAGTAGGTATCGATGCGCGGATTGGCGCCATCATCCGGGTTCCAGCGATAGACCCGGTATTCGCGCACGTTCTTGGCGCCGGCCGGCTTCGGCCAGACCTTGCCTTCGGTGACCTGGGAATTCTTGGGGAGAGCGAGTTCTACCATGATGAGTTCCTCAAATCAGTAGACGCGAGCCTTGGGCGCGATCTTCTGGGGATCGATGCCTTCAGCGATGAGCTCGGTATGAACAGGACGGTAGTCGAGCTTGACGTCGCCCGCTTCCGAAACCCAGGCCAGCGTATGCTTGCGCCAGTTCTCGTCGTCGCGACCGCCAAACGGACCGGAGGTGTAGTCTTCGCGCGCATGCGAACCACGGCTCTCCTTGCGGGCCTCGGCGCCATAGACCGTGGTGATCGCATTGGCCATCAGGTTGTGCAGCTCGAGGGTCTCGACCAGATCCGAGTTCCAGATCATCGAACGGTCGGTGACCTTGATGTCTGGCAGCTCCTTCCAGATCGCCGACAGACGCTGGCAGCCACTTTCAAGCGATTCCTGCGTGCGGAAGACGGCCGCGTCTTCCTGCATGGCGCGCTGCATCTTGTCGCGCAGCACGGCGGTCGGGGTCTGGCCCGAAGCGTGACGCGTGTTGTCGAAGCGGTCCATGATCTTGTCGCAGGCAGCGACATTGAGCGCCGGGATCGGCGAGGTACGGTCGATGACCTCAGCAGCCCGGATAGCTGCAGCGCGACCGAAGACGACAAGGTCGATCAGCGAGTTCGAGCCGAGACGGTTTGCCCCGTGAACAGACGCGCAACCAGCTTCACCGACGGCCATCAGGCCCGGAATGATGCGTTCCGGATTGTTGGAGTCGGCGTTCAGCACTTCGCCCCAATAGTTCGTCGGAATGCCGCCCATGTTGTAGTGAACAGTCGGCAGAACCGGGATCGGCTCGCGGGTCACATCGACGCCGGCAAAGATCTTGGCCGATTCCGAGATACCCGGCAGTCGTTCGTGCAGGACGGCGGGATCAAGGTGGTCGAGATGCAGGAAGATGTGGTCCTTGTTCTTGCCGACGCCGCGGCCTTCACGGATTTCCATCGTCATGCAACGCGAGACGACGTCACGCGAGGCAAGATCCTTGGCGGACGGGGCGTAACGCTCCATGAAGCGCTCGCCTTCGGAGTTGACGAGATAACCGCCTTCGCCGCGTGCGCCTTCGGTAATCAGACAGCCGGCGCCGTAGATGCCGGTCGGGTGGAACTGGACGAATTCCATGTCCTGCAGCGGAAGACCCGCGCGGGCAATCATGCCGCCGCCGTCGCCGGTGCAGGTGTGCGCGGACGTCGCCGAGAAGTAGGCGCGGCCATAACCACCCGTCGCCAAAACGACCATCTTCGCGGAGAAGCGATGGATGGTGCCGTCGTCGAGGTTCCAGGCAACGACGCCGGTGCAGCGGCTGCCATCGTCAGACATGATCAGATCGAGCGCGAAATACTCGATGAAGAACTCCGCATTGTTGCGCAGCGACTGGCCGTAAAGCGTGTGCAGGATGGCGTGGCCGGTACGGTCGGCAGCAGCACAGGTGCGCTGTACCGGCGGGCCTTCGCCATAGTTCTGCATGTGACCGCCGAAGGGGCGCTGATAGATCTTGCCTTCTTCATTACGCGAGAAGGGAACACCGTAATGCTCGAGCTCATAGACCGCCTTCGGCGCTTCCATGGCGAGATACTGCATGGCATCGACATCACCGAGCCAGTCGGAACCCTTGACGGTGTCATAGAGGTGCCACTGCCAGCAGTCGGGCGTCATGTTGTTCAGCGAAGCGGCAATACCGCCCTGGGCCGCAACGGTGTGTGAGCGGGTCGGGAAGACCTTGGTGATGCAGGCCGTCTTGAAGCCCTGTTCGGCCATGCCGAGCGTCGCGCGAAGGCCAGCACCACCGGCGCCGACGACCACGACGTCGTAGGAATGGTCAACATAGGTATAGGCTTTGCCGGTCTGGGCGAAGTTATGAATGGTTGCCATGTTGATTTACCCTACGAATGCGATCTTCAAGATGGCGAAAAGACAGAGACCACCAATCAGGATCGCGAAGAACGTGTTCAGCATCAGAAGCAGAAGCTTGGCGATCTCCGCATGGACATAGTCCTCGATGATCACCTGCATGCCGAGCTTCATATGGATCAGGGCCGAAAGCACGACCAGACCCATGACGACGGCAACGAGCGGGTGCGACAATGCGCCAACCACCTCGGCATAGGGCGCGCCGTTGTACATGACCAGAAAGCCGACGAAGAAGAGGATCAGCGGGATGTTCGAAACGGCCGTCAGACGCTGACGCCAGAAGTGCTCTGTGCCTTCCTTGGCCGAGCCGAGACCGCGGACCTTGCCGAGCGGAGTGCGCATATCCATGAAATGGTGCCTCAGGTGCGAATGATATAGGCGACGACCCAGACGAGGATCGTCAGGACGACGGACGCGATGATGTTCGCCTTGGCGAGCTTCGTCGAGAAATGCTTCTCGAAGCCATAGCCGACATCCCACATCAGGTGGCGAAGTCCGCCAAGCATGTGGTGGATCAGTGCCCAGGTATAACCGAACAGGATCAGGCGACCGATGATGGTTCCCATGAACCAGTTGACCCATTCGAAGTACTCGGCGCCGGTGGAGGCTGCCACGAGCCACCAAGCCACGAGGATCGTGCCGAAATATAGAGCCGCACCGGTGATGCGGTGCAGGATCGACATGACCATGGTGGGGATCGGCTTGTAGATTTGCAGGTGCGGCGACAGGGGCCGGTTTTTAGTCACATTCGCCATCTAAACCTCGCGGCGTCTCGATGCGGTCCGAGAGTCCGGACATATTGTTTGCAATGCGTCATAACGTTTGTGGCATTGCATCAGGGGGACGTTTAATCCTCGAAACCCCGGACGACAAGCACATTCGCTTGACGATTTCAATTTAATCGATTCGCGTGAACAGACCTTAAGCGTCCATGCGAACCGCATTCCTCCATACGAAAAAAGCGTTGAGATGGATGACTTTAGCAACCAGTTGCGGCATGTTGCGTTAACGATTTGTTAACTGCGTTCCGGAGGTTGCCGCATGCTAAAGTATGGTTCCGTTTTGACAGCTGCGGCCATCGCGCTCATCTCCACCGCCGACGGCGGCCTCGCCGGGGAGCGGCATGACCGAGGCCATGGCCATTACAAATCCCAGGGCCAGGCCGTGATCGGCAGCAACGGTCTTCCCTCTGTCATCCCCGGCATCGGCACCTTCGTCGGCAGCGTCTCGGGCCTGCGCATCAAAGGCAACGGCGTGTTCCTGGCCATCGACAGGGGGGTGAGGCCGCAAGTCATAGCCTACCGCGCGCCCAAGGCGAAAATCATTGAAATTTCTGCCGAAAATCCGGATGAGGCCTGCTCGTTTGAAGCCGGCGTATGCGTCATCAGACCGAAGAACTAGAGAAATTTCCAGACGGTCGTCTTCTTGATCTCGCTGTCTTCCAGAATGCGCGTGACCGGCACCTCATAGGTCGCCAGAGGCTCTAGGTGTTCGGTCGGGCGATAGCTTCGCCCGGGATCGCCGACAAGCACCAGACAACCGTCTTTCGCCATGTCCGCGAACCAGGTGACGAGCGCCCGAGCGAAGTCGCTTTCGTAAAAGACGTCACCGGCCAGGATCACCTCGAAATCGACGGATCGACCAATGAGATCCTCGGTGGTGAAGTCGACGCTTACATCGTTGAGGGCGGCATTCAGCCGCACCGCACTTCTGGCCCAAGGATCGATATCGGCGGCTAGCACTTCTGCTGCACCGGCTTTCGCCGCAGCAATGGCTACCATGCCGGAGCCACTGGCGAAATCCAGCACACGCTTGCCCCGAACCGTCTCCGGATGATCGAGCACAAAGCGCGCAAGCCCCTGGCCGCCCGCCCAGGCAAAGGCCCAGAACGGCGGCGGCAGCCCGATCGCCTCCAGATCCTCCTCCGTCTTCAGCCAGAGATCATGCACCTCGCTTGCCAGATGAAGCCGGATTTCCGGCACATGCGGCGGCGAGAGCACGCTGGTGCTTTCGAGGATGAAGCGATCGGGATCCGTCTTCACAGGTGTGTCACACGGGCGGATTTTCGAGGCCGCCCATGCGGCAGACCTCGAAATACTCGTCTTCCGTCACCGGCTGAACGGAAAGCCTCATGGAGGTGACGAGCGCCATCTTCGACAGCTTCTCATTCGCCTTCACGTCCTTGAGGCTGACCGGTTTAGGCATGTCGCAGACGGCGCGGATGTCGACGCAGTCCCAGCGCGCGTCACCCTCGGCGGTCGAATCCGGATGCGAGAGCGCACAGACTTCGACGATCCCAACGATTTCGAGCCCCTCGTTCGAGTGGTAGAAGAAGCCCTTGTCGCCGATCTTCATCGCCCGCATGTTGTTGCGCGCGAGATAATTGCGAACGCCGGTCCATTCCTCGCCGACGTCGCCCTTGGCCTTCTGCATTTCCCAGGACCACTTGAACGGTTCGGACTTGTAGAGCCAGAATGCCATGCCGCTCACGCCTCCGGATTGTTGAAGACCCAGTTATAGGGCTTGATCTCGACCGTTTCGAAGAGGCCGGCTTTCGCATAGGGGTCCTGTGCGGCGAGTGTCTTTGCAGCCTCGATGTCGTCGGCCGCGATGATCAGCATCGAACCGCAGGGCTTGCCCTCGGCATCGAGGAAGGGGCCGGCAATCTTCAGCTGGCCGGCAGCATTCAGCCCGTTCAGCCACTCGACATGCGGCGGACGCGTTTCCATCCGAAGGTTCAGGTGTCCGGGCTTGTCGGCGCAGATGACGGCAAACAGCATCTTGTCTCTCCTAAGGGATCTCTTATTCGGTGGTGATCGGTCGTGACATCAGTTGGGTGATCGCGGTCGGTATGTCCAGCCTGCCGTCGATGATCGCCGCAACGGCCTGCGTGATCGGCATCTCGATCTGGTGACCTTCGGCGAGGCGGGCAGCAACCGCAGCTGCAAAGGCACCCTCGACGAGCGAACCACGCTGGGCTGCGATTGGCTCGCCATGGCCAAGCGCGATGCCGAAACGGAGGTTGCGGGACTGGTGGCTGGTCGCGGTCAGAACAAGGTCGCCGAGGCCAGACAAGCCCCGCACCGTATCCCCTCGCCCGCCCATGGCATCGACCAGTCTAGACATCTCAGCGAGGCCACGGGCGATCAGCGCCGCACGCGCCGAATCACCGAGCCCCATGCCCTCGACGATGCCGCAGGCAATCGCCAGCACGTTCTTCAGTGCGCCGCCGAGCTGCACGCCGATCCGATCATCGGAGGCATAGAGCCGGAACGTCTGGCCGGAAATCGCCTTGGCGAGGTGTTCGGCAAGGGACAGATCCTCTGCAGCAATCGCCATGGCCGTCGGCAGCCCCTTGGCGATATCAGCCGCAAAGCCCGGACCTGACAGCATAGCGATCGGATGATCGGGAAGTGCCGCCTCCAGCACATCGGTCAGAAGGCGAGACGTCTGCTTCTCGATGCCTTTCGCGCAAATGACAACAGGCGCGCCCGGCTTCAGATAGGGACCGTAGGTCTCTGCCGCAGCGACCTGTGCCTGCGAGGGCATGACGAAGAGGACGATATCCGCTGCGGTCAGCTCTTCCGGTCTGGCAGAGAAGGCCAGCGCCTCGGGCAAGCGAATGCCGGGCAGTGCCGCCTCGTGCATCCGACTTTTCGCAAGATCGGCCATCACCGACGCGTCGCGGCCGATCAGAATCGCCTCGGCCTTGCCGGTCTGGGCAATCACGGCGGCAAGCGCCGTCCCGAAGGCGCCTGCACCGATGACGGCGATACGTTGTATCTCGCTCATGCCTTGGCGCCCCGCTTTCCATAAGCGAGCAAGGCCTTGGCATCCTGGTCGAGCGGCCAGCGTGACCGGGGTGCCACAGCAAGATCATCCGAGGGCATGCCAAGCGACATGCGCTCAAGACCCGCCCAGGCGATCATCACGGCATTGTCGGTGCACAGATGATGCGGTGGAGCCACGAAGCGGAAGCGATGCTCGCCGCAGAGCGTGTCGAGCGTTTGGCGTACTTCCTTGTTGGCAGCGACACCGCCGGCGACGACCAGCGCGGGCTCGGCGACTTCGGGATAAGTTTCCTTGAACCGCTGAAGACCTCGGCCGATGCGATCCTTCAGCGTGCGCGAAATGGCATGCTGGAACGAGGCGCAGATATCGGCGATGTCCTGCTCGGTAACAGGCGCGATGCCTTCTGCCGCCTGGCGCACGGCGGTCTTGAGCCCCGAGAAGGAGAAATCGAGGCGCGCCTCGCCGACCAATGGCCGGGGAAAGGCAAACCGCTTAGGATTGCCCGTGGCCGCCGCCCGCTCGACGGCGGGCCCACCCGGATAGGGAAGACCAAGAAGCTTTGCGGTCTTGTCGAAGGCCTCGCCCAGCGCATCGTCGATCGTGGTGCCCCAGCGCTCGTATTCGCCAACGCCTTTGACCAGAACCAATTGCGTGTGGCCGCCCGAAACAAGCAGCATCAGATAGGGAAAAGCGACGCCATCCGTCAGGCGCGCCGTCAGCGCATGACCTTCGAGATGGTTGACGGCGTAAAGCGGCTTGCCCGTCGCCCGCGCGATTGCCTTTCCGGTCATCAGGCCCACCAGCAAACCACCGATCAAGCCAGGGCCCGAGGTAGCAGCGATGGCGTCCACCTCGGCGAGCGTAATGCCGGCCCGGGTCAGGGCCTCCTCGATCAGCGTGTCCAACGCATCGACATGCGCACGCGCCGCAATCTCCGGCACCACGCCACCATAGGCGCTGTGCTCATCGAGCTGGCTCAAGACGACATCAGCCTCGGTGACGGCTGAGCCGTCCGCAAGCCGCGTGACGACAGCCGCTGCCGTCTCGTCACAGCTGGTTTCGATGCCGAGGATGCGCAGTTTGGATGTCATGGAACCTGTTCATTGATTGCGGTCGCCGAGAAACCGGTCTACGAAATCTGTCGGTAACAACGGACAAGTTCGGATGCAAACAAAACCTTTCCGCATCGGCACGCGGGGCAGCCCGCTCGCTCTCGCCCAGGCTTCTGAGACACGGGCACGCCTCATGGTCGCCCATGGGCTACCGGAGGAGATGTTCGAGATCGTGGTGCTCTCGACCAAAGGCGACCGGATCACAGATCGTGCGCTGTCTGAAATCGGCGGAAAGGGACTGTTCACCGAGGAGCTGGAGGATCAGCTTCTCTCGGGCGATCTCGACTTCGCAGTCCATTCGTCCAAGGACATGCCGACCAAGCTGCCGGAAGGGCTGTTTCTCTCGGCCTTCCTGCCACGCGAGGATGTTCGTGATGCCGTCGTTGGCCGCACGGCTCCGACGCTGAAGGAGCTCCCGCACGGTGCGACCGTCGGCTCGTCTTCGCTGCGTCGCCAGGCCCTCATCCGCCGCATCCGTCCCGATATCAACGTCATCACCTTCCGCGGCCTGGTCGACACTCGCCTACGCAAGCTTGCCGACGGCGAAGTAGATGCGACCTTGCTTGCCTTTGCCGGCCTGAAGCGGCTCGGCAAGCCCGAGATCCCGACCGAACTGCTCGACCCGAGCGACTTTCCGCCGGCACCGGCGCAAGGCGCGATCTGCATTGAGAGCCGCATCGGCGATACCAGGGTCAACGATCTGCTCGACGCCATCAATGACCGCGACACCTTCGACGCCGTCAGCTGCGAACGCGCCTTCCTCGGCGCCCTCGATGGCTCCTGCCGCACGCCGATTGCAGGCCTTGCAACAGTAGAGGGCGACGCGATCCGCTTTGCCGGCATGATCCTGACGCCCGACGGCAGCCGCTGGCATGACGTGGAGATCGAGGGAAGCCGGACAGAGGCTGCCGTGCTCGGCGCAAGAGCCGGCGGAACGGTCCGCAGCGCGGCCGGCAGCGACTTCTTCGACAGCTGGAACTGACGGATGCGCGTTCTCGTGACGCGTCCCGAGCCGGCCTCGGCCAGAACCGCCGCCGAACTCGAACGCCGTGGTCATGAGCCCGTGCTCCTGCCCCTGATGCAGGCGCTGCAACAGCCCGAGGCACTCGCTGCCCCTCCCGCACCCGACACAGCTTTCCTTGCCGTGACCAGCGCCGAAGCGATGCGCGTGGTGAAAACGCTTCCGGACGATGCAAGACGCCTCTTCCTCGCCCTGCCCCTCTTCGCCGTCGGTCGCGCGACCGCACGGGCAGCAAGAGAGGCCGGTTTCACGGATGTTTCGGTTGCCGACGGTGACGGACACTCCCTGGCTGGACTGCTCATCGCGAAGTCGGACCAGAATCCGGGCGCATCGATCCTTTATCTGACCGGCACTCCACGCTCTCCAGACTTCGAAGCCAAGCTGCAAGAGGCGGGACGCATGGTGGACGTACGAGAATGTTACCGGATGGTTCCGTCCATCTATCCCGACGCCGCCGTAATCGACAAGCTCACCCCGATGCCGGACACAATTCTTGTCTACTCCTCCGAAACGGCAAGGCGTCTCGGGGAGTTGCACGAACGTTCGAGCGAAGTGCTCGACTGGCCCCAGACACGGTTTCTCTGCCTGAGTGAAAAGATTGCCGACGCCCTGCCGGCAGATTTTCACGCCAGAAGCTGTTGGCCGATGGAACCTCGCGAGGATCTGCTCCTTCTTCTGCTTTGATGCAGTGCCGCGTGAAATGGAACCTCGGGCCTTCCCTTCGCCATGAGGACTGACTAGGTTTAATCACACGCGCGAAATGAAGAGGTTGCCATGGTTTCCGGAAAGCCACCCCGTCGATCGAAAGCCACCGATGATCCGGTGACAATCGACCTGACCGCTGAGGAAACCAAATCCGCCGCGGATTCCGGCAATGCCGAGGCCGATGCTGTCCCATCGGATGCCCCTGCCTCGTCTGCCGTGGCTGACGAGCCGACCGCAAGCAATACAGCTTCGAACGACGCTCCGGCTGAAACGCCAGAAGATCCCTGGACACCTACGCCGGAGCCGACGGCTGAAACCGCCCCTGTCGATGACACGGAAACGCGTGCTGAAACGACAGCGAAGAGCGAGACGACCACCAGCCGGGAACCCGTTCGCCAGTCACCTCCGACCTCGACCCTGGTTGCCTCCGGCATCTTCGGCGGCCTCGTGGCACTCGCTCTTGCCGGCAGCATGCAATATGCCGGGATCGTTCCCGGCCTTGGCCCGGAACAGACGGTCCAGGCTCCCGCCGTGGGCACAGCAGAGCTTGACGCGTTGAAGGCCGAAGTCGCGCGCCTGGCGGCACAACCGGCAGCGCCGGCCACCGACCCTGCACTTGCCGAGCGGATTACCGCGCTTGAAACCAGCGTCGCCAATGCGGGCTCCGAGCCGACCGCCGATGCCGCCGCTGTCGAAGCACTCAAGACGCAGCTGGTCGCTGCAGAACAGGCGATTGAGTCCCTGCGTGCGGAAATCGCCAGCAACAAGCAGGCGCTCGACCAGAGCTCTGCGCGACTTGATGAAGCCGAGCGCAAGCTGGACGAGCCACGCAGCGACGTTGAAATGGCGCGCGCCATCGCCCTTTCCGGCCTGAAGACCGCCATCGATCGCGGCGGCCCGTTCCTGTCAGAGCTTGACGCCTTGAAAAGCGTTTCACCCGAGGATCCGGCGGTTGCCGCACTCACACCGCTTGCAAGCAACGGCGTGCCGTCTCGGTCGGACCTGACACGGCAGTTCAACCAGGTGGCGGAGGAAATCCTCGCCGCCATTCACCAGCCGGAGCAGGGCGAAGGCTGGACGGATCGCCTGATGGCCAGCGCCCGCTCGCTGGTCAAGGTCCGGCCCGTCGGCAATGTCGAGGGCGACACGCCTGAAGCCATCGTCGCCCGCGTTGAGAACAAGTTGCAGAATGGCGACCTCAAGGGCGCGGCCCTCGAATGGGAGACGCTGCCGGAAGCCGGCAAGGCGGCCTCATCCGAGTTTGCGACAACTCTGAAGAACCGGATCGAGGCCGAGGAGCGGGTGTCTGCGGCTCTGTCTCAGACCGTGGCCGGAAATGGAGGCTGACGCATGACAACCATCCTCAAGGTCCTTTTCTTCTTCGCCTTCATCCTGGCGCTCGGCTTCGGCTTCTCCTGGATCGCGGATCGTCCCGGTGAAATCTCGCTGATCTGGGAAGGCCAGCAATACAATACCGATCTCATCGTGGCCGTAACGGCGCTCGTCGCACTCGTCGCCGCTATCATGGTGACCTGGTGGCTGCTGCGCACGCTCTGGACATCGCCCCACTCGGTCCGCCGCTTCTTCCGCGCCCGCAAGCGCGACCGCGGCTATCAGGCGCTCTCCACCGGTCTGATTGCCGCAGGTGCTGGCAATGCCATCCTGGCCCGCAAGATGAGCGCCCGCGCGAGAAGCCTGATCCGCGCCGATCAGGAGCCGCTGATCCGCGTGCTGGACGCTGAGGCCGCTTTGATCGAGGGGCGCCACGACGAGGCACGTCGCCTGTTCCAGGAGATGTCCGACGATCCGGAAACGCGCGAACTCGGCTTGCGCGGTCTCTATGTCGAGGCAAACCGTCTGGGAGCCCATGAGGCAGCCCGGCAATATGCCGAAACCGCGGCGGAAGCTGCCCCCTACCTGCCGTGGGCGGCCAAGGCCACCCTCGAACACCGTTGCCGCGTCGGTCATTGGGATGATGCGATCCGACTGCTCGACCAGCAGAAGATCGCCCATGTTCTTGAGCGCCACGAAGCCGAACGCTTGAAGGCCGTACTTTTGACAGCAAAGGCCGAAGATCAGCTGGAAGCCGAACCGGCATCAGCACGCGACAGCGCCTTGAAGGCGCTGAAGCTCGCCAAGGATCTGGTGCCAGCCGCGATCGTCGCCGCCAAGGCCTATATGCGTGAAGACAACCTGCGCAAGGCGTCCAGCACGCTTGAGCAGGTATGGAAACTCGACCCGCATCCGGAAATTGCAAGGGCCTATGTGCGGGCGCGCAGCGGTGACAGCGCCGTCGATCGTCTGAAGAAGGCAGAAAAGCTCGAAGCCCTGAAGCCGAACAATTACGAGTCGCTGCTCATTGTCGCCGAAGCAGCCCTCGATGCCCAGGATTTCAAGAAGGCACGCACCAAGGCGGAAGCCGCAGCACGCATCGCCTCGCGCGAACGCGTCTATCTGCTGCTTGCGGATATCGAGGAAGCCGAGACCGGTGACCAGGGCCGCATCCGCCACTGGATGGGCCAGGCGCTGAAGGCGCCGCGCGATGCCGCGTGGGTGGCCGACGGCCATGTCTCGGAGCGCTGGATGCCGATCTCACCGGTCACCGGTCGCCTCGATGCCTTCGAATGGAAGACGCCTTTCGACCAGCTGGCGGGTCCGATTGAGGAAGGCAATGTCTCCGAAGGCGAAAAGGCACTTGCCTCCCTGCCGCCTGTTGCAAGAACCGAAGCAACGGCGCGACCCGAACCTGAGTTCGAGACGGCAAAGCCGAAAATCGTGCAATCGGAAGCCCGGGTGATCGATGCCGAACCTCAGGCAAAAGCGATCGAACCGGAGACCCCTCCGGCGAAGCCAGCAAAGCCGGTCAAACCCGTAGTGATCGCATCTGGAGATGCCACTCCCGCTACCCAGGAACAGGCGGTTGTTGAGCCTTTCTTTGGCCGGCCACCCGATGACCCGGGTGTCAAGGATCCGGCGCTCGCAGCACCGGAAGCCAAGACGCGCCTGAAACTCTTCTGACGGGATCCGCATGCTCGACCGCTTGCAAGCCTTTTTCCAATCCGTGATGCAGGACCGCCCCAGGGCGGTCTTTGCCCCCGACGACCCGCGGATCGCAGTCGCTGCCCTCTGTCTTCAGGTCATGGAAGCCGATGGCGTCGTCCGCGACGCCGAACGAGTGAAGCTGCGCGAAATCCTGAAAGAGCAATACGAGCTGGACGACGCAGCACTCGACGCATTGATCGCTGCCGGGCAGGACGCAGAGAGCGAAGCCGTGGACTACTATCGCTTCACCACGGAACTGAAGCGACAGCTGAACGAGGAACAGCGCCAGCAGCTCGTCGGTCTGCTCTGGGACATTGTCTATGCCGACGGCAACAGGAGCGAGATGGAAGACCACGCCATCTGGCGGGTCGCAGATCTCCTCGGCGTGTCGGCCCGGGAGCGGATCGTGCAGCGACAGGAGGCGGCGGAACGCGCCGGTCTCGGAGCAATCGACGATGCCTCGTGACCTTCGGTCGCGTCTAAGCGATCGCAAACAACCGGTTCTCATCGTCCTGCATCAGGAGCGTTCAAGCTCCGGCCGGGTCGGCCAGATGCTGGAAGAAAAAGGCTATGCGCTGGATATCCGCCGCCCGGTGCTCGGCCAGGACCTGCCGAAGACAATGGCGGATCATGCCGGCGCGGTCGTCTTCGGCGGTCCGATGAGCGCCAACGACCCCGAGGACTACATCAAGACCGAGATCAACTGGCTTGACGTGCCCCTGAAAGAGAACAAGCCGTTCCTCGGCATCTGTCTCGGCGCCCAGATGCTGGTTCGCCACCTCGGCGGCAAGGTGGAGGCCGACCGCGAGGAGCGCACCGAGATCGGCTGGTATCCGATCCGACTGACGGAGCATGGCCGCCTGCTGATGCATTGGCCGAAGATGGTCTATCACTTCCATCGCGAGGGCTTCAGCCTGCCACATGGTGCAAAATTGCTGGCGACCGGCGACATCTATCCGAACCAGGCCTTCCGCTATGGCGAGAACGCCTGGGGCGTGCAGTTCCATGCCGAACTCACCCGCGCCATGATGCATCGCTGGGTGGTCCACGGCGCCCATCGCTTCGTGCTGGCCAATGCACAGCAGGGTCGGGAGCATCTGGAAGGCCGGATGATCTTCGACGCCCCTTTGCGGGCCTGGCTGTCGGATTTCCTCGACCTGATCTTCGAGCGTGATCAGCGCGCCCCCTGACGCTCCGGCGCCTCGAGACTGTCGATCTTGCGCAGCTGCGGGAAGCCGAGCGCCCAGACGACGGCGACTGCGAGCGTCCCGAAGCCACCGATCACGACGGCCGGGACGGGCCCGATGAAATGCGCCATGGTGCCGGCGCGGAATTCGCCGAGCTCGTTGGACGCACCGACAAAGACCATGTTGACGGCATTGACGCGCCCACGCACCTCGTCCGGCGTCCAGAGCGCGATCAGCGTCTCGCGCACATAGACCGAGGCCATGTCCGCAGCCCCCATCAGCATCAGGGCGACGATCGAGAGCCACGCATATTCGGACAATCCAAAGACGATCGTGCCGGCCCCGAACAGCGCAACACCGATGAACATGAAGATCCCGGCATTGTGGCGGATTGGAAAGCTTGCAAGCGCGATCGCGACGATGATCGCCCCAATTCCGGGTGCTGCGCGCAACAGGCCGAGCCCCCAGGGGCCGAGATCGAGAATGTCGCGCGCAAAGACCGGCATCAGCGCGACGGCACCGCCCAGCAGCACCGCGAAAAGGTCGAGCGAGATCGCGCCCAGGACCACCTTCTCACCGAAGATGAAGCGGAAGCCGGCAAACAGGGCGTCGAGGCTGACGGCCTTCTCCGACTTCCGCTGCGGCGGACGCTTGACGAGGAAAACCAGGATCGACGCGGCCGCAAAGAAAGCAAATGAGACGGAATAAGCGACAACAGGACTTGCTCCGTAGAGCAGACCACCGGCCACGGGGCCGACGATCGACGCTGTCTGCCAGGAGGACGAATTCCAGGCGACCGCGTTCGACAAGTCCTTCTGCGGCACGAGGTTGGGCGCAAGCGACTGTACGGCGGGAGCGGCAAAGGCGCGCTCGATGCCGAAGACGACGAGAATGGCAAAGACGATCGTCGGCTCGAAGGCATCGGCAATGGTGAGCCCAAGCAGCGCTCCGGCGCAGATGGCACTGATGATCATGCAGATCGAGACGATGGCGCGTCGATTGTAGCGGTCAGCGACGGAACCGGTGACGAGGATCAAAAGCAGCGACGGCAGGAACTGCACCAGGCCGATCAGGCCGAGATAGAAGACATTGCCCGTCATGTCGTACATCTGCCAGCCGACGGAGACGCTGAGGATCTGGGTGGCGAAGGCTCCCAGGAAGCGGGCAAAGAAGAAACGAGTATAGGAGGAATGCCGAAATGCCGCGAAACGATCGTCGGCCGAGGACGGGTGCATCGAAGTGACCTTGAGCTGCGGGCAGGCCCGCCGTTAAACATGATTCGGATTGCGTGGGCCCCATCCACTTGTCCGTTAAGTCGCCAATGTCTACATCTCTGTCAACCGAGAAATGGAGACCTGAATGTACGCCCTGTTTCAGACGATTGACCTTGCCTTGAGCATCTTCACCTGGATTCTGATCGGGAGTGCAATCTTCTCCTGGCTCTACGCTTTCAACGTGATCAATTCCAGCAACCGCTTCGTCGCAGCACTTGGACAGTTTCTCTACAATGTGACCGAGCCGGTTCTGCGCCCCATCCGCCGCTTCATGCCGGATCTCGGCGGTATCGATATCTCGCCGATCATAGTCCTGCTGATCATCTTCTTCCTGCGTTCCTTCCTCTGGAACAGCATCTACCCGCTGGTGGCGTGACAAGCCCCTGCCGTCTAGGCCATGACCATCTCCTGCTCGCCGTCCGGCTGACACCGAACGGCGGGCGCGATGCGTTTGACGGGGTGGAGGTCACCGCTGACGGGCTCGCACATCTGAAGGCGCGTGTGACCGCCGTGCCGGAAAAGGGCAAGGCCAACAAGGCGCTTGTCGCGCTACTCTCGAAATCCTTGAAGGTCCCGAAATCGATGATCACAGTCGTTTCCGGCGAAACCTCAAGACAAAAAATCCTCCGGATCGAGGGCGACCCGGAGGATTTGAAATTGCGGTTAGACGCTCTCGCGTCCGCCTGAGAACTTACTTGGCTTCGTCCTTGGCGCGCTGGATCGAGTCCAGAATGATCTGCTTTGCAGCATCGACATCCATCCAGTCGCCGATCTTCACCCACTTGCCGGGCTCCAGATCCTTATAGTGCTCGAAGAAGTGCTGGATCTGCTTCAGCGTGATTTCCGGAAGATCCGTGTAGTTGGTGATCTTGTCATAGCGACGCGTTAGCTTCGGCACCGGAACGGCGAGGATCTTCTCGTCCATGCCGCCATCGTCTTCCATCATCATGACGCCGATCGGGCGGACATTGATAACGCAGCCCGGAACGAGGGGGCGCGTGTTGCAGATCAGAACGTCGAGCGGGTCGCCGTCCTTGCAAAGCGTGTGCGGCACGAAGCCGTAATTGCCCGGATAGGTCATCGGGGTGTAGAGGAAGCGGTCGACGACGAGCGTGCCAGCATCCTTGTCCATCTCATACTTGATCGGCTGGCCGCCGACAGGAACTTCGACGATGACGTTGATGTCTTCCGGCGGGTTCTTGCCGATGGCAATTGCATCAATACGCATATTATTGGACCCCGTAGAGTGTTGAATTCCTGCGCTACCTAAAGCGAATTATGGCGCAATGCAACACGGCTTTCGGCGGACACAAGCGGCGCGGTGTGGGGTCACACACAAAGGGGTACATTGCCGGCATGATCAGGGACACAGAAAATCTGCCCGCAGGATTGCACGAACTGGCTTTTGTTGCAGTCCTCGCCGGTCCGCAAGCGCAGCGACCTTGTCAGCCACCGGATGTCAAGCTGGCCCGAGGGTTATGTCGTGGAATAGACGCGTAGCGCCGTCTCAGTTCCAGATGAAGCCGAGTTTCTTCAGGTGGACGTCGTCGAAGTCTTCCATCCCCTCGACTGCATCCGTACCGCCGTTCGTCCGGAAGAAATTCGCGGCGATCTCGCTATCTTCAAGGCACCAGACGACCATGCCGTTGCAACCGAGCGACTTCAGAATCCGCCGCGCCTCGTGGAACAGCTTATAACCGAGCCCGATACCCTGATATTCGGGCCGGAGATACAATTCATAGATCTCGCCCTCATGCGGCAAGGCGCGTGCCCTGTTGTAGCCAAGCGAGGCGTAACCGGCGACTTGACCTGCCACTTCGGCAACGAGGATAGTGGCCGGACCACGCGTCGCCTTGCGCCACCAGCTCTCGCCACGGCGCTCGATCATCCGGGTCAGCGCACGATAGGGAATGATACCGGAATAGGCGTGCATCCAGGCATTGCGATGGGCATCCGCGATCGCGGCGGCATCACCGGGACCTGCCAAGCGCATGTCGATCGACAACGTCTTCATAACGTAAACCCACTCTGGCGCGCCTGACTGATGAGGTGCGGAGCCTGGACCTGCATCGGCCCAACGAGAAAATTTAACGCTTTTTTAAGATTACCCGCAAGGCAGAAGGCGGAAGATGCACAAACAAAACCCCGGCCTTTTGGACCGGGGTTTCAAAACGATACACATTTTCAGAGACTTGTGTCTCAGATGGCAGCCTTGGACTTTTCCATGCGCTTGCGGTCGTTCGCGTCGAGGAACATCTTGCGCAGGCGGATCGACTTCGGCGTGACTTCCATCAGCTCGTCGTCCTGGATCCAGGAGAGCGCGCGGTCGAGCGTCATGCGGATCGGCGGGGTCAGCTTGACAGCTTCGTCCTTGCCGGCCGAACGGATGTTGGTCAGCTGCTTGCCCTTGAGAACGTTGACTTCAAGGTCGTTGTCACGCGTGTGGATGCCGATGATCATGCCGGCATAAACCTTTTCGCCTGGCTCGATGATCATCGGGCCGCGGTCTTCCAGGTTGAACATCGCGTAGGCAACAGCTTCACCCGACTGGTTGGACAGGAGAACGCCGTTGACGCGGCCGGTGATCGCACCCTTGTAAGGCTGATAGTCGTGGAACAAGCGGTTCATGATCGCCGTGCCGCGTGTATCGGTCAGCAGTTCCGACTGATAGCCGATAAGGCCACGGGTCGGCGCGTAGAATCGCAGACGAACGCGGCTGCCGCCGGACGGGCGAAGCTCGACCATCTCGGCCTTGCGCTCGGACATCTTCTGAACGACGACGCCGGAATGCTCTTCGTCGACGTCGATCACGACTTCTTCGATCGGCTCCATGGTCTGGCCGTTCTCGTCCTTGTGCATGACGACGCGCGGACGCGATACGGCAAGCTCGAAGCCTTCGCGACGCATGGTTTCGATCAGAACGGCGAGCTGCAATTCGCCACGGCCCGACACGAAGAAGGAGTCCTTGCCGTCGGATTCTTCGATCTTCAGCGCGACATTGCCTTCGGCTTCCTTGAAGAGGCGATCGCGGATAACGCGCGAGGTGACCTTGTCACCTTCGGTACCGGCGAGCGGGCTGTCGTTGACGAGGAAGGACATGGTAACCGTCGGCGGATCGATCGGCTGTGCGGTCATGGCTTCGGTGACCGAAGGATCGCAGAAGGTGTCGGCAACGGTGCCCTTGGAGAGGCCGGCGATGGCGACGATGTCACCAGCATGGGCCTCTTCGATCGGCTGGCGCTCAATGCCGCGGAACGCGAGGATCTTCGAGATACGGCCGGTTTCGACCGTCTTGCCGTCCTGGGAGAGAACCTTGACCGCCTGGTTCGGCTTGATCGAGCCGGAAGCGATGCGACCGGTGATGATACGGCCGAGGAAGGGGTTGGCTTCGAGAAGCGTACCGATCATGCGGAACGGGCCTTCTTCGACCTTGGGCTCCGGAACATGTTCCAGCACGAGGTCGAGAAGCGGCGCAAGACCTGCATCCTTCGGACCTTCAGGATTGACGTTCATCCAGCCGTCGCGACCAGAACCGTAAAGGATCGGGAAGTCGAGCTGATCGTCGGTCGCGTCGAGATTGGCGAAGAGGTCGAAGACTTCGTTGATGACTTCTTCGTGCCGGCCGTCCGGACGGTCGATCTTGTTGATCGCGACGATCGGGCGAAGACCGACCTTCAGCGCCTTGCCGACGACGAACTTCGTCTGCGGCATTGGGCCTTCCGAGCTATCGACCAGAACGATCGCGCCGTCCACCATCGAGAGGATACGCTCGACTTCACCGCCGAAGTCGGCGTGGCCGGGTGTGTCGACGATGTTGATGCGGTGACCCTTCCACTCGATGGAGGTCGCCTTGGCCAGGATCGTGATGCCACGCTCCTTTTCGAGGTCGTTCGAGTCCATCATGCGCTCGGCGGTGCGCTGGTTCTCACGGAAAGACCCCGACTGCTTCAGAAGCTCGTCCACAAGGGTCGTTTTTCCATGGTCGACGTGCGCGATAATCGCGATGTTGCGCATTTTCATGTTTGTGATCTCTGATAGCTGGGGCGCAATACGGGAGAGTGGCGCCGATTTACTTTGGCGCGCTCATACCTTGTTTTTTGCATTTGCGAAAGGGGGAAACGCCCGATGCGCCGGCGATGGTTACCGCCGGCGGCAAATTTCGGGTGCGTTGCAGGGCTTAAGCAGCAAGCCCTTTCTTTTTCAGCATCGCCTCCGGACTTGGCAGTTTGCCGCGGAACGCCTTGTAGGCATCCTCCGGATCGACCGATCCACCCGAGGCATAAATGTGGGTCTTGAGCTTCGACGCCATCTCTGGATCGAAGGGATTGCCGGTCTCCTCGAAGGCCGAGAAGGCGTCGGCATCGAGGACTTCCGACCACATGTAGGAATAGTAGCCGGCAGAGTAACCGTCGCCGGAAAACACATGCTGGAAGTGCGGCGTGGCGTGGCGCATCACGATCGAAGCGGGCATACCGATCTTCTCGAGCACCTCGGTTTGGACTGCAATCGGATCCTCGACCGCCCCGCCTGTGTGGAAGGCCATGTCGACCAGCGCCGACGAGGTGAATTCGACGGTGTTGAAGCCCGCGTTGAAGGTTCGGGCCGCGAGCACCTTGTCGAGCAGGGCTTGCGGCATCGGCTCGCCCGTCTGGTAGTGGACCGCATAGGTCTTGAGGATTTCCGGTACCGTCAGCCAGTGTTCGTAGAGTTGCGACGGCAGTTCGACGAAGTCACGCGATACGCCCGTGCCGGAGACGGAAGGATAAGTGACATCCGACAGCATGCCATGCGCGGCGTGGCCGAACTCGTGGAAGAGGGTCCGGGCATCGTCGAGCGAGAGAAGCGCCGGCTTACCGGCCTCGGGCTTGGCGAAATTGCAGACATTGTAGATGATCGGCAGCTCACCCTCGCGGCCGTTCTTCAGCGGCAGCCGGTGCTGCGCCTGGAAGCTGCTCATCCAGGCCCCGGAGCGCTTCGACGAACGGGCGAAATAGTCTCCGAGGAACAGCGCCACCAGCTTGTCGTTCCGGTCGCGGATCTCGAAGACGCGCACGTCAGGATGATAGCCAACCACATTCGTGAGCGGCACGGCGCGGATGCCAAAGAGCCGGCCCGCAACGTCGAAGCAGGCCTCGATGATCTTTTCGAGCTGCAGATAGGGCTTCAGCTCGGTTTCGGAGAAATTGAACTTCTGGGCCCGGAGCTTTTCGGCATAGTGGCGCCAGTCCCACGGCGCTACCTCGTGGTTCTTTCCCTCTTCGGCAATCAAGGCGGCAAGCTCGGCCTCTTCGGCGCGCGCCTGAGAGACCGCCTTTTCCCAGACCTGCATCAGGAGACCGTTCACCGCTTCCGGTGTCTTCGCCATCGTGTTGTCGAGCTTGTAGGACGCATAGTCCTTGTGACCGAGCAGAGCCGCCTTCTCGGCCCTGAGCGCCAGAGTTTCCTTGACGATTTCCCGGTTGTCGGTAGCGCCGCCCTTGATGCCACGCGAGGTCCAGGCCTTGAAGGCGATCTCGCGCAAGTCGCGGCGCTCGGAAAACGTGAGGAAGGGCTCGATGATCGAGCGCGACAGCGTCACCACGTGGGCGTGTCCGCCGCCATGGGCGGCAGCGGCAGACGCCATGGCGTCGCGCAGGAAGGCGGGAATACCGGCGAGATCCTCTTCCCCGACAAGCGGCAGGGTCCACGACGATTCGTCGCCGAGAACATTCTGCCCGAAACTGGCACCGAGGCTCGCCAGCCGTTCGTTGATCGCCGCCAGCCGCTCCTGCTCGGCCTTCGGCAGCTTGGCACCCGCTTTCACGAAACCCTTCCAATGGCGCTCCAAAACGCGCGTCTGTTCAACCGAAAGCCCAAGATCCGCCCGGCGCGTCCAGAGGTCGTCGATACGGCGGAACAGCGCCGCGTTCATGCCAATCTTGGAATAGTGGCGAGACATCTTCGGCGCGATCTCGCGCTCCAGAGCCTGAATCCCGGGATTGGTATGGGCACCGGCCCGATTCCAGAACAGGGCCGACACTCGAGAAAGCGCGTCACCTGCGATCTCCAGCGCAACGATCGTGTTTGCGAAAGTCGCCGGTTCAGGATTCTCCGCGATCGCATCGATTTCTGCGTCATGCTCCTTCAGCGCCGCTTCAAAAGCCGGTGCGTAGTCGTCGTCGCCGACCTTCTCGAATTGCGGCAGGCCAAACGGCCCCTGCCAATCGGTGACGGCGGGATTGAAAACAGACGACTGAACCATGTGAAAACCTCCTGACGCATCGCACCGCAAACGGGCGAAGCAATGATTTTCCACCATGTTATCCCGGCAAGACATGGGTGAGCACGCAAAAATCGGTGAACAAGGCCAGATTTTTCCACCAAGGGTTCAGCCGCTAATTGACGTAGTTTCGAATAAGAACATAGATCGATACATCCTATGAAAGGACGGTCACGGCCATGGAAATCTTTCCGATCCAACCGGTAGGCGCATACTCCCTTCGCGTCAAAGAAAGCAGCCCGCAATCCAATGTCGGCATGCCTGAGCTTTCGCCCAAGATAGCAAACTCGAAGGAAACCGAGGTTTTCGAAGAGGCGTTGTCGGTCTTCGCCAGCATGACACCGCGTCGCTTGCGCGAGATTGCTTCGGAGAGTTTTCAACGAGAAGAGATCGATGCCGACACCTATCGCGAGCTCTCGACGGAGCTGCCTTTGCAGATCGTTGATCGCAACGGCAACATGATGGATCTGTCGACACTGACCGACGATTCCCATTTCGACTATGCCGAATACTACCGCACTCAACAGTCGCTTGCCGAGATGATCGGCGACATGGACATGGCGGGCTCCTATGCGAAAGTTCTCGATTTCTTTTCGAAATCGACCTGATTGCGCAGGAAGCGACAACTGGCACTCGATCCCGGACCACAATCGCACTAAGTCATCAGCAGGAGGCGCCGCAGTGGCGCCTTTCTTCTTGATGCCGGACAATGACTGATGACCCCACTGCGCATGAGCGAGCGTCGCACCACCTTTCTCGGTGCGTTCCTGACCACGCTCGGCCCCATCTCCATGGCAATCTACACGCCGGCGATGCCGGAGCTGGTGCGCGCTTTCGGCACGACCGATGCGGCAATCAAGCTCAGCCTCTCGATGTTCTTTGCTGGCTTCGCCCTTGCCCAGCTGGTCGCAGGCCCCCTCGCCGATGCCCTCGGACGCAAGAAGGCGACCTTGATCTTTCTGGCAATCTATCTCGCAGGCTCACTGCTGGCGACGCTTGCCCCAAGCGTGGAGTTCATCCTCGCCGCGCGCCTTGTGCAAGGCATCGGCGCTTCCGTCGGCGTTGTCGTCGGGCGCGCGATCGTGCGAGACCTCTATACCGGCGCGGATGCCGCCCGCATTCTCAATACGATCGGCATCTTCCTCGCGGTCGGTCCGGCCATGGGACCAACCCTCGGTGGCCTGACCCTCGCGGCCTTCGGCTGGAATGCGGTTTTCCTGCTGATGGTTGGCTTCGGCGCCATGGCCGTGGGCTTTACCATGCTGCTGCTGAAAGAAACGATCATTCCAGATCTTGGACGCCTCCGCCCTGCCCAGTTGCTGCGCAACTATCTGGAGGTCGCCGGCAATGCCCGCTTCCTCGCAGCATCGCTCGTCCTGAGTGGCACCATCGGCGCGCTCTATGCGCAGTCGACCATGCTGCCCTTCGTCCTCATCAACGAGGTCGGCCTGACACCGACCGCGTTTGGCCTGGGCATGCTGATGCAATCGGGCGCATATCTGACAGGATCACTGACCCTGAAGCTCGTTTCCCGCAGGATTTCCGGGCTGACGGCGTCGCGGATAGGCATCGCCCTCTGCGGCAGCGGTGCTGTCATCATGGCGCTCTCGGTCGCATCCGTGCCGCCCTTTTTCCTTTCCGTCATGGCCCCGGTGGCCATCTGCACCTTCGGTCTCGCTTTCCTGAGCCCTCATGTCGTGACGACGAGCATGGCACCCTTCCCGCATATTGCAGGATCGGCATCCGCCTTGACAGGCTTCCTACAGATGAGCGCAGGCTTTGCCGGCGGTGTGGCAGCCGCGTCGATCGGCGATCCCTTGACCGCCTTCGGCATCATCATACCCTTCATGGAGTTGAGCGCTGTCGCCGGTTTCTTCTGGCTCCGCCACCTCGAACGCCAGGCATGAAAAAGCCCGCCTCCCCAAACGGGGAGACAGGCGATCTTGAATACATGAGCTGGCTTACTTGCCGAAATTGCGCTTGGCGAGCGTGCGCAGACGCAGCGCGTTCAGCTTGATGAAGCCGGCTGCATCCTTCTGGTCGTAGGCGCCCTGGTCGTCTTCGAACGTGACGAGCTGGTCGGAATAAAGCGACTTTGCCGATTCACGGCCGATGACCATGACATTGCCCTTGTAGAGCTTCAGCGTCACTTCGCCTTCGACATGCTCCTGGCTCTTGTCGATCAGGGCCTGCAGCATCTCGCGCTCGGGGGAGAACCAGAAGCCGTAATAGATCAGCTCGGCGTAGCGCGGCATGATCTCATCCTTGAGGTGGGCAGCACCACGGTCGAGGGTGATCGATTCGATCGCACGATGGGCCGAAAGCAGGATCGTGCCGCCGGGGGTCTCGTAGACGCCGCGCGACTTCATGCCGACGAAGCGGTTCTCGACGAGGTCGAGGCGACCGATGCCGTTATCGCGGCCATAGGAGTTGAGTTCGGCCAAGAGGGTTGCCGGGCTCATGCGCACGCCGTTGATCGAGACGGCATCGCCCTTTTCGAAGCCGATCTTGATGATGGTCGCCTTGTCCGGGGCGGCTTCCGGCGAAATCGTGCGCATATGCACATATTCAGGTGCTTCGACCGAGGGATCCTCGAGAACCTTGCCCTCGGACGAGGAGTGCAAGAGGTTGGCGTCGACGGAGAACGGCGCCTCGCCCTTCTTGTCCTTGGCAACCGGGATCTGGTGCTGCTCGGCGAAGTTCAGGAGGTCCGTGCGGCTCTTGAAGGCCCAGTCGCGCCAGGGAGCGATGATCTTGATGTCGGGGTTCAGGGCATAGGCCGAGAGTTCGAAGCGAACCTGGTCATTGCCCTTCCCGGTCGCACCGTGGGCGATGGCATCGGCACCGGTCTTCTTGGCGATATCGATGAGGTGCTTGGAGATCAGCGGACGGGCAATCGAGGTGCCGAGCAGATAGACGCCTTCATAGACGGCATTGGCGCGGAACATCGGGAAGACGAAATCGCGGACGAATTCTTCGCGCACGTCCTCGATGAAGATCTCCTTGATGCCGAGCATCTCGGCCTTCTTGCGGGCCGGCTCGAGCTCTTCACCTTGACCGAGGTCTGCAGTGAAGGTGACCACTTCAGCACCGAGTTCGGTCTGTAGCCATTTCAGGATGATCGAGGTGTCGAGACCGCCGGAATAGGCGAGGACGACTTTCTTCACGTCTTTGGGGAGTGCCATGTCGATGTTCCGTCTGGAAGGAGCGAGGCTCAAACCCCGCCTGGATCAAGAATGGCGGCACTTTTAGCGAGATTCCGCTGGCGTGCAAGGGCGGGAGGCAACTGGGTCAGAGATGGCGACCGATATTCATGCGCTGGTGGAGGATGCGGATAATTTCAACAGTCTGCTTTCGCTGCGCGTAGATGATAAAGTGGGATCCACAGGCGAGACTGAGATAGCCGCGCTTGGCGATAGCCAAGGGTCTGCCAGCCTTTCGTCCGGCCTCAAGATCTTCGAACGCTTCGATGATCGCCATGTAATAGTGGTCGGCCTGGTCTTTAGACCAACGCTCCCAAGAATATCGCCATATGCCTTCAAGATCCCTCCGCGCTTGCGGTGAAAGCCTGTAGGCAGCCATATCAGGCTCCGTATTTGCTGTGCATTTCGTCGAGAAACCGCCTGGGGTCAAACGGCTGCGGCTCACCAGAGGCCTCGCCCTCCTCAATGGCCGCCTGGATAGCGGCAAGACCATCGACCTCATCGCGCAACAGGGCGAGCGCGGCCTCAATGACCTCGGCTTCCGAGGCATACTCCCCGGCAGAAATCTTGGCTTCGATGAACTCCGCCAGTTCCCCGGAGACCGTGACGGTCGTAACCTTGTTCATGGGCAGCCTTGCCTCCATCGAGCGCTGTCACGTTGACGATGTCCCGGCAGGATACCATATCGCGACCAGCCACAACACTACAGGTTCTGAAGGAGTTCGCCCATGACGCCCCAGCATCCCGCACTCGTCAAAGGCCATGTCGCCGTCATCACCGGTGCCGCCTCGGGCATCGGCCTTGCGGCCGCGACAGCCTTTGCGCAAATGGGTCTCTGCGTCGTGCTCGTCGATCTCGAGGGAGACCGGCTGGCCAGCGCGGCCGTAGAAGTCACAGCTCTTGCAGCCGGCGGCGAAGCCGATGTCGTGGCGATCGGCACCGACGTTTCGAAATTGGACGAACTTGAATCCCTTGAGCGCGCCGTCATCCAGCGCTTCGGGCGCGTGCACGTGCTGATGAACAATGCCGGGATCCAGCCGGGCAGCGCACTGTTCGGCCCGCAGGCCAACTGGGACAATGTCCTCGGCGTCAACCTGATGGGCGTGATCAACGGCACCCGCACCTTCGGTCCGGGCATGGTCGCCCACAAGGATGCGGCCCTCATCATCAACACCGGCTCCAAGCAGGGGATCACCACGCCGCCCGGCGATCCGGCCTACAATGTCTCCAAGGCCGGCGTGAAGGCCTTCACCGAGGCGCTTCAACACGAGCTGCGAAACACGCCAGACTGCAATGTCACCGCCCATCTCCTGATCCCCGGTTTCGTCTTCACGGGTCTGACGGCAAACGGCCGCACCGAGAAGCCAGCCGGTGCGTGGACGCCGGAGGAAACGGTCGATTTCATGCTGCAAAGCCTCGTTGCGGGCGATTTCTACATCCTCTGCCCCGACAATGAAGTGACCCGTGCGCTCGACGAGAAGCGTATCGCCTGGGCTGCCGGCGACATCATCGAGAACCGCCCGCCGCTGTCGCGCTGGCATCCCGAACATGCCGACGCCTTCAAGACCTACCTGTCCGTCCCCAAAGGCTGATTGGCAAGGTCGGTGAAGGCCGTTAAGGATGAAGTTCCCGCAGGTCGCGGGTGCTTCATCATGCGGTGACCACCATGGATTTCATCCCGAGCCTTCCCGTCTTTCTCGCCTTCAGCCTGGCGCTCCTTCTCCTCGCCATTACGCCCGGTCCCGACATGACGCTGTGGATCAGCCGCTCACTGCGCGATGGTCGCGCGATCGGTCTGATGACGCTTGCCGGCACAAGCTTCGGGATCTCGATCCACACCCTGCTGGTCGCCTTCGGCATCTCGGCGCTTATCGTTGCCTCGCCGACGGCCTTCATGCTCCTGAAGACCGGTGGCGCTGCCTATCTGCTCTGGCTGGCGCTTCAGGCTATCAGGCACGGCTCGAACTTTGTCATCAAGGCGGATGGTGATGTGGTCGTCTCGAAGAAGGGCGCCTTCCTGAACGGGCTCTGGGTCAATCTCTTGAACCCCAAGGTCATCATCTTTTTCATGACCTTCCTGCCGCAATTCGTCACCGCTAGCGACCCTCATGTGACGGGCAAGCTGATCTTCCTCGGTCTCTGGTCGATCATCCTGTCGCTGCCGATCGGCATCGGCATCGTCTATGGCGCGGATTTCATGTCGAGCTGGCTGCAGGCGAACCGCAAGGTGCTGCGTGGCATCGACTACACCTTCGCAGGTGTCTTCTCGATCTTCGCGGTGAAGATCTTCATGACTCAGGCCAAGTAAGCTGCACGGCGGGACAGCGGCCCCGCCTCACCCTCAATCGTCGTCTTCGCCGTGATTGGCGATCATCATCGCTTCAAACGCCAGACGCTCGGTCTTGCGCATACGCTCCGATTCCGACTTCAGCTGGCCGCAGGCAGCAAGGATATCGCGGCCACGCGGTGTGCGGATCGGCGATGCGAAACCGGCCTGGTTGATGAAGTCGGCAAACTTCTCGATCTGCGCCCAGTCTGAGCACTGGTAGTTCGTGCCCGGCCAGGGATTGAACGGGATCAGATTGATCTTGGCCGGCACGCCCTTGAGCAACTGGATCAGACCCTTGGCATCCTCGAGGCTGTCGTTCACGTCCTTCAGCATCACATATTCGAAGGTGATACGGCGGGCATTCGACAGGCCCGGATAGTTGCGACAGGCCTCGATCAGCTCCTTCAGCGGATACTTCTTGTTGATCGGCACCAGCATGTCGCGGAGCTCATCGCGCACCGCATGCAGCGAGATCGCCAGCATCACACCGATCTCTTCGCCGGTCCGGTAGATCTCCGGCACGACGCCCGAGGTCGACAGCGTGACGCGACGCTTGGACAGCGACAGGCCGTCGCCATCAGTCGCGATCAGCAGCGCCTTCTTCACCTCTTCGAAATTGTAGAGCGGCTCGCCCATGCCCATCATGACGACATTGGTGATCTTGCGATCGCTCGACGGCATCATGGTGCCGACGGGGATCTCGCGGTCCGGGAAATCGCCGAGGCGATCGCGGGCAAGCAGAAGCTGCGAGAGAATTTCCTCGGCCGTCAGATTGCGCACCAGCTTCTGGGTGCCGGTGTGACAGAAGGAACAGGTGAGCGTGCAGCCGACCTGGCTCGAGATGCAGAGCGTGCCGCGGCCCTCTTCCGGGATATAGACGCTTTCCACTTCGACCGGACGGCCGGCACCGCGCGGAGGAAAGCGCAGCAGCCACTTGCGCGTGCCGTCGTTAGAGACCTGCTCTTCGACGATCTCCGGGCGCGCGATGGTGAAATGCGTCTTCAGCATTGCGCGCATGTCCTTGGAGACATTCACCATGTGGTCGAAGTCGGAGACGCCGCGCACATAAAGCCAGTTCCAGATCTGCGCCACGCGCATCTTGATCTGCTTCTCGGGCACACCCTTGTCCCGCAGAGCAGCGCCCAAGGCTTCACGATCGAGGCCGATCAGGCTCGGCTTCTCGAGGGAAGCGGCCGGGCGAACCGGGGCCGCAGTCTGGCTACGCTCTGGAAGCGTCACGGTGACAGTCATCGTCTGGACCTCTGGACCATAGGGAGAAGGACGCTCGGATGGAGCGCTTACCGCCTGGCAGATATGGATTCACGGAACTTGCGAACAGGGCCAAGGACCCATCGCCTTCATTTGCAGCGGCCAATAGCAGCTTTTTTGCCTTCCGTCACCCCGACCCCATGAAGGGTGGTCATGCAAAAATGAAGGAGGCCGGCGATGTTTCGCCGGCCCCCCAAACCAAACAGGCAATGCAGACTTACCTGCAGTTCTGGATCTTCTGCAGCGCGGCAGAGATACCCGAAAGCGAGTAAGTGTAGCTTGTGGCCGTACCACGAGCCGAAGTCGCCTTGACGGTCATGGTCGAACCGCCCCTCATGGCGGCGACGAGTGCCGGTTCTTCGGCTGCGTTTTCAACCCATGCCGAGCTGTCCTTGACGAACAGCACGAAGTTCTTGTTGTCGATCGTCACATTGACCTTGGAGTCGCCCTTCATCGGGTAACCCATCATAGCCTGAGGCTCATACGAGATGTTCTGACCCGGGCGCTGCGAGACGACAAAGAAGATGTCGCCATGATTGACACTCGCCGGCTCCTTCGCCGTCGGAACGGAAAGCACGTAGCACACGGTGCCGCCATTCGACTTGTAGGAGTAGGCACCCCAGGCCCTGAACTGCTCGATTCGCGTGGGCGATTGCGCGTTGGCGAGCCCGCTGCTCGCCAGGAGGATTGCCAGTGCGGTTACGCTACTTCTTACGAACATGTCTTCCTGCCGGTTGTTTCCATCCATCACCCAGCCATGCGACCGGGCGCTCATCGTCAAAACCTGTGTTCAGTTTGACTTAATTTACCTTACCAAACGATGAACGACGCACGCCTTGTTGTCACATTCGGTGTCGACATTCCGTCTGGCGCCCCGAAATCCGGCATAAAACGGTTTTGGGACCTCGGTCCTGCCGACGATGTAGAAGGAAAGAAAAAGGCAAGAGTTGGGCTGTCTGGAGACCAGAGCAGCCACAAAATCGTTTAGGCGGGCAACTCATGTTCAGCGAGGGCCGCATCGGCAGCATCGTAGTGCCGATCCTTGATGTGCCTGTTAATCAGGGCGATGGCCGTTGTCAGCACAGCAATGTCATCAGTGAAGCCGACGACAACAAGCATGTCAGGGATCATATCGATTGGCAGGACAAAGTAGCCGAGTGCAGCCAGCAGGATTCCCCGGACGCGAAACGGTGTCTCACGGTCCGTGGCACAGTAATAAGCGGCCACCAGATCCCGCGAAAACGGTATCTGCCGGGCAGCCTTTTTGAAGGTCGGCCAGAAACGGCTACGAACCTTCGCTTCCTGCTTCTCCTGCGTCTTCTCATCGCCGGGAAGCAGGATCTCACCGATCTTCACGTCATCCATAGCCCATCGATCCTTTCGTTCGGACCCGATCAATCATATGTGAATGGCAGCCTGGAATTTCAATTACCGTCACCCGTTTCGGACAGCCGCCAGATCCATGAGAACGGCGAGCTTGAAATCGAGTTCCGTCACCCCACCGGCAGAATGGGTGGTGAGGGTCACATCGACCTTTTTATAGACGTTGAACCATTCCGGGTGATGATCGAGCTTCTCGGCCGCCAGCGCACTTTCCGCCATGAAGCCGAAGGCCTGGCGAAAATCGCGGAAGACGAAGTGTTTCTCGATTACGGCACCATCACGCCCCAGCGCCCAGCCATGCAACTCCTCCAACCGCGCGGCAATGGACGTCGTATCCAGTTTCTCGTATTTCATGCTGAAACTCCTCCTTCTGGATCGACCGATGCCGGCACCATCCATTCTCTTCGTCTGCCTGGGCAACATTTGCCGGTCACCGCTGGCAGAAGGAATCTACCGCCACCTCACCGCAGGGACCAGCGAAAAGCCCGTGATCGCCTCGGCCGGAATTGGCAACTGGCATGTCGGCAATCCACCGGATCGGCGGTCGATCAAGGTCGCGGCGACAAACGGGATCGACATCTCCCGGCAGCGAGCCCGTCAAGTGCAGCCGCAGGACTTCGACAGGTTCGATCTGGTGGTCGCCATGGACAGAAGCAATCTGGCCAGGCTGCAGTCGCTTCGACCGCAAAACGCGACAGCCAGCCTGCATCTCTTCGCCGAGCTCGCATTCGGGACACAAGAAGATGTGCCCGACCCCTACTACGGTGAAATCGAGGATTTCGAGCGTGTCTACAGCATGCTCTTTTCGGGCTGCAGCGCGGTCGTCTCGAAATTCGAGTAGCCACCCGTCTCATAGAGAGGGAAAATCTCCTCGGTGAGATAGGGACCGCCGCCTACGGATTCCCGGGACGACAGGAGCACGAAGCGTCCAACGCCGAATGGCATTGTATGAAAGTTGCCGCGACCGCTCAGGTAGTGAACGACGTCATCGAGGCGTGAGGCCTTCAAGCGGGCAAGTGTCACGTGCGGGGTGAACTTGCGCGGGTCCGGCGGCAAGCCGATGCGCTGGCAAATGCGCTCGATCTCTCCTTGCAGCGCGAAGAGTTCCGGAGCCGGGGAGACACCTGCCCAAATCGAATGCGGCTTCTTTGAACCGAAGGATCCGATACCGTTCAAACTCAGGGAAAACTCGGGGCGCTCGATCCGATCGAGCCTGTCGACGACTTCGTCCGCCGTTCGGCCATCCACATCACCGATGAAGCGCAGCGTGATGTGGTAATTCTCCACATCGATCCAGCGAGCCCCGGGGAGACCACCGCGCAGCAATGAAAGGCTCATTGCTGCGCTGCGCGGAATTTCGAGGGCAGTGAACAATCTCGGCATGGAGCGCTCCCCGAATCTTTTGCAGGTGCTCACAGCGAATCATGCAATGACATCAGGCGCAAGCGTTTAGTTTGCCTGCCCCTTGATGCCGGCCACCCAAGATTCGGCGAGGGGCAGCATGCGCTCGGCCATGAGCTTCAGCCCCTCGGTATTGGGATGCATTCCATCGTCGAGCAGGAGGCTGCGTTCGGTGATGACGCCGTCGAGCACAAAGGGGTAAAGCGGCAGGGCGTACTTTTCGGCAAGCCGTGGATAGATCGCATTGAACCTCTGGCCGTAGTCATCACCCATATTCGGCGGCGCCAGCATACCCACGAGCAGGATCGGGATATTGCGCTCTTTAAGCCGGATGATGATCTGCTCCAGGTTCTTCTCGGTCTGCTCCGGCGGGATCCCCCGCAAGGCATCATTGGCTCCGAGTTCGAGAATGACGCCATCGGTTCCCTCGGGCACAGACCAGTCGACACGTGACAGGCCGCCTGAGGTGGTATCGCCGGATACGCCTGCATTGGTAATGACGACGTCGTGCCCCTTGGCTACCAGCTGACGCTGAAGCTGGGCCGGCAGCGCATCTCCCTGCGGCAGCTGATATCCGGCCATCAGGCTGTCACCGAGGCCGACAAGCTGCAAAGGCTCGGCCGCAGCAATCCGCGTACCGGCAATGACCGCCAGCAGGATCACGGCGAAATGAAGGAACTGAGCTTTAAAAGTCATGGGGCCTTTCCTAGATTGCTGGGAATGCCGCACTGCGGCGAAGCTTCGTCTTGCCAGATATAGGATGGTCGAGTGTGAGAAACAGCATCATTGAACTGAAAAGCGCCGATCTCACCCTTGGCAACGCTGCAGCCTCCGTTCACGTTTTGAAGAGCATCGACCTGTCGATCGCGGAGAGCGAAGCCGTCGGTATCGTCGGGCCGTCAGGCTCCGGCAAGTCGACGCTTTTGATGGTGCTGGCCGGACTGGAACGCCTCGACAGCGGCGAGATCCACGTTCGCAACACGCCGCTTCACACGCTGAGCGAGGATCGGCTCGCCGATTTCCGCGGCAAGAACATCGGCATCGTCTTCCAGTCCTTCCACCTGATTGCCAACATGACGGCGCTTGAGAATGTCGCCGTCCCCCTGGAACTCGCGAATGTGAAGGGCGCCTTCGACATCGCACGCAAGGAGCTCGAATCCGTCGGTCTCGGCGAGCGTCTCAGCCACTATCCCGGCCAATTGTCCGGTGGCGAGCAACAACGCGTGGCAATCGCACGTGCATTGGCTCCCTCGCCGGCTGTTCTGATCGCCGATGAGCCGACAGGAAACCTCGACACGGAGACCGGCCGGCAGATTGCCGACCTTCTGTTTTCCAAGCAGCAGGAACGCGGCATGACACTGATCCTCGTCACGCACGATCCGTCGCTTGCCGCCCGCTGCACCCGGCAGATCAAGGTGGCATCCGGCCGCATCGCCGGCGACAGCCGAACCGAGCAGACCCGTCTCGCTTCGGTGTCCGCATGACGTCCTTCGGCACCCGTCTGTCCATCGCTTTCCGTATAGCTCTGCGCGAACTGCGTGGCGGCCTGAGCGGCTTCTACATTTTCCTCGCCTGCATTGCACTTGGCACTGGCGCGATCGCAGCCGTGAACTCCGTTTCGACGGCGATCACCAATGCGATTTCCTCGGAGGGACGGACGCTTCTGGCAGGTGACGTTCGCTTCGAACTCGACAATCGCGAGGCGACATCGGACGAACTGGCCTTCCTCGAAGGTTTCGGCACTGTCTCGGTCACCACCAACCTGCGCTCCATGGCGCGCCTGCCCGACGGATCGGATCAGTCGCTCGTCGAAATCAAGGCCGTTGATGAGGCTTATCCGCTCTATGGCAGACTGATCGCCGACCCCGACCAGCCACTTTCCGAATTGCTCGTTGCGGACAATGGCGCTTATGGCGCGGTTGTCGCCCCGCTCCTGCTTGAGCGGATGAATATGAAGGTCGGCGACGAACTGCTGGTCGGCAATAGCCGATTCAGGATCAGTGGCACCATCGTCACCGAGCCGGATGCTATATCCGATGGCTTCGGTTTTGCGCCGCGCTTTCTGACGAGCCGCGAAGGGCTCTTCGCCAGCGGCCTCGTGGCGACCGGCAGCCTCGTCGAACACGCCTACAAGATCCGCTACACTGACCCCGCACCGTCGGCGCAAGCCATTCGCGAACGCGCTCAAGCCGAATATCCGACGGCAGGCTGGTCGATCCGCAGCAGTGATCGGGCAGCTCCTGCCCTGACTGAAAATGTCGAGCGCTTCTCGCAATTCCTGACCCTGGTCGGCCTGACCGCGCTCGTGGTTGGCGGCGTCGGCGTTGCCAATGCCGTTCGCGCCTTCCTCGATTCCAAGCGAACCGTGATCGCCACACTGAAATGCGTCGGCGCACCCGCCTCGGTCGTTGTCATGGTCTATCTGATCCAGATCACGCTTGTGGCGTCCGTCGGCATTCTCGCCGGCTTGGTCCTCGGCGCAATCGCACCCCCGATCGTTGCAAATTATCTCTCCGGCATCCTGCCGATCTCCGCCGAAGCGACGCTTTACCCACGCGCCCTTCTGCTCGCGGCCCTCTTCGGCATGCTCGTCACCTTTGCCTTTGCCATCCTGCCGCTGGGCCATGCCCGCAAGGTGCCGGCGACAGCCCTGTTCCGCGAGCAGGGCTTTGAGGCGTCAGGCCTGCCCTCCTGGCCTTACCTTCTCGCCATGGCTCTGGCGCTTGCCGCATTGGCAGCTCTTGCCATCTTCACCTCCGAACAACAGCGGATCGCGACGATCTTCCTAGGCGCCATGGCGGCTGGATTTGTGCTGCTCCGTGTGGTTGCCATGGGCATCGCCTGGCTTGCGAAACGCAGCCCGCGCATCAATTCGGCGGCACTCAGGCTTGCGGTCGGCAACATTCACCGCCCGGGCGCTTTGACCCCTGCAGTCACCCTGTCGCTCGGCCTTGGCCTCAGCCTGCTCGTGGCGCTGGCGCTGATCGATGGCAATCTGCGGCGAGAACTGACCGGCAATCTGCCGGAAAGGGCACCGAACTTCTTCTTCGTCGACATCCAGAGCGGCGAGATCGACGGCTTCCGCAATCTCGTTGAAGGCATGGCGCCCGAGGGCAAGCTGATCGAGGTACCGATGTTGCGCGGCCGTATCGTCGAGCTCAACGGCACCGATGTCGCCAAGGTCGAGGTGCCGCCGGAAGGCCGCTGGGTTCTGCGCGGCGATCGCGGTCTGACTTATGCGCGAAACGTGCCGGAAAACAGCACCTTGACCGAAGGCGAGTGGTGGGCCGACGGCTATGAAGGCGAGGCTCTCGTTTCCTTCGCCGAGCAGGAAGGGCGCGAACTGGGACTGAAGATCGGCGACACGATCACCATCAATGTGCTCGGGCGCAACATCACGGCGAAGATCGCCAATTTCCGCACCGTCGAATGGGAAAGCCTGTCGATGAACTTCGTCATGGTGTTCTCGCCGAACACCTTTGCCGGCGCTCCCCATGCCTGGTTGGCGACGCTGATCGACCAGGATGCGACCGCCGCCGAGGAAGCCTCGATCCTGCGATCGGTCACGCAGCAGTTCCCGACAATCACGACCGTGAGGGTAAAGGATGCGCTCGATGTCGTCGATCGCCTCGTCGGACAGTTGGCAACGGCGATCCGTGCAGCCGCTGCCATCGCGTTGATTGCATCGGTGCTGGTTCTGTCGGGGGCGCTCGCAGCCGGCAACCGGGCACGCACCCATGACGCCGTGATCCTGAAGACGCTGGGGGCGACCCGCGCCATGCTGATCCGCGCCTTCACCTACGAGTACATGCTGCTCGGCGCAGCCACCGCGATCTTCGCGCTCATTGCCGGTGGCGGCATCGCATGGTTCGTGCTCAGCCAGATCATGAAACTGCCGTCCAGCTTCCTGCCCGATGTGGCCGCGATGACCCTTGTCATAGCGCTGGTGGTCACGATCGGCATCGGGCTCGCCGGAACCTGGCGCATCCTCGGGCAGAAAGCCGCTCCTGTTCTTCGCGAGCTTTGAGGCCAAGAGCGGCGGGCCTTGCCCCGCCGCCTGCAGTATTACGGCGATTTAAGATTGTGGCCCTTGTCGTAGACACGGGAACCTCTCATATTGAAAGCACGCATGCTGGGCTTCGCAGCGGCGCGGGAGCCAATCCGGGCTCCGCTGTCCATTTTCGAAGCTTTGAGAGAGGAAAACATGTCCGAACTTCGCAACTATCAGAGCCGTCAGGGCCAGACCCAGTCGGCCACGATGATCGACGAAGGTCTGCGCGCCTATATGCTGAAGGTCTACAACCTGATGGCACTGGGCCTCGCCATCACTGGTATCGCAGCCTTCGCTACCTTCCAGTTGGCAGTATCAGGCGGTCAGCTTACGGCCTTTGGCCAGGCGATCTTCCTGAGCCCGCTGAAGTGGGTGGTCATCCTGGCACCGGTCGCCATGGTCTTCTTCCTGAGCTTCAGGATCCACAAGATGAGCGTCGCAGCCGCACAGACGACCTTCTGGGTCTATGCCGCGATGATGGGCCTGTCGCTTTCGTCGATCTTCCTGATCTATACGGGAGCAAGCATCGTCCAGACCTTCTTCGTCACGGCCGCCTCCTTCGGCGCCCTGTCGCTTTACGGCTACACCACCAAGCGTGACCTGTCGGCGATGGGCTCATTCCTGATGATGGGTCTCTTCGGCCTGATCATCGCTTCGCTGGTCAACCTCTTCATGGCCTCCTCGGCCCTCGACTTCGCGATCTCGGTGATCGGCGTGCTGATCTTTGCCGGTCTGACCGCCTATGACACGCAGTCGATCAAGGAGTCCTACCACGAGAGCAATTCGAGCGAGATGGCTGGCCGCAACGCCATCATGGGCGCCCTGCGTCTCTACCTCGACTTCATCAACCTCTTCCTGTTCCTTCTGCGTTTCCTTGGAAACCGGAACTGACGGTTAAAGGCAGTCTTTGGGAAACCCCGCTTCGGCGGGGTTTTTCTTTGCCCTGGCGACCGAACCGAACAAGTCAGCCACAAAAAAACCTCCGGTTTTCGCCGGAGGTTTTTTGATGACAGTGTCGAAACGACTTACGCCGCTTCTTCCTGAGTATCGTCTTCTTCGATCGTCTTGCCGCGCTTGGGACCCTTGGCAAGGTTGACCTCGACAAGGCGAACGGCCTCCGTCTCGGACATCTTGTTCACGGCAGCGATTTCGCGTGCCATGCGATCGAGAGCAGCTTCATAGAGCTGACGCTCGGAGTAGGACTGCTCCGGCTGGTTCTCGGCGCGGTAGAGGTCGCGAACGACTTCAGCGATGGAGATCAGGTCACCGGAATTGATCTTGGCATCATATTCCTGAGCGCGACGCGACCACATGGTACGCTTCACGCGAGCCTTGCCTTGAACGACCTTCAGCGCGCGATCGACAAAATCCGTCTCGGACAGCTTGCGCATCCCGATGCTCACGGCCTTGGCAACCGGAACCTTCAGACGCATCTTGTCCTTTTCGAAATCGATAACAAAAAGCTCGAGCTTCATGCCGGCGACTTCTTGCTCTTCGATGGTGGTGATGGTACCCACGCCATGGGCAGGGTATACGATCGACTCGCCGGTCTTGAAGCCATGGCGTGCCGAGGAAGTCTTCTTCTGCTGGGTCGTCATTCTATTCAAATACTCCCTGTTTTGCTCCCGGCGTGATGCCGGCGCCGGGTCGGTCAGGCCCGGATGAGACGACGAGGTTACGAAACTTGTCGTCCTGATCCAGTCCGCGACACAATCAAACGTCACCCTCGTCGCGACTGAGACACGACACAAAAGTGTCGCCGATGTCACGTATATCGCGCGGTGGTGAATTTGCTTTCGTGATGGTTCAGGGCATAGCTATGCCGCAAAGTGGAACAGTTTCAGGAAGCTATCACAAAAAGACGAGGAAATCAATATTTTAGTGCAGTGCGCCACAATCATGGCGCACGCGACGGCGAATCTGACGCCAAGTGATGGAATTTTGGGCAGGATTCCATCTCACCCCACGGGCGGAAAGGTCTCAGTCGCCGGAGCCCGGCTTCTCGGAGAAGAACTGCTCGAACTTGCCATCAACGCCGTCCATTTCCTTGGCTTCCGGCATCGGGTCCTTCTTGACCGTGATGTTCGGCCAGATCTTGGCGTATTCCGCATTGATCTTCAGCCACTTGTCCAGCCCCGGCTCTGTATCGGGCTTGATCGCCTCGGCAGGACATTCGGGCTCGCACACGCCGCAATCGATGCACTCGTCCGGGTGGATGACGAGGAAGTTCTCGCCTTCATAGAAGCAGTCGACAGGGCAGACCTCGACACAATCGGTGTATTTGCAGCGAATGCAGTTATCGGTGACGATATAGGTCATGCGGCACTCCAGGATGGCGTTCTCGAACGGCAGGAGAAAGACGAACGTGGGTGGTTCCGTCGGGAATACGACCCCGTTTGGAACGGCCCGCGCCCTACCGGAAATTTCTGTCGGACGGCAAGTGAGCTAATGCGGAATCCCTGCCAAGGCAAGGATAAACACCCTCAATTCGGGCGCCTTTGTAGAAATTTTCTAATCAGCGGACCAATCCGGCTCGCCGCGCAGATCATCCAGCGCCCGGCGCTCCTTCTTGGTCGGCCGGCCCGCCCCTGGAGCTCTGACGCCTGGCTCGGATGGACTGAAAGGCTTCTTCTCGGGCGGCGGCGTAAGATCCTCATAGAGGAGCCTCGCTTCCTGGTAAGGACCACGCCTCTCACCCGGCAACTTCACGACCAGCACCAGGTCACGCTCGGGCATGGCGATATCGAGACGGTCGCCGACCTTGACCTGATGACTGGGTTGACGAACCTTTTGCCCGTTGACACTGACATGGCCCGCAGCCACCCGCTCTTGCGCGAGGCTGCGTGATTTTGCCACACGGGCGAAGAACAGCCACTTGTCGATGCGCTGGCGCGAACCGCTTGGTGGCTGCTTGTCGTCCATTACTTCTTCAGCTGCTCCTTGAGAGCCGCGAGTTTGGCGAAGGGCGAATCCGGGTCGAGTGGCTTCTCCTTGCGCGGCGGCTTTGCCTCGAAGCGTGCCGGCTGCGACTTGTTGTTGTCGCGCTCCGGCCGCGGACCACGGTCCTTGCGGTCGCCACGATCCTGGCGGTCGCCCTTGCCGGCAAACTTGCCGCGATTGTCATCACGACGCTCGCCACGATTGTCCGAGCGCCGATCGTCACGACGACCTTCGCCACGCTTCTCGCCACCCGCCTCGCCGCCTTCACGGGGAGCCGCGTTACGCTGACCCTGCGGACGACGGTCACCACCCGGACGACCGGTGCCACGCTGATTGTCGCTACGGCCACCTGGACGCCAGAGAAGAACCGGCTTCGGCTCGGTGGATTCGGCAGGCTGCTCCGCCGAGGCGGCATCTTCCGCTGCTGCTGCGGGCTGCTCTTCGGCAACGGCCGCAGGGGCTTCACCTTCGCTCGCCGTTTCGCCAGCCTGATCGGCATCGTCGACGCTGTCGTCTTCGTTCTTTTCGGTAGCTGCGGCCTGCGTGGGGGCCGAGCCAGTGTGCGCCGCAAGGAACGCGGCCGCCTCTTCCGCAGAGATGCTATCCGCACGATAGCCGAGACCCTTCAGGATCTCTTCCATATCATCAGGGGTCGCACCGAGGATCGACAGCATTGCAGTCGTCGTGGTGAAGCGACGACCATCATATGCACCGTCAGGACGCGCCGGCGAACCCGGCTTCCACTGCAGGAGCGGACGAATGAGATCGGCGAGACGCTCGAGGATGTCGATACGCACGGCACGCTTGCCGAGGAACCGGAAGCCGGCGAGCTTGTAGAACATGCGCTCATAGCTCGGATCGGTCACGACCGAGGTACGGCCGGCAGCCAATACGGGGATCAGATCGCCGTAACCCGGCTTGTCGAGGCCGTCATGCTTCAGCGCCCAGAGGAGCGTGATGAGTTCGGCCGGAGCCGGCTTCAGAAGGGCCGGCATAAAGATGTGGTAGGCACCGAAGCGCACACCATAACGGCGCATCGATGCGCGGCCATCCTGGTCAAGGGTCTTGACGTCATCTGCGACATCACGGCGGAACAGAACGCCGAGATTTTCGACCAGCTGGAAGGCCAGCCCCTTGGCAAGCCCCTGCAGGTCTTCGGCGCGCGACAGATCGTCGAGCGGCTTCAGGACCGTCGAGATATGGTGATTGACGAAACGTTCGATGCGGGCAGCAACGTGATCCCGGGCCATGCCGGTCAGTTGTTCATCGGCCAGCAGGATGACACGGGGATGCAGGATGTGATCCGTCCCGATCAGACGCGCAACCGGATCGCCCAGCCAGCGAACGAGACCGTCCGAGCCGATGGCAAGATCATTATTGCCGGAAGCGTGCAGGCGCGCGGCGCGCGCCTCGAATTCGAGCGCCAGCGCCTTGTAGGCGGCAGCCTGAACGGCCTTCGCGTCCGGGCCCTCCATGCCGGAGATCGGCGTGAACCGGAACCCCGCAAGTTGTCCCATGGCATGACCTTCCACGAAGACATCGCCGTTCACACTGATTTCAGCTTCCAACATCGCATTCTCTCTCAAGCGCTTCATGAGCACAGATGTCCTGCGATCAACAAAGCGTTTCGTCAACCGTTCATGTAACGCATCGGACAATCGGTCTTCGATTTCCCGCGTCTTTTCTTGCCAGTGTGTCGGATCGGCAAGCCAGCCGGGCCGGTTCGACACATAGGTCCACGTTCTGATCTGCGCGATCCGCGCCGACAGTGTATCGATTTCGCCATCGGTGCGATCGGATCGGCGCACCTGCTCGGCGAGAAAGTCCTCGTTGACGGTGCCCCGCCTGACCAAATCAAAATACAGACTCTGAATCAGATCAGCATGCTGTGCAGGCGTAATGCGCCGATAGTCGGGCAGCGCGCAGGCTTCCCAGAGTTTTTCCACCCGTTCGGGCCGATCGGTGATGTCGGCGATCTCGGGATAGCGCGAAAGATATTCCAGCGCCTGCTGATCAGTCGCCGGCAGCGCGCGCGTCAATCCTTCGACACGCGGCACTGCATCGAGGCTTCTCTGCAGGCCAGCAATCGACGAGAAATCGAATTTTTCAGTCCGCCATTGCAACACTTTGACGGAATCGAATTGATGCGTTTGCAGCCGTTCGACCAGCTCTTCGTCGAAGGGAGCCACCCGTCCGGTCACGCCGAACGTGCCATCCTTGATATGACGCCCGGCACGACCCGCGATCTGGCCGAGCTCGCCCGGATTGAGGTTGCGAAACTGATAGCCGTCGAACTTTCGATCCTGCGCAAAGGCGACATGGTCGACATCGAGGTTGAGACCCATGCCGATGGCATCGGTCGCCACTAGGTATTCGACATCGCCTTCCTGGTAGAGACCGACCTGGGCATTGCGCGTCCGCGGGCTTAGAGCGCCCAACACGACGGCCGCCCCGCCCCGTTGGCGGCGAATCAGCTCGGCAATCGCATACACTTCTTCCGCGGAGAACGCGACGATGGCTGTCCGCTGCGGCAGACGCGTGATCTTCTTCTGGCCTGCATAGAAAAGCTGCGACAGGCGGGGCCGCTCGACGATGGTGATCCCGGGCAAGAGCTGAATGAGGATCGACTTCATCGTCGCCGAACCGAGAAGCAGCGTTTCCTCGCGCCCCCTCAGATGCAGCAGACGATCGGTGAAGATATGCCCGCGCTCAAGGTCGCCCGCGAGCTGTATCTCGTCGATGGCGACAAAGGCCGCCTTGGTTTCACGCGGCATCGCCTCGACCGTGCAAACGGAGAAGCGCGCTTTCGGCGGGCTGATCTTCTCCTCACCTGTCACGAGCGCCACGTTTTGCGCACCGACACGCTCGACTACGCGCGTATAGACCTCTCGTGCAAGCAATCTCAGCGGCAGACCAATGATGCCAGACCCGTGCGCGACCATGCGTTCGATGGCGAAATGGGTCTTGCCGGTATTGGTTGGCCCCAGCACAGCACTGACGCCGCGGCCACTCAGGATCATGGGTTGCGTATTCAAAGACCGCTCCGCTAGTCGGGACCGCGCTTTTCCGCACACCGGCACCCTCGGCCAACACATGGCGACGAAGGAGGGCAAAGGCAAGGCGCTTGATGCATTCATCCCAGAATTCGGCAGAAAGCTGAGTCCGATCAGAGCCTTGCGTGACCGGAACAGGCTGCGAACGAATCAGCGACGAATCGATGACTCCGGCAGATTCAGGCTTTGTTCCCGGCCGGGTTCCGGCCCGGTTCTGGCCTAAGATGACAGCAGATCGAATACCGGCTTCGAGAGATGCGACGCAGATGGAACAATTGCGAAGGCCGTTACGTTGCGCCGCCGAGGTGAAACCTGATGACATTGTCCCCGCCGCCCGCCGAATGGATTGGAGAGAACGACCTGCCTCAGGACTTTGTCCTGATTCACGGCATGGTCATGGCCCCGTCCTTCTGGCGCACCTATTCCCCTGATGTCGTGCGGCGGGCACGCAGTGCCGCTTACGCCCTGCCAGGACATCATCCCTGGAAACTATCCGAGCCAGGCCAGGCGATCACGCCCGAAGCCGTCGCTTCCGCCTATGCAGAAGCGATCCGCCGAGACTTCGGCGGCAGGCCGGTGACGCTGATCGGCCATTCGACCGGCGGCTTCGTGTCTCTCCTGATCGCCCGGCATTATCCTGAACTCGTGAAGTCGATCGTTCTGATCGGCGCTTTTGCATGCGGCCGTTTCGAAGGCCAGGAACGGCTGCCGGCCAAACTGCTGCGGGTGCCGCGCGTAGGACCATTCCTGTTTCGTCAGTTCTTCCGGCGCTGGATCTCCACCAGCGAGCAATTTCGCTGGGGATCGATCGAATGCGTCTTCGACAAGGACTGCCCCTGGCAGAACGAACGCGCCGTGGCGGCCATGGAAGATGTGCGGCTGCAACTGCAGCAAGCCCGGCCCGAGGACATCGCCGCCTGCATTCGCTTCATGTCCGCAACCACCCTGGTGAACGACCTGTCCGAGATTCATCGGCCGGTGCTCAACATCGTCGGAGCCGAGGACGCGATCGTCCCTTCGGCGCACCAGTTACGGGTGTCGAAGCTCCTGCCTGAGGTGCAGACCGTACTCCTGCGCAATTGCGGCCATCTGCCGATGGTGGAACATCAGACAATGACAGCGGGGATCATAAGCGCGTTTGTCGATGGCATGGCCACGATCGAGGAAAAGCGACAGCGCCAGATCACCGTTTCCGCTGGAAAGGCCGCAGCCGATCTGTTCCGCCTGATGGGTCTCGGTCTTCGTCGGACGGAACAATCTGTCTCCGGTCGCGTTCAAACGGCACAACAAATTATCTTTCATCCAGGCTCAGGAGAGGGTCCAAATGAGTACAATTCTCATCGTCATTCTAATTCTGCTTCTCATCGGCGCTCTGCCGAGCTGGGGCTATAGCCGCGGCTGGGGCTACGGTCCGTCCGGAGGTCTCGGCCTCGTACTGCTCATCCTCATCATCCTGATGTTGATGGGTCGAATTTGACCTGAAGTGAAATCCAACTCTACGTGAAAAGGTATAGGACGATGAAAAAGACCCTTCTGGCACTCGCACTGATCGCCCCGCTCGCATCCTGCACAGCCACGGAACGCGGCGCCGGTATCGGCGCAGCTTCTGGCGCCGTCATCGGTGGTGTAGCCACCGGCAACGTCCGCGGCGCAGCGATCGGCGCAGGCGTGGGTGGTGTTGCTGGCGCGCTGATCGGCAACTCGCAGGAGCGCGCTGGCTATTGCGTGTATCGCGACCGCAACGGCCGCACCTACGAAGCACGCTGCCGCTAACAGCTGCCTCATCCCAAAAGAAAGCCGTCGGACGTCACCGTCCGGCGGCTTTTTCGTTGCCGCATTAACCTCTCGACCAAAGCCGGAACGAATCAACGACGAATCGCGGACTCGCCAGTCTTCCTGGTTTGTTCACTGCTACATATGGTGGAATAACAATTGATTAACCATAGACTTCGGTGGATATTAAGAGTTTCGCGCACCGTTGCAGCGTTCAGCTGTTAACAGGGAGCCCGAGCCTTCCGCACAAGGCGCGATACTGTCCCGGATTGGTCTCGGACATTGCTTCTTCCCTATCCGAGGGCAGATCCTGGTAGCCGATTGGATCAGCGAACTGGTCTGACGTGAAGTCGAAGCGCTGCCCGTCAATGAGGTTGTAGAAGTGGAGCCCCTGCTGAAGGGGGGTCTTCAAAATCTGACCGCCAAACACATCCTGGACGACAAGACTGGTGACGCCACACTGGCCCCTCGCCGGATTGTCCAACGACCAAAGGCTGGAGGTCTCGCGCGACCAAGCTTTTGCGAGGCGTTCGGCAAAATGAGCGAGATCGACGGCCGAATAAACCATGGCACTTCCCAAGAACGAACAAGGCCGGCGCAAGGCCGGCCTTGAAGTCGAAACCTCTCACGGAACTTACACGAAAAACTGACCACCATTGGCGGAGATGGTCGAGCCCGTGATGAAGCCTGCATCATCAGAGGCGAGGAACACGACGCAACGGGCGATTTCTTCGGGCTCGCCAAGACGGCCGACGGGGATCTGTGGAATGATGCGCTCGTTCAACACCTTTTCCGGGATGGCGCGAACCATCTCGGTCCCGATATAGCCCGGGCAGATGGCATTGACCGTGATGCCCTTGGCGGCACCTTCCTGGGCGAGCGCCTTGGTGAAACCGAGATCGCCGGCCTTCGCCGCGGAATAGTTGGCCTGCCCCATCTGGCCCTTCTGGCCGTTGATCGAGGAGATGTTGATGACGCGACCGAAGCTGCGGTCACGCATGCCTGTCCAGACCGGGTGGGTCATGTTGAAGAGACCGGTGAGGTTGGTGTTGATCACCTCGCCCCACTGCTCGGGCGTCATCTTGTGGAACATCGCGTCGCGGGTGATGCCGGCATTGTTGACGAGCACCTCCACGGGTCCGAGTGCCGACTCGACGGCAGCGATGCCATCGACGCAGGCCTGGTAATTGGAGACATCCCATTTGAACACCGGAATGCCGGTCTCGGCTTCGAAGGCCCTGGCCTTTTCTTCATTGCCGGCGAAGTTCGCCGCAACCTTGTAGCCTGCATTCTTCAAGGCGACCGAAATCGCCGCACCGATGCCGCGTGTGCCACCAGTCACCAAAGCTACTCTGCTCATGCTGTCCTCCCCGTTCTTTTTCTATGGGTTCCCATCTGGATCACCGCCGCGTTCCCGTCGCGCCGGCATGACTTGGCCACCCCGGCGGAGAGCCGGGACGGAAATTCGTCAGGTCAAGGGCGAGCGGCCGCCATTCGAAGAGGCCGGATCAGAATGCCTCGAGGCACATGGCGACACCCATGCCGCCGCCGATGCACAGCGTGGCAAGGCCCTTCTTGGCGCCGCGACGCTTCATCTCGAACAGCAGCGTGTTGAGAATGCGGGCACCGGACGCGCCGACCGGATGACCAATGGCGATTGCGCCGCCATTGACGTTGACGATCGAAGTATCCCAGCCGAGATCCTTGTTGACGGCGCAGGCCTGTGCCGCAAAGGCTTCATTGGCTTCGACGAGATCGAGATCCGTGATCTTCCAGCCGGCCTTTTCGAGCGCCTTGCGCGAAGCCGGGATTGGGCCGGTGCCCATGATCTTCGGATCAACACCTGCGGTTGCCCAGGAGACGACACGGGCGAGCGGCGCGATACCACGACGCGAAGCCTCTGCCTCGGTCATCAGCAGAGCGGCCGCCGCGCCATCATTGATGCCGGAGGCGTTGCCGGCGGTGACCGTGCCTTCCTTGTCGAAGGCGGGTTTCAGCTTCTGCATGCTTTCGAGCGTCGCACCGATGCGGATGTACTCATCCTGATCGACAGTGACGTCGCCCTTGCGGCCGGGCACGATGACTGGAACGATCTCATCCTTGAAACGGCCGGCCACCTGGGCGGCCTCTGCCTTGTTCTGCGAAGCGACTGCAAAGGCGTCCTGTTCGTCGCGGGTCAACTGCCACTGGCGGGCGACATTCTCGGCGGTCGTGCCCATGTGATATCCGTAGAAGGCATCGGTGAGGCCATCCTTGATCATGGTGTCGACCATCTTCAGGTCGCCCATCTTGGTGCCGTTCCGCAGGTGCGCGCAGTGCGGCGCCATCGACATCGATTCCTGCCCGCCCGCAATGATAATCTTCGCATCGCCCGTCGCGATCTGCTGCATGCCGATGGCGACGGCACGCAGGCCGGAACCGCAGAGCTGATTGAGCCCCCAGGCCGTCGCCTCCTGCGGAATACCGGCCTTCATTGCTGCCTGGCGAGCCGGGTTCTGGCCCTGCCCTGCGGTGAGGATCTGCCCGAGAATGACTTCGTCGACTTCGCCAGCCTCGACGCCGGCGCGCTCCAGCACGGCCTTGATGGCGATGGCGCCGAGATCATGCGCTGCGACGGATGACAACGCCCCGTTGAAAGATCCGACCGGGGTTCTGGCAGCGCTCGCGATAACGATGGACGGGGTGCTCATGGAGGTCTCCTCGGGTTTTGTGATTGAGGAGAAACTGACAAAGACTGCCTCCGGTGTCAAACAAGATAAGCCCGGCATTCTCGTTCTTTGGTTGCGCTTTCCTGTCTTTCGTCAAATGCCGATCCTGCATCGCACAAAGAGATTGTCACCGGACTGAATTTGCGCTTACACTTGACTTCGGGAAGAGCAAAAACAATCGAAAAACGACGGGTTAGGAGACTGAAATGGCCAAAGCCGATGGCGAAATCGTTATCAAGAAGTACGCCAATCGACGCCTCTACAACACCGGGACCAGCACCTACGTCACCCTTGAGGACCTTGCCAAGATGGTCAAGAAGGGCGAGGATTTCGTGGTGCAGGATGCCAAGTCCGGTGACGACATCACGCATTCCGTCCTGACCCAGATCATCTTCGAGCAGGAATCCAAGACCGGCAACACCCTGCTGCCGATCTCCTTCCTGCGCCAGCTCATCAGCTACTATGGCGACCAGATGCAAATGGTCGTCCCGAGCTTCCTGGAACATTCGATGAAGGCCTTCACCGAACAGCAGACCCAGATGCGCGAGCAGATGACCAAGGCCTTCGGCGACCATCCGCTGTCGAAGAACCTGCAGATGCCGATCCAGCTGATGGAAGAGCAGGTCAAGCGCAATACCGAGATGTTCCAGCAGGCCATGCAGATGTTCTCGCCCTTCCTCGGCGGCCAGCAGCCGGCCAAGGAAACCAAGAAGGCGGAAGCCAAGGATATCGACGAATTGAAGGAGCAGTTGCGCTCCCTGCAGAACAAGCTCGACAACCTCTGATTCAGGACAAGGCCCCGGATGGGGCCTTTTTCGTATCCGGATCAGAGCCCGATCGAAACGTCCCGTCCGGCGGCCCGGTTGGAGATCGTGAAGCCAGCGACGACGTCGATGAAGGCGATGACCATCAGGCTGAAGAAAAGCTGCGTTGCTGCGTCGCGCACCAGCAGGAATTCGACGAGAAAACCGATAAAGACCACCATCGAAAACATGTGGTTCATCAGCGATCCGCGGGTACTCAGCGTTGCTTTCAACACCTCGAAAAACAGGGCAATCAGCGCTGACAGGATGACGAGATCGCCGAGCGTCATCGTCCAGACGGCACCCGACAGCATCGGCACGGTCATGATCACGCTCGAGAAGGCGGCAATCCCGCTTCCGAGCATCACGGCGTTGTAGAAGATGAAGGGAACGATCATCAGCGGCACGGCAATCAGCATGCGGAATCCTTCCTTGCACTGCGATCCCGTCCGGCTCCGCAGCGGGCGCGGCGCGATTTAACTATGCCTAGTGACAAATGAAAAGGCCGGCGCAAGCGCCGGCCCTTCAAACTAGTCAGTCAAAGCGCAGGAATTATGCGCTTTCCTTCGGCGTCAGAACCTGACGGCCGCGATACATACCGGTCTTCAGATCGATATGGTGCGGGCGGCGCAGTTCGCCAGAGTTCTTGTCTTCGACATAGGTCGATGCCTTCAGCGCGTCAGCAGAGCGGCGCATACCGCGCTTGGACGGGCTTGTTTTTCTTTTCGGTACAGCCATTTTCGTTACTCCACGTGACGGACAAGACGGGTTTATGCGGCCTCGATGAGGCCGGACAGAACCTGTCTCGATCTCGGAATTTGGCGGGCTTATACATGCCCGAAGTGGGTTTGACCAGTCCCCAGGTCACTTTTTTCGAATCTAAGCGAGGCCCGTTCAGGCCTCGTCTTCGGCCACGATCCAGGGTTCAGCAAGTGCTGCCGTCTCCCAGCTACGCCAGGCCGGATGCGCTCGCATGGCATCCATATAGGCGATCGTCTCCGCATCACTTACCAGATCATAGGCTGCAAAGCGATTCACGACCGGTGCGAACATGGCGTCGGCTGAGGAGAATGCGCCAAACAGGAAGGGTCCGCCCGAACGTGTCCGCATCTCGCGCCAGATCGCCTCGATGCGCGCAACATCGGCCGTCACGCCCGCGGGCAGCGGGATCGCCTTCACGGGCCGCCGCAGGTTCATCGGGCAGGCGCCACGCAAGGCCCGAAACCCGGACAGCATTTCCATCGAAATGGAACGCGCAAGCGACCGGCTCTCGCGATCAGCAGGCCAGAGCCCGGCATCGGGATAGAGCTCGGCGACATATTCGATGATCGCGAGCGATTCCCAGACACGGACAGAGCCGTGATGCAGCACCGGGACCTTGCCGGTCGGCGATAGCGCGCGGAATTGAGGATGCGTCGCACCCGGGCCGAACGGGATCAGTTCTTCGCGAAACGGGATGCCGGCGGCGGTCATCGCGATCCAAGGTCGAAACGACCAGGAAGAGTAGTTCTTGTTGGCGATGTAGAGGATCAAGTCGTCCATGGCGCGCTCCGCGTTATCGAGAACCGATCCTAGACGCGCGACATCGGTTCCGACCAACGAAAGCTTCTGATCTCAGCCATAAAGACAAGTGATGTAATCACCGGAGGCGCGCGCACGACGTTCGACGACCCCGGCCAGACGCTTCAGACCCGGCCCCGGCTTGCTCGCGACTCGATCGATCGGGTTTGGCAGCGACACGGCGAGAAGGGCTGCCTGCTGGCGGCTGAGCTTCGCGGCCGACGTCTTGAAGTGGTGCTGCGCGGCCGCTTCGATGCCGTAGATGCCAGGCCCCCATTCGGCAATGTTGAGGTAGATCTCCATCGTCCGCTGCTTGGGCCAGGCGGCATCCAGCACCAGCGCCAGCGGCAGTTCGAGGCCCTTGCGAATGAAAGAGCGCCCGTTCCAGAGGAAAAGGTTCTTGGCGGTCTGCATGGGGATCGTGCTGGCACCGCGCGTCGCCTCGCCCGCCATTGCGTCGTCGATCACGGACTGCAGCTGGGCCCAGTCCACGCCGCCGTGATTACAGTACTGGCCGTCCTCCGACATCATCACCGCCCGAACGAGATTCGGCGAGATATCCTCGAAGTCCACCCAGCGGCGGTCATAGCCCTGCAAGGTGACGAGATCCGCAAGCATCAGCGTCGAGACAGGCCGGACGAAATCCAGCCGGTAGAGCAAAATCAGGAGGTAAGGCGCGGCGAGGAAGAGGAAGAGCGCGATAAACACGGCCCGGAGGATACGGGGCCGACGCCGCCGCTTCGGTTCCGGCGCAAACTTCTCGTCTTGCTCCAATGCCTCGACTTCCAGTGTCAATGAAGTGGGGTCCGTGATCGATGATGGACCCTCATAGCCGCCCTCTTGGCAAATGACCAGTCTGGCTGCGCGCATCCGCCTCTTTCCTCGGCTCAATTTCCCGTTGCCTGACCAGGGGTAGCGTGCCAAATAGCCGTGATGACCAAGAGCGCCGATGCCTTTGAAAAAAGCCTGAATACCCACGCCACGCTCGTCGAGGCGAGGCTCGACATCCTGCTGGACGCAACGCCGCGTCCGGCGGAAGTCGTCCGCCCCAAGCGGCTGATCGAGGCCATGCATTACGGCGCCCTGAACGGCGGCAAACGCCTTCGGCCCTATCTGGTGATGCAGGCGACCCGCCTCTTCGGCGGAAGCGAAGAGGCTTCCCTGCAGGTCGGCTGCGCGCTCGAATGCCTGCACAGCTATTCGCTCGTCCATGACGACCTACCCGCCATGGACGACGACGATCTGCGCCGCGGCAAGCCGACCGTGCACAAGCAGTATGACGAAGCAACCGCGATCCTCGCCGGTGACGGACTCTTGACATACGCCTTCGACATCATCGCTTCACCGCAAACACCCCTGCCCGACACAGCCAAGGTGGCCCTCGTGCTCGAACTGTCCCGCGCAGCCGGGATTGGCGGTATGGCCGGCGGCCAGATGCTCGATCTCGCTGCCGAAACCGATCAGCCCGACGAAGCAGGCATCGTGATGCTGCAGGCCATGAAGACGGGCGCACTTCTGCGCTTTGCCTGTGAGGCAGGCGCCATCATTGCCGGTCGCCCGGCGGAAGACCGCGATCGCCTGCGCCGCTTTGGCGAAATCATTGGCCGCGCCTTTCAGCTGGCCGACGATCTGCTCGACATCACCTCGGATGCAGCAACCCTCGGCAAGGCGACCGGCAAGGACGCGGCCAAGGGCAAGGCGACGCTGGTTGGCCTCAAAGGCACCGACTGGGCCCGCGCCGAGCTCGACCGGCTGGTCACCGAAGCAAACGCCCTTCTTGAGCCCTACGGCGAACAGGCCGAACCGCTCAAGGAAGCCGCCCATTTCATCGCCTACAGGAAGAAATAGCATGAGCCGTTTCTGGTCGTCCGCCATCCATGCGCTGGAACCCTATGTCGCCGGCGAACAGCCGAAGATCCCGGGCCTTGTGAAGCTCAACACCAATGAGAGCCCCTACGGGCCCTCGCAGAAGGTGCTGGAAGCGATCGCGGCCACGTCCGGGGAGCGTCTGCGCCTTTATCCTGATCCGGCGTCCACGGGCCTGCGCGAGGCCATCGCGAAGCGCTTCGATCTGGCCATGAACGAGGTGTTCGTCGGCAACGGCTCGGACGAAGTGCTTGCCTTCACCTTCGCGGGTCTCTTGAAGCACGACGCGCCGCTGCTTTATCCCGACATCACCTACAGCTTCTACAAGACCTATGCCCGGCTCTTCGAGGTCAAGGTCGAGGAGATCCCGCTGGATGATGAGCTTCAGATACGTGTCGGCGACTACAGCCGCCCCTGTGGCGCAATCATTCTGGCCAATCCAAACGCCCCGACCGGCATCGCTCTCCCCCTCTCGGAGGTCGAAAAGCTGGTCGCCTCGCACCCGGATCAGGTCGTGGTCATCGATGAGGCCTATGTCGATTTCGGCGCAGAGACGGCAGCTTCGCTGATCCCGCGCTACGAGAATTTGCTCGTTGTCCAGACCTTCTCGAAATCCCGCTCGCTGGCGGGCCTGCGCGTCGGTTTCGCGCTCGGCCAGCGGCCGCTGATCGAGGCACTGGAGCGGATGAAGGACAGCTTCAACTCCTATCCCGTCGACATGCTGGCCCAGGCCGCTGCAACCGCAGCGATCGAGGATGAAGCCTGGTTTGACGAGGCCTGTGGCAAGATAATTGCCAACCGCGAGATGGTGACCAAAGCGCTCGAAGTTCGTGGCTTCGAGGTCCTGCCGTCGTCGACCAACTTCGTCTTCGCCCGTCATCCGGCGCATCAGGGGGCAGATCTGCAGAAGGGTCTGCGCGAGCGCGCCGTCCTCGTCCGGCATTTCAACAAGCCGCGCATTTCGGACTTCCTCCGCGTGACCATCGGCACGACAGAGGAATGCCATCAGTTTCTGAAGGCGATCGATCAAATCATCTGAAGTGTCGCTCGCGTCGAAAAGCGGTACGCTCCTGCAACCTTTAGTGAGAGCCGGAGCGTGCCCGTGACTGAAATCCTGCAACACTGGCCTCAGGTCGTGGCCGCCTACCTGGTCTACCTCGTCGCGGTCTTGAGCCCCGGCCCGGCCACCATGGCCATCGCCTCCGCCTCGCTTGGCCAGGGGCGTCGCCATGGCCTGACGATCGCGTCCGGTATCTTCTGCGGATCCATGACCTGGGCCATCGCGGCCTCCCTGGGGTTGGCCGCGATCCTGTCGCAGTATGCGCAGGCGCTGATCCTGATGCGCATCCTCGGCGGGCTCTATCTGCTCTATCTCGCCTGGCGTGCCTTCCGCTCCGCCGCGAGCAGCATCGACCCGCTCTCGCTGACGAAGGCCGCTTCGAGCCTGAAACGCACTTTCCTGATGGGCTATGCGATCCACCTGACGAACCCCAAGGCGATCTTTGCCTGGCTCGCCATCATCTCGCTCGGCCTTCCGGCCGGTGCAACACCAACGGCCGTCGCGATCATCGTCTGCGGTTGCCTTGCGACCGGCTTCGCCGTCTTCATGGGCTATGCGCTGTTGTTCTCGACCCCCGGTTCACTGCGCATCTACCGCGCAGCGCGCCGTTACATCGATGGGACGCTGGCGGTCCTGTTTGCCACTGCCGGCGTCAAGATGCTGACCTTCCGCTGAAACTAAAAAGGCGCCGCACGAATGGCGGCGCCTTGCATGTGGTCGATCGCCGATCAGCCCTGTGTGAGCGGCGAGATCTGGATTTCGACGCGGCGGTTCTGCGCACGGCCGTCCGGAGTGGCGTTCGAGGCAACCGGCTGGTTCGGGCCGAAGCCGACGGCAGAGACGCGCCGCGGATCGACACCCTGACCGTTGAGGTAACCTGCAACCGACATGGCGCGACGTTCGGACAGACCCTGGTTGTAAGCCTGGCTGCCGGTCGAATCGGTGTGACCGTTGATGTCGATCAGGGTCCGGTCGAACTTGCGCAGCACGATCGCAACCGAGTTCAGCGTCGGGTAGAACTGCGGCATGACCGCATCCTGATCGGTGTTGAAGGTGATGTTCGACGGCATGTTGAGGATGATGCGATCGCCGACACGGGTGACCGAAATGCCGGTGCCCTGCAGCTGCGCACGCAGTTCCGATTCCTGCTGGTCCATGTAATTGCCGATCGCGCCGCCTGCGAGCGCGCCAACACCGGCACCGATGAGCGCGGCATTCCGACGTCCGACCGGCGAACCGCCGACGGCCAGGCCTCCAAGCGCACCGACGGCCGCACCGATCGCGGCGCCACCCGCCGTATTCGAAACCTTCTGCTCGCCCGTATAGGGGTCGGTCGTGGTGCAGGCGCTGAGATAGGTTGCGCAAAGCGCGATGATGGCGATCTTCTTGATCATGCTCGGTGTCCCTCCAGTATTCGGCTGATAATCCGTCAACCGTGAAATTGCGGCAACATAAAGTTGGCCAGCACGCTCACTCGGCCGCCGATTTCTGGCCATAGCGCTTCTCGATATAGTCGGCCACCAGCGCCTCGAAATCGGCTGCGATGTTCGGACCGCGCAAGGTCATCGCCTTCTGGCCATCAATAAACACGGGAGCCGCCGGGTTTTCACCGGTCCCTGGAAGCGAGATGCCAATATCGGCATGCTTGCTTTCGCCGGGGCCGTTGACGATACAGCCCATGACCGCAACGTTCAGGCCTTCGACACCCGGATACTTGTCGCGCCAGACGGGCATGTTCTTGCGAAGGTCATCCTGGATCTTCTGCGCGAGTTCCTGGAAGACCGTCGAGGTGGTGCGACCACAGCCGGGACATGCCGCGACAACAGGCACGAACTGGCGGAAGCCCATGACCTGCAGCAGTTCCTGAGCTACCTGAACCTCGCGTGTGCGATCGCCGTTCGGTTCGGGGGTGAGCGAAACGCGGATCGTGTCCCCAATACCATGCTGCAACACGTAGCCCATGGCTGCCGACGAGGCGACGATACCCTTCGAGCCCATGCCCGCCTCGGTGAGCCCGAGATGCAGCGCGTGGTCCGAGCGATCCGCCAGCATCGAATAGACAGCGATCAGGTCCTGCACCTGGCTGACCTTGGCCGAGAGAATGATGCGGTTGCGCGGCAGGCCAATCTCCTCGGCAAGCTCTGCGGACAGCAATGCCGACTGGACGATCGCTTCACGCGTGACCTGGCGCGCCGAAAGCGGTGAACCATTGGCCGCGTTCTCGTCCATCAGCCGGGTCAGGAGCTCCTGGTCGAGCGAGCCCCAATTGACCCCGATGCGGACAGGCTTGTCGTAGCGGATCGCCATTTCGACGATCTCGGCGAACTGCTTGTCCTTCTTGTCCTTGAAGCCGACATTCCCGGGATTGATACGGTACTTGGCGAGCGCCTCGGCACAGGCCGGGTGATCGGCGAGCAGCTTGTGGCCGATATAATGGAAATCGCCGATCAGCGGCACGTCCATGCCGAGCCGGAGCAGGCGCTCGCGGATCTTCGGAACGGCGGCGGCACTTTCGTCACGGTCGACAGTGATGCGGACGACCTCGGAGCCTGCCTTGTAGAGGGCAGCAACCTGGGCAACGGTCGCGTCGATGTCTGCGGTGTCGGTATTGGTCATCGACTGAACGACGACGGGAGCTCCACCGCCGATGATGACGCCACCCACTTCAACCGCGACCGACGAACGGCGCGGTTTGGGGTCAAAGGCATCGGCGGGCTGGATCAGGGGTGCGGTCATGGCTGTTTCTCTGCAAGCCTCAATCGCCATGGAGGTGGATCAAAGCCGATCGCTTGTCAACCGCAACACGCCGATGCGCGATCACATGCGCGTCTGCAGCCGCCGAGAGCGTCCACATACGAGGTCCGGGTCAATGGCCGCTCGCCCGGTCTGCATGGCGCGCAAGCCGGGATAGCCCAAGCACAACGATCAGCAGAGCTGGAATCGCTGTGTAGACACTCGACAGCGACGTGTGCTCGGCCACAAACCCGATCAGAGACGGGGCAAAGAGGATGCCGGAATAGCCCATGGTGGTGACGACGGAGAGGCCGACTCCCGGAGCAAGCCCCGGAATATTGCCGCCAGCCGAAAAGGCGATTGGCACCATGTTCGAGATGCCGATTCCGGTGATGGCAAAGCCGATCAGCGCAAAGGTGACGCTGGAAGACTGGCCCGCCATGACGAGCCCGATGATCGCAGCCACGCCGCAGAAGCGCAGCGTGTTGACGGCGCCGAAGCGGTCACGGATGAAGTCGCCCGCAAAACGGCAGACCGCCATGGTCAACGAGAAGGCGGCAAAGGCGAAGCCCGACATTTCCGTCGAGGCATTTAGCTCGTTGCGCAGGTAGAGCGCGCTCCAGTCAAGCACGGTGCCCTCAGGGATCATGCAGAACAACGCGATTGTGCCGATCAGCCAGGGCAGCGGCGTCATCGGCAGCTTGGCCTTGGCCGGTTCGTCGGTTGGATGTGGCGCGTCCGATAGGATCATCGGGCGGGCGACCAGGAAGAGGACGACGCAGACGGCTGCCAGAAGCAGCACGTGACCAGTGACACCGAGCGAGGCAATCAGGAAACCACCGGTCGCCGCACCGCAAAGGCCACCCAGGCTCCAGAAGGCGTGACAGGAGGACATGATCGAGCGGCGCATGCTGCGCTCGACCGCAACGGCATTGGCATTCATCGCCACATCCATCGCTCCGGTCAGGCCGCCGAACAGGAATATGGCGATGGCTCCGGTCCAGAGATTGTCGACCAGCGTTACCAGAACGATTGTGGGGATGAACAGGATTGTCGTGATCTCGACCACGCGACGCGAGCCGTAGCGTGCAATCTGCATGCCGGCGATTGGCATCAGTACCAGCGACCCCACGCCGAAGACGAAGATCATCACGCCCAGCATCAGCTCCGACAATCCGAGCGCCTCTGAGAAGAACGGAATTTTCGGCGCCCAGGCTCCGATGACGAGGCCATTCAGGAAGAAGAGCAGCGCAACCGCCACCCGCTCCCTGGTGACGATCGGTGCCGGTGCGGCGGTGGAAGTGATGGTGTGGGCGATGTCATTCATGTCCTGCTCCCATAGTCGGGCGCACTGTAATTAAATCGATTTAAACGACAACATGCCCCGCACGTCCCAACTGTAAATTTTTGTTTCGCACGACAACAATGTCGGAGATCCGGACGGGGATTGACAGAACCCGGCCAACGCCTGACACAGATAGCCATTGCGGACCTCCCCCTGTGCCGCCCGACCCGAAAGACGCTTCCGTGAAAACCGCAGTTGGTGCTGGTATTCTCCTCTCCAGCCTCGCTTATCTCTGCTTTGCCATGCATGACGCCATGATCAAGCTGCTGGTGGAGACAACCACCGTCTGGCAGATCCTGTTTTGCCGCAGCATTGCGATCCTGCTTGGCTGTTACATCCTCGGTGGCCGCTCACTCGCCCGGGAGACGGTGACGTCGCCGGCGCTTCGCCCGATGATGCTGCGCAGTCTTTTCCTGCTCGCCGCCTGGCTCTGTTACTTTAACGCGGCCAAGCATCTGCCCCTCGCAGATCTGACGACACTCTATTTCGCCGCACCGATCGCAGCGATCCTGCTCGCCATCCCGATCCTGGGCGAACGCGTCCCCATCAGCAGCTGGATTGCCGTCATGACCGGCTTCGTCGGCGTGGTCATCGCCAGCAATCCGACAGGCCTTGCGACCGGCTGGCCCGTCTACCTCGCCCTCATCGCGGCCATCTGCTGGGCGATCGCCACGACGCTGCTCAGAACCACCAGCAAGAGCGCCAGCAGCATGGTTCAGATGACGATGACGAATGTCTTCTTCCTGGCCCTGACGACACCCATGGCCATCCTCTCCTGGACCACGCCAAGCGGTCCGACGCAGATAATGCTGCTGGCCGTCGGCTTCATCGGCGGTCTTGGCCAGATGAGCTTTTTCGAGGCGCTGCGCCGCGCCCCGATCTCGGTGATTGCACCCCTGGAGTATACGGCACTCGTCTGGGCCTTCGCGCTCGGCTACACGATCTGGGGAGACATCCCGGGACCGAATGTCTGGGCCGGCGCCGTCCTGATCGCCGGCGCAGGCCTCATCATTCTCTTTGCCCAGCGGCGCAAGATGCCCGCTCAGGACCTCGAGAGATAGCGCTCGGCAAGTTCCACCCAGAGGGTGGTCCCGACCGGCAGGATATCGTCGTTGAAGTCATAGCGCGGGTGGTGCAGCGGCGGATCGTTGGGTGTCCGCTGCGTTCCGAGGAAGAAATAGCTGCCCGGGCGCTTGGCGAGCATGTAGGCGAAATCCTCGCTCCCCATCATCGGGCGCGGCAGGTCATAGACCTTGTCCTGTCCAGCAAAGCTCACCGCGAGATCACGGACGAAATCGGTTTCGGCCTTGTGGTTGATGGTCGGGTCGTATCCCCTTTCATAGTCGATGGTCACGCCCATGCCGTAACTCGCCGCCTGACCTTCGGCCACCGCGCGAATGCGCTGCTCAAGCTGGTCGCGGACCTTGGGATCGAAGGAGCGGATCGACAGCACCATCTCTGCCCGCTCCGGAATGACATTGCTCGCCGCACCCGCATGGAACCCGCCGACGGTGATGACGGTCGGATCGAGCGGGTGGATGTTGCGCGACACGATCGTCTGCAGCGCCATCACGATGGACGCGCCACACACAATGGGATCGGCCGTCGATTGCGGTTCGGCCCCGTGACCACCACGGCCGTTGACGGTGATCTTGCACTCGTCGACGGCAGCCATGATCGGCCCTTCCCGGAGCGCGATATGGCCGAACGGGATCTCCGGATCGTTATGCAGCGCGAAAACCGCATCGCAGGGGAAGCGATCGAAAAGGCCGTCCTCGATCATGATCCGCGCGCCGCCGAAATTCTCTTCCGCCGGCTGAAAGATCAGGTGAATGACGCCGTCGAAATTCCGTCGCTCGGCAAGGATCTTCGCCGCGCCGAGAAGCATCGCAGTATGGCCGTCATGACCACAGGCATGCATCACGCCCGGTATCTCGCTCGCATAGGGAAGGCCGGTCTCTTCGAGGATCGGCAGAGCGTCGAAGTCGGCGCGAATGCCGATGCTTCGCTCGCTCGACCCGTTTCTGAGGGTGGCGACAATACCGGTCTTGGCAAGCCCGCGCGTCACCTCATAGCCGAGCGCGGTCAGCTGCTCGGCGACATAGTCCGATGTCTTGAATTCCGACAGGCCGATCTCCGGAAACCGATGCAGATGATGTCGCGTCGCGAGCACTTCAGCCATCACATTGGGCGCATGGATCGTCATGGAAATTGCCTTTCGGTCGTCTGGGCATGAGCAATGAAGCGCGGACTGTGGCACTTGCCGGTCCGTTGTTCAACCGTATAAAAAGACGTCCGCGGCTGACGAAAACAAGCCGCCTTACCCGTGCCGGAGAGACCACCATGACACGACGCACGTTCCAGCGTGCCGGTGAAGCCGAGCGCCGGAAGGATCTGATCGCGGCGACCCTGGACAGCGTTTCCGAACATGGCCTGGAAGGCGCAACCGTCCGCGACATCGCCGCCAGAGCCGGCGTGACCGGCGGTTTGATCCGCCATTATTTTTCCGGCAAGGACGAGATGGTTCAGGCTGCCTATCGCGAAATGCTGGCGGGCATGACCGGCTCCGCCGTCGATGCCATGGCAGAAGCTGGCGCGAACCCGCAGCGGCGCCTGCATGACTTCATCGTCGCCAATGTCAGCCCACCGATCGCCGACCCGAAGGCGTTGTCCCTCTGGGCAGCTTTCATCGGACGTGTGCGATCGGATGAGGAACTCGCCCGTATCCATCGGGAAAACTACATGGTCTTCATCGGCATACTCGAAGAGCTCGTCGGAGCCGTCCTGGAGGCACGACAACACGAACCACCCTTCTCCGAAGTCCGCCATCTCGCGGTCGCGATCAACGGGCTCATCGACGGTTTGTGGCTTGAGAATTCGCTCGCGAGCGACCTCTTCGACGAGGGACGGCTGCCGCAGATCGCACTGGATGCGGTCGAGGCCATGCTGGGCGGATTGTCGTTGAGAGGCACGAACTGAGCAATCCGACCCGCGTCGCGAACACGCATTAGGGCTCCGAGCATTCGGGATCTGGTAACCTCACCGACAGATCGCTTGCCCGCGAAGTTTGACCCTGCTTCATCGCTGCGCGGCGGCTGCGAGCAAGCCCCTTGGACAGCAGCTTGAAATAAGGCATAAAAACGCCAATTCACCTGCCTGGATGCGAAAGTCGCAAAGAGTGTCCGTCCGCCTCTGTTAACCGTCGTATTACGGCCTCTTTCTGCCTCGATTGTTGGTCAATAACCCAATTTTGTGCAATGAGGCGCGGCGGCAAAGACCAGACGGTCGGACCACAACGGCTTTCTATTGAACCATCGAACCGAGAACCTATTTTTCATGACGCTGCATGTCCCATCGCGCGACCTCGAAACCAAGCAGATCGACCACAACGATTCCATTCGATCTGCCTATTTTACGATCGAGGAGTTGCGGGAGAGCGCCGCTTCCCTGGCGCTGAACGGCGTCGAAGAACTTCCGGGTCTGATGGACTTCGACTTCTTCGCCCGGCACAAGGAAAACGAGCGCGAGATCCTGCGCGTCTATCGCGCGACGGCGGCTGACGTCGAAGCCGGGGCTGCGATCACGCCCGCAGCAGAGTGGTTGCTCGACAACCACTACGTTATCGAAGAAGCGATCCAGGAAGTTCGCCGCGACTTCCCGAAGAAGTTCTATCGGCAGCTCCCGACGATGAAGATCGGAAGCCGCGAAATTCCGCGAACCATGGCTCTGGCCTGGCTCTACGTGGCCCACACCCATTCGACGGTCAGCCAGGAAAGCATGACGGCCCTGGTCGAAGGCTATCAGCAGCACCAGACGCTGGAGATCGGCGAACTCTGGGCGCTGCCCTCGATCGTCCGATTCGTGCTGACCGAAAACCTCCGCCGCATCGCGACCCGCGTCGATCGTTCGCGCCGGATGCGCCGCCGGGCCAACGAGGTGGCCGACGAGATCATCCGCTTAAACGACCCGGTCGCGGCCGCGACCTATCTCAGCCAGATCGAACAGCTCGCCGACGACAACACCTTCGCGACGCAGTTCCTCTACCGCCTGCGCAATGGCTCGCAGAACACGAGCTTTGCCGTCGAATGGCTGGAAAGCCGACTGGAAGCGGCCGGCCGCAACGCCCAGGAGGCGATGGACGCCGAGCACAACCGTCTCTCCTCCGGCAATGTCACGATGGGCAACATCGTGCGCGGCCTGCGAGAGATCGACGACAAGGAGTGGTCGGTCTGGGTCGAAGAAGTCAGCCATGTCGACCGGGTTCTCGGCCAGCACACGGATTACCGCGAACTCGATTTCGGGTCGCGCAATGCCTACCGCAACACGATCGAAAGGCTGGCGCGTCGTTGCGACCAGAGCGAGATCGAGATTGCCCAGACCGCAATCGACCTGGCGACACAGTCGGTAGGCACTGATGGACATCTTGACGTCGGAAGCTATCTCGTCGGCAACAGACGGACCGAGCTGGAAAGCGCCATCGGTTACAGCCAGCCGCTCTCCCGGATCCTGAGCGACGGCATTAAGCGGCTGAACTGGCTCTCCATCGCGATCCCGGTCATTGCGCTCACCGTCGCAGCCCTTGCCATCATTGGATACTTCCTCAACCATGCCGGCCTACAGACCTCGCTCATCCTGATCCTGCTGCTCATGGTGTCACTGCCGGTATCCGAAGGCGCGACGGGACTGTTCAACACGCTCGTCACCTTTTTCGTCAGACCCGTTCGACTGACCGGCTACGAATTCAAGCAGGGCATTCCTGAAGAAGCACGCACCCTCGTCGTTGTACCCTGCATGATCACCAAGCGCGACGACGTCGACGAACTCGTCCGCAACCTCGAAGTCCACTACCTGACCAACCCGCATGGCGAGATCTATTTCGCGCTGTTGAGCGACTGGAAGGACAGCCAGACGGAAGAAACCCCGGCCGATCTCGAAGTCCTCGATTATGCCAAGCGCGAACTCGCCCAACTCAATGGCCGCTACGATTTCGGGGGCAAGACCCGCTTCTACCTCTTGCATCGTCGTCGTCTCTACAACGAAGCCGAAGGCTGCTGGATGGGCTGGGAACGCAAGCGCGGCAAGCTGCACGAGTTGAACCTCCTGCTGCGGGGCGATCGCGACACGTCTTATCTGCCGGGCGCCAACATGGTGCCGGAGAACGTGCGTTACGTGATGACGCTCGATGCCGACACCCGCCTGATGCGCGACGCCGTCACCAAGCTCGTCGGCAAGATGCACCATCCAATCAATCGTCCGGTTCACGACGAAAAGACCGGTCGCGTGATCAGCGGCTACGGCGTCCTGCAGCCGCGCGTCACACCCTCGCTGACGACGGGCAAGGATGCCTCGGTCTTTCAGCGCATCTTCTCGATGAACCGCGGCCTCGACCCATACGTCTTCACGGTTTCAGACGTCTATCAGGACATCACCGCCGAAGGCACCTTTACCGGCAAGGGCCTTTACGACGTCGACGCCTTCGAGACGGCGATCAAGGGCCGGATCGACGAGAACAGCGTTCTCAGCCACGACTTGCTCGAAGGCTCCTTCGCCCGCTGCGCCCTCGTCACCGACGTCGAGCTGGTCGAAGACTTCCCGACCCGCTACGAGGTGGAAATCTCGCGCCAGCACCGCTGGGCCCGCGGCGACTGGCAGCTCATTCCCTATATTGGCGACACCAGTCGCGGCATCACCAGCCTTGGCCGCTGGAAGATGGTCGACAACCTGCGCCGTTCGCTGACGCCGATCGCCTGGTATGCCGCCTCGGTTCTCGGCTGGGCCACCATGGAGCCGGTGGGCGCCACCATCTGGCAGCTGCTCTTGATCTTCAGCCTATTCGTCGCCCCGACCCTGTCACTTCTGTCGGGCATCGTCCCGCGCCAGACCGATATCGTTCCGGCGGCGCATTTCCAGACGCTGTGGTCGGAAGTCCGCTCGATCAACGCCCAGGTCGCGCTCCGCATCGTCTTCATCGCCGACAATGCCTGCATGATGGCTGACGCCATCGCCCGTTCTCTTTATCGCATGTTTGTCAGCCGCAAGCTGCTGCTCGAATGGCGCACGGCTGCCAGCGTCCAGTCGGCCGCCCAGGGCACGATCGCCTCCTATTACGAGAACATGCGCCATGCGCCGATCCTGGCCATCCTCTCGGTCGGCGTCGCGGCACTGCCGGGCGGCTATGGCTATCTGATCGGTCTTCCCTTCGCCTTCCTTTGGGTCCTCTCCCCGCTGCTCGCCTGGTATGTCAGCCAGTCGGCCGAGACCGAAGACAGCCTGGAGGTGCCGGAAAACGTCTCCTACGAGCTGCGCAAGATCGCGCGCCGCACCTGGCGTTATTATGAGACATTCACGACCGCCGGGGACAACTATCTGCCCCCGGACAATTTCCAGGAAACGCCAGAACCGCTGATCGCCCATCGCACCTCGCCGACCAATATCGGCGTCTATTTGCTCTCCGTCGTTTCCGCGCGGCACTTCGGCTGGCTGAGCTTCGAACAGACGATCGAGCGCATGGAGCAGACAATCTCCACCGTCGAACGGATGGAGAAGTATCGGGGTCATCTCTACAACTGGTACTATACCGACACGCTGCAGACCCTTGGCCCAAAGTATATTTCGGCGGTCGACAGCGGCAATCTCGCCGGCCATCTGATCGCGATCGCCTCGGCCTGCCGCGAATGGGCGGAGGCTCCGTCCGCACACCTTCAGGGCAACTTCGACGGCATCGGCGATGTCGGCGGCATCCTGCTCGAAATCCTTGAGCAACTGCCCGACGACCGAAAGACGGTGCGTCCGCTGCGCAAGCGTCTGGAAGAGCGCATCATCGGATTCAACACGGCGCTTGCCGCCGTCAAGCGCGAGCATGAATTCGCCTCGATCCGCATCATCAATCTCGCAGTGCTTGCCCGTGACGCACAGAAGCTGGCGGCAAATCTCCACCACGAGATCCGCTCCGAAGCGAGTGCCGAAGTCGTACGCTGGACGGAAGCGCTGGTCTCGGTTTGCGAAGCCCACATTGCAGACACCGCCTTCGACCTGTCGAACATCGATCCGCTGCGCCAGCGCTTGAGCCAGCTCTCTGAGCGCGCCCGGAACCTCGCCTTTTCGATGGACTTCACCTTCCTCTTCCGTCCGGAGCGCCGCCTGCTGTCGATCGGCTATCGCGTCGACGCACGCGAACTGGACGAGGCCTGCTACGACCTGCTCGCGTCGGAATGCCGTCTGACCAGCCTGTTTGCGATCGCCAAAGGTGATCTACCGACGGAACACTGGTACCGACTCGGTCGCCAGGTCGTGCCGATCGGTGCCCGCGCAGCGTTGATCTCCTGGTCGGGCTCGATGTTCGAATATCTGATGCCGCCGCTCGTCATGCAGGAGCGGCAGGGTGGCATTCTTAACCAGACGAACAATCTCGTGGTCATCGAACAGATGAACCACGGCCGCCGGCTGAACATCCCCTGGGGCATCTCGGAAGCGGCCTTTAACGCCCGCGACCACGAGATGAATTATCAGTACACCAACTTCGGTGTGCCGACGCTCGGCCTCAAGCGTGGCCTGGGCCAGAACGCCGTCGTGGCCCCCTATGCCTCGATCCTTGCGAGCCAGTATTATCCGGAAGCCGCACTCGAGAACCTGACGCGACTGCGCAAGCTGGGCGCTCTCGGCCCCTTCGGCTTCCATGATGCCGTCGACTTCACCCCGACGCGCCTGCCGGACGGCAAGAAGTGCGCCGTCGTCAAGAACTACTATGCCCACCATCATGGCATGTCGATCGCAGCCATCGCCAACGTCGCCTTCAACGGCCGTCTGCGTGCGCTATTCCATGCCGATCCGGTGATCGAAGCGGCAGAACTTCTCCTGCAGGAGAAGACGCCTCGCGAAATCCCGGTCATGAGCGCGAAATACGAGCCGCAGACCCCGGCCAAGGGCCAGGCAGACCTTCTGCGCGCCGAAGTCCGCACGATCGAGGATCCCGCGACCAAGGACCGCGAAGTCGTATTCCTGTCGAATGGCCACTATTCGGTGATGATGACAGCCACCGGCTCCGGTTTCTCGCGCTGGAATGGTCAGGCCGTCACCCGCTGGAAACCCGATACGACCGAAGACCGCTGGGGCACCTTCCTCTTCCTGCGCGACACCGCAACAAACGAGTGGTGGTCCGCGACTGCAGCCCCGCGCCGTGCAGCGGACGAACAGACCAAAGTCATCTTCGGCGACGACAAGGCGGAGTTCTTCAAGACCGTGGGCGACATCTCCACCTCGGTCGAATGCATTGTCGGCACCGAGCATGATGCCGAAGGCCGCAGGCTGACGATCCTGAACACCGGGACGGAAGACCGCTACATCGAGGTTACGTCCTACACCGAGCCGGTGCTGGCTTACGAGGACAGCGACAACGCCCATCCGCTCTTCTCGCGCATGTTCGTCAAGACCGAATTCGGTCGTCGCCGCGACGTCATTCGGGCCGAGCGCAACAAGCGCAGCCCATCGGATCCGGATATGTGCGTCGCCCATCTGGTGGTCGACAGCGCCGGACAGGGCCGCCCCACCGAGTTTGAAACCGATCGCCGCAAGTTCCTCGGTCGTGGCCGCAGTCTCGGCGAGGCAGCAGCGTTCGATCCCGGCGCAAACCTCTCCGGCTCGGAAGGCTTTACGCTCGATCCGATCTTGAGCCTTCGCCGCGTGGTGCGCGTGCCGGCCGGCAAGAAGGTTCAGGTCATCTTCTGGACCATGGCGGCACCCAGCCGCGAGGAAATCGATCAGGCAATCGAGCGCTACCGTCATCCGGATTCCTTCAGCCACGAGCTCATCCATGCCTGGACGCGTGCCCAGGTCGAGCTTCGCCATATCGGCATCACCTCGCAGCAGGCGGCTGCCTTCCAGCATCTCGGCCGTTACCTGACCTATCCCGACAACCATCTGCGCGCGGATCCGGAAACCGTCCGCAAGGGACTGAGATCGCAGTCGGCACTCTGGCCCATGTCGATTTCGGGCGACTTCCCGATCTTTGCGCTGCGCATCAACGACGACATGGACATGGACATTGCCCGGGAAGCGATGAGTGCGCTGGAATATCTGCGTCGCCGCGGCGTAGTCGCCGATCTCGCGATCATCAATGAGCGCGCGACATCCTATGCGCAGGACATGCAGCATGCACTCGACCAGATGGCAGACAACCTGCGCCACCGCCTGCCGGGTGGCCGCCAGCATGTCTTTACAGTCCGCGACGACCTGCAGGACGAAGGCGCGACGCTTGCGGTCCTCGCGGCAGCCCGTGTCGTGCTGCACACCCGCAACGGCAAGATCGTCGATCAGGTGAACCGCGCCGTCTCGCTCTTTGCGACACCGCGAACCATCGACGGCGAGCCAGAGTGGGCAGGCCTTCCGCCAGTGCTGCCGGCACCTGCAAAGGCGACATCGCCGGTCGACGGTTCCGACCTCGACTTCTGGAACGGCTTCGGCGGCTTCTCGAAAGATGGTTCGGAATATGTCGTGCGTCTCAATGGATCTGCGACAACGCCGCAGCCCTGGATCAACGTTATCGCCAACGAGAACTTCGGCTTCCACGTATCCGCCGAAGGCGCCGGCTTCACCTGGAGCCAGAACTCGCGCGACTACCAGCTGACGCCCTGGACCAATGATCCCGTGGTAAACCGTCCGGGCGAGGCTTTCTACGTGACCGATCTCGGCAGCGGACGCGCCTATGCGACCGTGAGCGCCCTGAACCTCGATCCGGCAGCGACCTTCGAGACGCGCCATGGCATGGGTTACTCGACCTTCATTAGCCAGCACGGCGATCTCCAGATCGAACTGACCCAGACCGTGGATCGCGAGCGGCCGGTCAAGCTCACAAAGATCCGGCTGAAGAACGCGAGCCCTGAGCCACGCAAGTTCCGCATCTACGGCTATGCAGAATGGGTCCTCGGCAACAACAGCGCCCGCACCGCCCCCTTCATTCTGTCGAGCTTCGACGAAGAGACCGGGGCGCTCCTCGCCTCCAATCCCTATGACATCAACTATTCGGGTCGCTTTGCCTTCCTGGCCGGACCGGAACAGCCGGACGGCTACACGACAAGCCGTCGCGAATTCATCGGACGCAACGGCACGATCAAGCTGCCACAGGCCGTCGCCCGCGCCTCCGGGCTCACAGACTCAATCGAGAGCGAAAGCGACCCTTGCGCCGCCATCGCCTTCGATGTCGAGCTGGCACCCGGTCAGTCACGCGACATGACCTTCCTGCTCGGTGAAACCGAGACAGCGGAAGCAGCAGTCGATCTCGTGAAAACGGTCCGCGGTTCAGGCTTCGAGACGGTCCTCAAGGCCAACCGCGATTTCTGGACAGGCTTCACCGGCAAGCTCTCGGTGGAGACCGGCGACAAGTCCTTCGACAATCTCGTCAATCGCTGGCTGCCCTATCAGGCGCTGGCCTGCCGGATCTTCGGGCGCGCCGGCTTCTACCAGGCAAGCGGTGCTTACGGCTTCCGTGACCAGTTGCAGGACACCCTTGCCTTCCTGACCGTGGAACCACAACTCGCCCGTCGCCAGATCCTGAACGCCGCCGCGCGCCAGTTTGTCGAAGGAGACGTACAGCATTGGTGGCTTCCGCAGACGGGCGCGGGTGTCCGCACCATGATCTCCGACGATGTCGTCTGGCTCGCCTATGCGATCGATCAGTATGTGTCGGCCACAGGCGATGAAACGGTCCTTGCCGAACAGATCCCGTTCATCGAGGGACCGCAACTCACGCAGGATCAGCATGACAGCTTCTTCCTGCCGAATGTCGCCGCCGAAACGGCCGATCTTTACGAACATGCGGCCCGCGCGCTCGACCTCGCCATTGCCCGGACCGGCGAGCACGGTCTGCCGCTGATCCTTGGCGGCGACTGGAACGACGGCATGAACCGTGTGGGCATCGAAGGCCGCGGCGAAAGCGTCTGGCTGGGCTGGTTGCTCGCCGCCACATTGGACCGCTTCAGGCTGCAGGCCGACAAGCGTGGCGACCAAGACCGCAGTGCCCGCTGGAGCGAGCATGTCGCCAAGCTGAAAACGGCTCTGGAAACGGCCGGTTGGGACGGAGACCATTATCGTCGTGGCTATTTCGACGACGGCTCACCGCTCGGTTCGAATGACTCACGCCAGTGCCAGATCGACTCCATTGCCCAGTCCTGGAGCGTTCTGTCCGGGATGGGAGATCCTGCCCACACCGAAAGGGCACTCGATTCCGCCGTCTCGAAGCTTGTCGATGGAGAGAATGGCATCGTCCGCCTCTTTACGCCGGCTTTCGAAAAGCCTGAGATCGATCCGGGTTACATCGGTGCCTATCCGCCCGGCGTGCGTGAAAACGGTGGCCAGTATACCCATGCGGCGATCTGGCTCGGCCTGTCCTTGGTAAAGGCGGGTCGCCTCGCCGATGCCTGGCGCGTCTTCGAACTGTTGAACCCGATCAATCATGCGAAAACGGCAGACGAGGCGGAACGTTATCGCGTCGAGCCTTATGTCGTTGCGGCCGATATCTATGGCGGCGACGGCTATGCCGGACGGGGCGGTTGGACCTGGTACACGGGATCTGCCGGCTGGCTCTATCGTTTCGCGGTCGAAGGCTTCCTCGGCATTCGTCGCAAGGGCGGTGTGCTTGTCGTGAACCCGGCCCTGCCGGAACATTGGCAGGGCTTCAAGGCCAAGGTCGACCTAGACGGCCGCAAGGTAGACGTCGCCGTGACACGCAATGCTGCGGGCTACGATGTGACCCTCGATGGCAAGATGCAGGCGACCAGTGCGGATCTGCCGCCTGCACCGCCGCCAGCCAAGAAGCCGGCGCGCAAGCCGAAGATCAAGGCAGCCGAATAGGCAGCCAATTCAGCAAACGAAAGAGGCCCCGCCATCGCTGGCGGGGCCTCTTTCTTTTTGGCTTATCGCCCCGGCTGTCAGGCCGAGTAGACGATCAGCAGATCCTTGGCGTCGATCTGGTCACCAATCCGCACGAGCACTTCCGAAATCACCCCGTCGCGGTCGGCATGCAGCGCCGTTTCCATCTTCATCGCTTCGATCGAAAGCAATACGTCGCCAGACTTGACGGTCTGGCCGGCAGACACGGAAACCTGCGAGATGACACCCGGCATCGGCGCACCGAGCTGTGCGGCATTACCGGTCTCCGCCTTGCGACGGATGGCGCTACCAGAGGCACCATGAGCGCGGTCCGGAACCTTGATACGGCGAGGCTGGCCGTTGAGCTCGAAGAACACGGTGACCATGCCCTTCTCGTCCGTATTGCCAATCGCCTGATTGACGATGACGAGCGTCTTGCCTTTTTCGAGGTCGACGAAAAGCTCCTCGCCGGCCGGCAGTCCATAAAAATACTGCGGCGTCGGGATGACCGAGACCGGACCATACATGTCGGCCGCAAGCGCGTAGTCGGTGAAGACCTTGGGATACATCAGGTAGGACGCGAATTCGAAGCCGCTGACCTCGCGACCGAGCTTTTCCTCGATCAGCTTGCGTTCGGCGTCGAGATCGGCTGGCGGCAACAGGGAACCGGGCACCGCCGTATAGGCCTGCTCACCCTTGAGCGCCTTTTTCTGCAATGCTTCCGGCCAACCGCCGGGCGGCTGACCGAGATCACCCTTCAGCATCGACACGACCGAATCCGGGAAGGCGATGTCCTTGGCCGGGTTCTCGACGTCCGCCACCGAAAGATCCTGGCTTACCATCATCAGCGCCATGTCACCGACGACCTTGGACGACGGCGTTACCTTGACGATATCGCCGAACATCTGGTTGGCGTCGGCATAGGCCTGAGCGACTTCGTGCCAACGGGTCTCAAGGCCGAGCGAACGGGCCTGTTCCTTGAGGTTGGTGAACTGGCCGCCCGGCATTTCGTGCAGATAGACTTCCGAAGCCGGCCCCTTGAGATCGCTCTCGAAGGCCGCATACTGCGTGCGCACGGCTTCCCAGTAGAAAGACAGGCGCCGGATCCAGTGCGGATCGAGACCTGGATCACGTTCGGAGCCGCGCAGGGCCTCGACGATCGAGCCAAGGCAAGGCTGCGAAGTATTGCCCGAGAAGGCGTCCATGGCGGCATCGACCGCATCGACACCCGCTTCGACTGCGGCCAGCACAGTCGCAGCCGCAATGCCGGAGGTGTCATGGGTGTGGAAATGGATCGGCAGACCCGTCTCTTCACGCAGGGCCTTGAACAGCACCTTGGCGGCGGCAGGCTTCAACAGGCCCGCCATGTCCTTGACCGCGATGATATGCGCCCCGGCCTTTTCCAGCTCGGCGGCAAGCGCGGTGTAATACTTCAGATCGTATTTCGGACGAGCCGAGTTGAGGAGATCGCCAGTGTAGCAGATCACCGCCTCGCAGAGCTTGTTCTCCTCGATGACGGCATCCATCGACACCCGCATGTTGTCGACCCAGTTCAGGCAGTCGAAGACGCGGAAGAGGTCGATCCCGCCCTTGGCCGCCTGGCGGACGAAATACTTCACGACATTGTCGGGATAGTTCTTGTAGCCGACGCCGTTCGCGCCGCGCAGCAGCATCTGCAGGAGCAGGTTCGGCGCGCCTTCACGCACCAGGGCCAAACGCTCCCACGGATCTTCCGTCAGGAAGCGCATGGAGACGTCGAAGGTCGCCCCGCCCCAGCATTCCAGCGAGAAGAGGTTCGGCAGCGCGCGGGCATAGGTGTCAGCGATTCTCGCGATATCATGTGTGCGCACCCGCGTCGCCAGCAGCGACTGGTGGCCGTCACGCATGGTCGTGTCGGTCATCAGGATGCGCTTTTCGTTGCGCATCCAGTCGCCGAACTTCTTCGGCCCAAGCTCGTCGAGCAGCTGCTTGGTGCCCGGCTTGATATCGGCATCGATATAGGGAACGACCGGCTCGGCGGCATCGGTCGGCGGCTTGGGACGTCCCTTGACTTCCGGATGGCCGTTGACGGTCACATCAGCAAGATATGTCAGGAGCTTGGTCGCGCGGTCCTGGCGCTTCACCTGCTGGAAGAGCTCCGGCGTCGTGTCGATGAAGCGGGTCGTATAGGAATTGTCGCGGAAGCTCGGGTGGCCGATGATCGCTTCGAGGAAGGTCAGGTTGGTGGCAACACCACGGATGCGGAACTCGCGCAGCGCGCGATCCATGCGGCTGATCGCTTCCTGCGGCGTGCTGCCCGACGCCGTCACCTTGACCAACAGCGGGTCATAGTAGCGGGTGATGATCGCACCCGAATAGGCGGTGCCACCGTCGAGACGGATACCGAAGCCGGCCGCCGAACGATAGGCGGTGATACGGCCATAGTCGGGAATGAAGTTCTGTTCCGGATCCTCGGTGGTGATACGGCACTGCAGCGCGTGACCGTTGAGGCGGATATCGGCCTGATCAGGCACACCCGATTCCGGCGTCCCGATCGCGTGGCCATCCAGAATGTGGATCTGCGCCTTGACGATATCGATGCCTGTCACGACTTCCGTGACCGTGTGCTCGACCTGTATGCGCGGATTGACCTCGATGAAGTAGAATTTGCCGGTATCGGCATCCATCAGATACTCGACGGTGCCGGCGCCGATGTAGTTGGTGGCTTTGGCAATCTTGAGCGAATAGTCGGCCAATTCCTGGCGCTGCGCTTCGTTCAGATAGGGCGCCGGCGCCCGCTCAACGACCTTCTGGTTGCGGCGCTGGATCGAGCAGTCGCGCTCGAAGAGATGCACAACATTGCCATGCGTGTCGCCGAGTACCTGGCTCTCGACGTGACGGGCGCGCTCGACAAGCTTTTCGAGATAGACCTCGTCCTTGCCGAAGGCCGCCATCGCTTCGCGCTTGCCTTCCGTGACCTCGCGCAGCAGGTCCTTCGGATCACGGATCGCGCGCATGCCGCGACCGCCGCCGCCCCAGGAAGCCTTGAGCATGACCGGGTAGCCGATTTCTTCAGCCAAGCGATGGATCTCGGCCTCGTCGTCCGGCAGGGGGTCGGTGGCGGGCACGACCGGCACACCGACGCTGATGGCGAGATTGCGGGCGGCAACCTTGTTGCCGAGCTGGCGCATCGTATCGCTTTTCGGGCCGATGAAAATCAGACCTGCATCGTTGCAGGCATCGACGAATTCGGGACTTTCCGACAGGAGGCCATAGCCCGGATGAATCGCATCGGCGCCCGACAATTTGGCGACGCGGATGATTTCATCGATCGAAAGATAGCTTTCGATCGGGCCAAGATCCCTCTCCAGATGCGGGCCGCGACCAACCTGGTAACTTTCATCCGCTTTGAAGCGATGCAGCGCGAGTTTGTCTTCCTCGGCCCAGATGGCGACCGTTTTCAGACCGAGCTCGTTGGCGGCGCGAAAGACGCGGATCGCGATTTCCGAACGGTTGGCGACAAGGATCTTGGATATTGGCAATTCGATCTCCCCAAAACGATATGCCAGGGCATTGTGCACCTGCGAAGAAAAGTCATAGCGCGTTGTTTTAGGAAGTTCAATTTGCCTTGGTCGACCTCGAGAAGATTCCGCTCCGTCTCAGGTCACCAGGCCGAGACGAAACGACAAAGCCACGACATGCTGGCGATTTTTCGCATTTAGTTTGTCCTGAATACCATTCATGTACCAGTCGACCGTGTGATTGGAAATTTTCAGGATCTTGCTGATCTCGTTGGACGTCAGCCCATCTGCCAGGTAGTTCAGCACTTCCATTTCGCGACGCGTCATCCGCGTATCGATCGGCTTGGCAGCCTCCGTTTCGTTCGCATGCTTGAACTCGAGCAGACGCCAATAGGCCTTCTTCGCCACAGCATCGAACAGCGCGATCTCAGTTGGCGACAGATCAACAGGACGCCCGCCGACCGTCATGTTGCCCAGCAGACCTGTGCGTCCATGAACGGGGAAAATGTAGCCATCCATCAGCCCGAAACGCATGCTGTCTCCGAGCATGCGCTCCATCCGCTTGCGATGCGGATCGGCGCGGAAGGCGTACAGCGCGTCGCGCCAGCGGAATCCGGCATGCGCCTGTCCGAGAAAGCGGATCGTCGGATCGATCAGGACGTATTTCTTGGCGATGTAGAGCTGCGGCCAACCTTCGGGCCAGTGGCCGGTGAGGACGAGGTTCATCGGGTTCTCGTCCGGCTTCGGCTGGCGAACAACCCCATAATACTCGAAGCCATAGCCTCGAACCAGTTTCTCCAGCTCCGAAACAACCTCGGCTGCCGATCGGCATTCGTCGACGATGACAAGGAAATGCAGCAATTGGTTGATATTCACAAAGTCTCTCCAAAATGCGCGTCTAAAATTACCATTAAAAAGCCACGAGCGACGGCTTTTTCGGCCACGCGAAGCAATTTGAACGTTTACCGTCAAAATGGGTTATTGGAAACCTATGGCGGCGTGCGGAATTCTAGCTTCGACCGACCATCAAGCGCTGTCTGGCGTCGGTGGGATCTTGCGGCAGCATGGCTGTCGCATTAGGCATCCTTTCTGGCTGGCGGACTGCGCGAGCGGAAAATTCGGCGAGTTTCGCGACATCAGACAAAGGTAAACCCAGTTGTCCCTGCTCCAAGTCTATTTCAAAGCCCTGAAATACCTTGCAAGTTACAAGTTGCGAGTTTCCCTCGTCGTCGCCGCGAACGTCGTTCTCGCTGTCATTACGATCCTGGAGCCCATTCTTTTCGGTCGCATCATCGATGCGATCTCGGAAAAGCGCGACGCCACTGGAATCCTGATCGCCTGGGGCTGCTTCGGTGTATTCAACACGGTCGCCTATGTGCTTGTCGCCCGCCAGGCCGATCGACTGGCGCATGGCCGCCGCGCCGATCTGCTGACCGAATCATTCGGCAAGATCATTTCCATGCCGCTCAGCTGGCACCACACGCGCGGCACGTCGAATGCCCTGCATACTTTGTTGCGCGCAGGTGAGACGCTGTTCGGGCTTTGGCTGGAATTCATGCGCACGCATCTGGCGACCGCCGTCGCCCTCGCCCTGTTGATTCCGACGGCCTTCTCGATGGACGTGCGGCTCACATCGATCCTGATCATCCTCGCTGTTCTCTATGTCATCATCGGCAAGACCGTGATGAACAGGACCAAGGAAGGCCAGGCCTCGGTGGAAGGCCATTATCACACGGTCTTCTCCCATGTGAGCGACTCGATCAGCAACGTCTCGGTCCTGCACAGCTACAACCGCATCGAGGCCGAAACCCGGGCGCTCAAGGAATACACGACGAAGCTGCTCTCCGCCCAGTACCCGGTTCTCGACTGGTGGGCGCTGGCGGGCGCCCTGAACCGTATCGCCTCGACACTCTCGATGCTGGTCATACTCGTGATCGGCACGCTTCTGGTCCAGCGAGGCGAATTGAAGGTCGGCGACATCATTGCCTTTACCGGTTTTGCCGGTCTGCTGATTGCCCGCCTCGACCAGATGATCACCTTCATCAACCAGATCTTCGAGGCACGCTCGAAGTTAGAGGACTTCTACAAGCTGGAAGACGCCGTCCAGGAACGGGAAGAGCGCGCCGGAGCCGCCGATCTGAAGCCGGTCAAGGGTGATGTCGAGTTCCGCGATGTATGCTTTGACTTTGCCTCGACCACGCAAGGCGTACGCGACATTTCCTTCCACGTCCGTGCCGGCCAGACGGTCGCGATCGTCGGACCAACGGGCGCCGGGAAAACCACGCTTATCAATCTGTTGCAGCGGGTCTACGATCCGCAGTCGGGCCAAATCCTGATCGACGGCCAGGACATCGCCAAGGTGACCCGCAAGTCGTTGCGCCATGCGATCGCAACCGTCTTTCAGGATGCGGGCCTCCTGAACCGCTCGATCAAGGAGAATATCCGCCTGGGACGCGAAGACGCGACCGAGGAGGAAATCATTCAGGCGGCCGAAGCCGCAGCAGCGACCGACTTCATTGAAAGCCGCATGATCGGCTTCGACACCCATGTCGGCGAGCGCGGCAACCGGCTGTCGGGTGGCGAGCGCCAGCGCATTGCCATCGCCCGCGCAATCCTGAAGAACGCGCCGATCCTCGTCCTCGACGAAGCGACCAGTGCGCTTGACGTGGAGACCGAAGCCCGGGTCAAGCAGGCGATCGATCGGCTCAGAAAGAACCGCACCACCTTCATCATCGCCCACCGCCTCTCAACCATTCGCGAAGCCGACCTGGTCATCTTCCTCGATCACGGTCGGGTCATCGAAAAGGGCAATTACGACGAGCTGAGCGCTCTCGGTGGCCGATTCACCTCACTTCTGCGCACCAGCGGCCTGCTCAAGGAAGAGCCGAGCCCGGCGATCTGAACGGTAACACCGCTCAGATCGTATTGAGCGTCTCAAGCACCTGGGCGGCATGCTTGCGAATGGCGTCCTGCTTGAAAGGATCCATCCGCCGCCAGGTCGCATACATGTTGGAAAGCCGCGGATTGCGCGCCAGCTTCTCCGTATTGCGATCGAGGAAGTCCCAGTAGAGCGCGTTAAACGGACAGGCCTTTGGGCCCGTCGTCAGCTTCGGATCGTAACGACAGCCGCCGCAGAAATTGCTCATCCGGTCGATATATTTGCCGCTCGCCGCATAGGGCTTGCTCGCCATGATCCCGCCGTCGCCATAAAGCGCCATGCCGAGCGTATTCGGCAATTCGACCCATTCGTAGGCATCGGAATAGACGGCAAGATACCATTCGCAGACTTCTGCAGGATTGATCCCGGCCAGCATCGCGAAGTTGCCCGTCACCATCAGCCGCTGGATATGATGCGAATAGGCGTGTTCGATCGTATCGCCGACCGCACCCTTCATGCAGGCCATGTCGGTCTTCGCCGTCCAGTACATCTGCGGCAACGGACGGGTGGCGACAAGATGGTTGAGCGCCGCATATTCGGGCATCTCTGTCCAGTAAATACCGCGGACATATTCGCGCCAGCCGAGGATCTGCCGGATAAAACCCTCGACGGCATTGAGCGGTGCGCGACCCTCGAACCAGGCGGCCTCCGCCCGGCGGATGACGTCGATCGGCATGAGTAGGCCGGCATTGATGTAGGAGGAAACAAGCGAGTGATAGAGATAGGGCTCGCCTTTCACCATCGCGTCCTGATAGTCGCCAAAATTGGGCAAGATCTCGTCGATGAACTGCTGAAGCTCCATCTCCGCCTGATCAGCGGTCACGGCAAAATGGAAACTGTCGAGCGAGCCCATGTGGCCGGCGAAGCGCTCTTCGACCAGAGCCAGCACGGACTTCGTGATCGCATCCTTTCGGTGGCTGATCCGATTTGGCCCCTTCAGCCCCTCTGCCGGTGGCTTGCGGTTCTCGGCATCGAAGTTCCATTTGCCGCCGACGGGCTCCTCGCCTTCCAGCAGCACGCGGTGACGCCGGCGCATGTCGCGATAGAAATACTCCATGCGCAACTGTTTGCGGCCCTTGCGCCATTCCCGGAAGTCTTCGATCGAACAGAGAAAGCGATCATCCTCGCGGATCTCGACCGGCACACCGAGAGCGGCTTCCCAGCCCCACATCTCGTCCGCCAGACGCCACTCCCCGCATTCCGTCACGACGACGGAGGTTGCGCCGATCTCGGCTAGAGCGCGGACAAGCTCGCCTTTCAGGCTCTGCGTGTTTTCGGGATCGTCCAGGGTGACGTAACGGACGGTAAGCCCCTTCTCTCTCAAGTCCTCGGCAAAGTGCCGCATGGCGGAAAAGAGAAAGGCGATCTTCTTCTTGTGATGCTTCACATAAGTCGCCTCGCTCATGACTTCCGCCATGAGCACCAGCGAGTTTTCAGGTTCGACATCGGCGAGCGCTGACAGGGAGTGACTGAGCTGATCCCCGAGAACGAGATGGATACGCGACGCCTTCACCATTCGATCGGCTGGCCGTCATAGGCAAAGAAGCCGCCCGTCTGCGACGGTTCAAGCTGATCCAGCACCGACAGCATCATGGCGACGCTCTCGCCCGGCTGGATCTTGTCATGTGCCTTGGAGAAGCCGCCCGAGAAGCCAGTATCCACCGAACCCGGATGCAGCGCCACCACCACACTCTTCGGTCGCAGACGAGCGATCTCGATCGCCGAGGTGCGGGTGATCTGGTTTAGAGCCGCTTTGGCCGAGCGGTAGGAGATCCAGCCGCCAAGCTTGTTGTCGCCGATCGACCCGACCCGCGCCGAGAGCGTGGCGAAGACGCTCTTGCCCTCGTTGGAAAGGAGCGGTGCGAAATGCTTCAGCGCCAGAGCCGGGCCGATCGCGTTCAGGGCGAACTGCGCCGCCATCACATCGCCCTGGATCGCCTTGATCGTCTTTTCCGGGCCATTGCCATCGATCACGAGCGCGCCGGTGGCGCAGAGGATGAGATCGAATTTCAGGCCCGCTTCCGAAAGCTTCGCGGCCGCAGCACCGACAGACGCATCATCCGTGATGTCGAACCCGTCAACGCTGCGGGAGAGTTCGACCACGCTGCCGCAATTCGGATCGGCCTTGATCGCAGCCGCAAAGGCGCCGCCGATACCTCCACTCGCCCCAAGCACGAGCGCACGGTAGCCGGGATTGAGGGACGTCATTCCGGAAAAGTCGGACATCTGGATCTCCTGCAGGTCTGTGCTACCCATTACGGCAGGCAGCCAGACCGGATCAGGCGCAGATTGTCTCAGAGGCGTTCGATGGCACCGTCGAAATCCGGCATGGCGCCGGGATCGATCTCCATAAGCCGGCAGACAAGCCCCGCAATCTCGGTTTGCTTGATCGGGGCATCGGAACCGAGTCGGAATCCGACCGTGTAAAACGGCACTTCGGTCTCCTGGGGCGTCGGCCCCGCATGATTGCCGTCATCACCCATCCCATGATCGGCGGTGACGATCACCGTGTAGCCGGCCTCGACCCAATCAGGCACATGCCGTGCAAGCAGATCACCCTGCGTCCGGGCCGCGTTGCGATAACCGATGCTGTCGCCACCATGCTTGTGGCCAGCATCATCGACATTCATCGGGTGCAGCAGAAGAAAGTCGGGCGCCATGGACCGGATAAGCCATTCGGCGTCGGCGAAGAGATGGCTGTCGGGATAGGCATCGTCCCAGTAGAAAATGCCATGGGTGATATCGCCGGTCCCATCAACGAGAATCCGGTCGCAGTACCGGTCGAACGGGCAGGAGACATAGAGCTCCGAAACCCAGTGATAGGCGGCGGCTGCCGTCACGCCACCCTGTGCCCTGACTCGCGCGAAGAGATTGTCCCCCATGGAACGGCGCACCACGCCATTGCTGACCACGCCATGGTCCACGGGCTTTCGCCCCGTCAGCAAGGTCTCATAGAGCGGCCGCGACATGGCCGGCAGCTCGCAGGTCAGCTTGCGCACATCGGCGCGCCCCGCAGCCACGAGCCCTTCCATATAGCCGAGACAGGTACGGGCCGCGTCGTAACGCAGCCCGTCGAGAACGATCAGGATCACTTTGTTCATGGCGCGCAACTTGCCACGCCGCGCGCCAAAGGCAAGACCGACTTAGATGATGGGCTTGCCGCCTGTGACGGCGATCGTCGCGCCGGACACATAGCTGGAGAGCGGATCGGCGAGCATGACATAGGCCGTCTGCAATTCGGCCGGTTGCCCGGGGCGCTGCATCGGCACCTGTTTGCCGAAGTTCTTCACCTTGTCCTCCGGCATCGTTGAGGGAATGAGCGGCGTCCAGATCGGACCGGGTGCCACAGCATTGGCCCGGATGCTCTTTTCCGCCAGCATCTGCGCAAGCCCAGCGGTAAAGTTCTGGATCGCGCCCTTGGTGGTCGCATAGGCGAGAAGATGCGGGCTGGGACTGACGGAATTGATCGAGGCCGTGTTGATGATCGAACCGCCGTTTTTCATATGCGGCACGGCCGCCTTGGTCAGATAGAACATGGCGTGGATATTGACGCGGAAGGTCAGCTCCCACTCCTCATCCGGGATTTCGGTGATGTCGTCAAAAGTCGCCTGGTGGGCGGCGTTGTTGACGAGAATGTCGACGCCGCCGAGTTCACGAACCGCTATGTCGACAATCTCTCGGCAATGATCAGCGCTCTGAATGTCGCCTCGGACCAGCACGGCCTTGCGCCCAGCCTTTTCAACCCAGCGCGCGGTGTCCTTGGCGTCCTCGTCTTCCTCGATATAGGAGATCAGCACGTCGGCACCTTCGCGTGCATAGGCGATTGCCACCGCCCGACCGATCCCGCTGTCTCCACCGGTGATGATCGCATTCAGCCCTTCGAGCTTGCCCGAACCCTTATAGCTTTCTTCGCCATGATCGGGCCGCGGATTCATGTCGGCGGTCCGGCCCGGCATCGGAACCTTTTTCTGTGGAAAGGGCGGCGTGGGATAGTCGGCCATGGGTCATCTCCTCGTTGCTGATGTCGAGGGTCAAACCGGTGAGCCATGGATGGGTTCCGGAAAACGGTACCAGCAAATGAACAGGGCCGGCGTGACGCCGGCCCTCGAACATGTCGAAATCAGGCACGCCAGGCGGCGAGCGCCTGCGGTCTCAGGACCCTCTCACCCAGTACGGGAACGGCACCTTCAGGGAGCGTCCAGTCTTCTGTTCCGTAGTTGAAGGCAAAGACCAGATCGCCGCGACGGCGGATACGAATGAAGTCCGGCACCGGCAGCGTGGCAACACCGGCCTTCTTCGTCGCCAGTTCCAACACCTCGGCCAGCAGCCCTGCATCCGCCCAGCAGGCAAGATAGAGCACATTGTCTTTTTCGGTGAGCGCCGGATCACCATTGTCGAAGGTGGCGAGCACCGAAGCCGATGTCTCGACATATTCCCGCCAACGGATCGCATGACCCGACACTTTGCCAGAAACGCGATCCGAGAGCCCGGGGCGCATCGAGGAAACCTGAATGACGCGATTGCCCGTGAGTGCGCCCAGCGGACCCGGCGGCAGGTTTTCCGGAATGCGGAAATTGCGGTCGCGCGAACCCGTGCGCGCACCGATCACTAGGACACCCCCAGCCTTTTCAAGCTCGGCGCGTGCCGCTTCAGTGACTTCCGTCATGCAGGGCACGACAACGAGCGGATAGCCCTCGAGCGAGACGCCCGGACGGACGAAATCGACGTTGAGGCCGAGATGACGCAGGGCCTCGTACCAGCGGAAGCAGAGTTCCTCGTAGCGGAAATCCTTGCCCTGCGGCTGGATCATCGTCGACCAGTAGCTCTGATAGTCGAAGACCAGCGCGACAGGTGCCTGGCTCGTTTCGGGAAGCGCGCCGAGCGCAGCCAGCTCGTCAGAGACCTGCATGGCTTCCTTGCCGCCCGGCGACCACTCGTCGAGGCCGGGAAGGTTCAGGCCCGCATGCATCTGTTCCTGCGCGAAGGGCGCCTGACGCCAACGGAAGTAACTGACGACATCAGCCCCATGCGCGAGCGCCTCCCACGTCCACAGCCGCACCATGCCCGGCTTCGGCACGGGGTTCCACGGCGCCCAGTTCACCGGACCCGGCTGCTGCTCCATCACCCAGAAGCGACCCTTGCCGACGGCGCGGTAGAGATCGTGGTGATAAGGCGCGATATCGGGATGCGAGGTCTCGGCCCAGCGATTGCGCTCTTCTTCGGTGAAGGGGAACTTCTCGACGAAGCCAATCGGATAACTGTCCCAGGAGGCGAGATCGAGATTGTCGCCGACCTTGAAGTGGTCGAAATCAGAGACGAAGCCCATGAAGTTATGGGTGATCCAGCGACCGGACGAATGCTTGCGGATGATCTCGCACTGCATCTTGTCGTAAGCCGCGACCTGGTCGGAATGGAAACGCCAGAAGTCGAGGCGCGTCGCCGGGTTCGGCTCGGTCACAGTGAGGTTCGGCAGAGCGACGTCGTCGAAGCTTGTGAGCTCCATCGACCAGAAGACCGAACCCCAGGCCTCGTTGAGCTGATCGGTCGACTGGTAGCGCAGGCGAAGCCAGCGCTTGAAGCTCTTCAGATCTTCAGGACCCCAGGAAACCGTCGTATCGTGACAGCCATACTCATTGTCCGTCTGCCAGCCGACGATACCGGGGTGCTCGCCATAGCGCTTGGCGACGATCTCGACGATGCGCGCGCTCTCCTTCCACCAGGTCTCCGATGAAAAGGTATAGTGACGACGCGAGCCGAAGCCGCGCGGGCGGCCCTGTTCGTCATAGGGAATGATATCGGGGCATTCGTCCACGAGCCACTTGGGCGGAGTCGCGGTCGGCGTGCCGAGCACGACCTTAAGTCCCGCTTCATGCAACACGTCGATTGCCCGGTCGAGCCAATCGAAGGTGAAATTGCCGCGCGAGGGCTCCAGACGAGACCAGGCGAATTCACCGATGCGCACGAAGGAAATGCCGAGTTCGCGCATCCGGCGCGCGTCGGTTCGCCACCGGCTTTCGTCCCAGTGTTCCGGATAGTAGCAGACGCCCAGCATTATCGTGTCAGATCCCCATTGATGACGGCCTTGCCGTCCTTGTCGAACAGATGGCAGGCCTTGGCATTGATGCCGAGGCGCAGCGTCTGGCCGGGCTTTTCGCTGGCCAGACCATCGGCCTTCACCGCAAGCTCCGAGCCGTCGGCAAGCGTGACGAAGAACAGCGTCTCCGAACCGAGATATTCGGCGAGCTTGACGGTCGCGTCGATGACGACATCGCCCTTGCCGGTTGCGTCGATATGCTCGGGACGCAGGCCGAAGGTCAGCTCCCCAGCCGGCACGCCCGCCCCATGCGTCGGGATCGAGATCTCCGCCCCGGGCAGACGCACCACGGCAACACCGTCGGCAGCCGAAGCCTGAACCTTCAGGAAATTCATCTTCGGCGAGCCGATGAAGCCGGCAACGAAGAGATTGTTCGGGCGGTGGTAGAGTTCGAGCGGCGAGCCGACCTGCTCGATCTTGCCGGCAGACAGGACGACGATCTTGTCGGCCATCGTCATGGCCTCGACCTGGTCGTGAGTCACGTAGATCATCGTTGCCTTCAGATCCTGGTGCAGCTTGGAAAGCTCCGTGCGCATCTGGACGCGCAGTGCTGCATCGAGGTTCGACAGCGGTTCGTCGAACAGGAAGACTTCCGGATTGCGGACGATGGCGCGGCCGATGGCCACGCGCTGGCGCTGGCCGCCCGAAAGCTGGCCGGGCTTGCGCTGCAAAAGCGGCTCAAGCTGTAGCATCTTGGCGGCAACGGCGGTGCGCTCGGCGATCAGGGCCTTGGAATGGCCGGTCATCTTCAGGCCGAAACCGATGTTTTCCTCGACGGTCATGTGCGGATAAAGCGCATAGGACTGGAAGACCATGGCAACGCCACGCTCGGACGGGCCGATGCTGGTCATGTCCTGGCCACCGATCGCAAGCGAACCGGAGGTGATCTCCTCGAGGCCCGCAATCATGCGCAAAAGCGTGGACTTGCCGCAGCCGGAAGGGCCGACGAAGACGCAGAACTCGCCGTCCTTGACGTCGAGATCCACACCCTTGATGACGCTGAGTGCGCCGAACTGTTTCTTGACGTCACGCAGGCTCACGTCAGCCATGGGTCTTGCCTCCCTTGATCGATTCGAGTTCGAGGAGAAGTGCACTTTCGGGCATCAGCATCGGCAGCGGCAGTCCGGCAAGACCGGCACTGGAAAGCGCGAAACTGACACCGCCGGAAAGCAGCGCTTTCTGGCCCTCGGAGATACGGATGAATTGCGGTTCTGCCGGCAGCACGGTCTTGATCCGCCACTGGCCACCGAACTGGGTGATCTCATCGGGCAGGCGCAGAGGTGCTGGCTGTTCGCCCACCATCTGCGGCCCCTGAGCGACGATCACCACGATTTTCTCGGCCGAAGCCGCACCCCAGACATAGCGACCGTCCAGCGGCTCCATGCGGAAACTGGCGCCCGGCGCATGGAAGAGGTCACGCAGTCGCTTGTAGGTCTCGATATAGACCTTCAGCTCGGCGCGCTCCTCCTCCGCCAGTTCCAGCGGATTGAGCTCGACACCGAGATGATAGGCAAGCGCCACCAGCGCCCGGAAGGCGAGTGTATGCCGACGGCCCGTCTGGTGGTTCGGTGAGGCCGAGATATGGCTGCCGAGAATTTCCGGCGGCACGAAGACCGAAGCGCCGCGCTGGATTTCCAGCCGCTCCAGCGCATCCGTGCAATCGGACGTCCAGACGCGATGGGTGCGCTTCAACGCACCATAATCGATACGCCCGCCCCCGGAGGCGCAGCTTTCGATTTCGACATTGGGATGAGCGGCACGAACGCGGTCCATCAGCGCATAGACGGCACGGGTCTGGGCAGCAGTCTTCGCTTTGCCGTCGCGACCCGCGGCATGCGTCAGATCGCGGTTCATGTCCCACTTGATGTAGGAAACGGCGTGGTTGGAGAGCACCGCATCGATCTTGCTGAAGAGATAGTCGGAGACTTCGGGGCGGGTCAGATCCAGCACCAGCTGGGTGCGCGATTCGAGGATCGGACGACCCTCGACCGTCAGCGCCCAGTCGGGATGCGCCTTGTACAGTTCGGAAACCGGGTTCACCATCTCAGGCTCGAACCAAATGCCGAACTGCATACCAAGGCCTGTGACATGGTCCACCAGCGGCTTCAAGCCGTCGGGATATTTGCGGGCATCGATATCCCAGTCGCCAAGGCTCGTTGTGTCGTTGTCGCGCTTGCCGAACCAGCCGTCGTCGAGCACGAAGCGCTCGATGCCGAGTTCGGCAGCCGCTGTCGCCTGGGCTTTGAGCGAGTCCATCTGGTGATCGAAGTAATTGCCTTCCCAGGTGTTGAGCGTCACCGGGCGCGGGCTCATTTGGCCGCCCGGCCAAGTGGTCAGTTCTTCGCGCACGAAGGCATGGAAGTCTTCCGTATCGGCGCCTGCATAGGCAAGCGGGCTTTCATAGCTTTCGCCCGGAGCGAGGGTCATCTCACCCGGCTCGAACAGCTCACCGAGATGTACGAGGCGCCGTCCGTCATCGGTGCGGTCGATGACCATCTGGTGGTTGCCGCTGAAGCCAAGCGTGACGCCGAAGATCTGGGTCTCGCTTTCGATGAACAGCATCGGAAAGCGATCATGGGACGTACGCCCACGACGATTTTCCTGGATCCAGGTGCCATTGCCGAGCAGCTCGCGCCGCGTCTGGAACTCACGCCCCCAGATGCCGGTAAAGCTCATCACCTGCAGGTCACCTGCCGGTGCAAGGAAGGTGCCGGCCATGCAGCGATCGAGCTGATAGTCCGTGTCGCCGCGATTGGTCAGCTTCGTCGCCATCGAAATGAGGCCGGAGGTATGCGCCGTCAGCGTGATGGCAAGCGATAGATTCGCGACGGCATCGATACCGGTCAGCACCGTGCGATTGCCATCTCGGCTAACAGTCCAGCCGCCGAACTGTGCGACGAAGTCACGCCCCCCACGATGACCTGCAATCGCCGGCCAGCCGAAGAAGCCCATGCCGCCTGTCGGCAGGAGAACGGACGAGGGTACCGCCACGTCCATGCCGTTGACGCGGCTTGACCGTTCGATCGCGAACAAGGAATCGGGTTCGACAGGCTCCGCCCCGAAGGACAGGATCTCCGGCATGCCGAGGTCCGGCAGGCGCAAGCTCAGCGACAGCTGGCCCGAATCGATGATGATTATTTCACTCATCCCTTGGTCGCTCCGAGTGTGAGGCCAGCGATGAAGTGGCGCTGCATCAGGAAGAACATGGCGACCGGCGGCAAGGCCGCGACGATCGAGCCGGCGGAGACGAGATGCCAGGCGGCCACCCACTGGCCGTTCAGCGAATAGAGCCCGGCGGTAACCGGCATGGCATGCTGACCCTGCACGAGAACCGTCGCCCAGAAGTAGTCGTTCCAGACGAAGGTGAAGATCAGCACGGACAGCGCTGCAATCGCCGGGCGCATCAGCGGCAGCACGATATAGCGGAAGATCCGCCATTCCGAGACGCCCTCGACGCGGGCCGATTCGATCAGCGCAAAGGGCAGGCCCTTGATGAAATTGCGCATGAACAGCGTGCAGAAGCCGGTCTGGAAGGCGACATGGAAGAGCACGAGGCCCATCGTCGTGTCGTAGAGACCGGCACGCAGCGTCATGTCACGCACCGGCACCATCAGGATCTGGAACGGGATGAAGTTGCCAGCGACGAACATGAAGAACAGGACGAGATTGCCCTTGAACTTGTAGACCGCAAGCGCAAAGCCGGTGAGGCAGGAGAGTGCTACGGCGCCGATCACCGTCGGGATCGTCACCTTGAACGAGTTCAGTATGTAATAGCCGATCGGCGAGTTGTTGAAGACGGCCGAATAGTTCGCGAAGCCGGCAAAGCCGGAGGGGATGCCGAAATAGTTCCCGGCGGCCAAGTCACCCGCGGGGCGCACTGACGTGATGGCAACGCCGATCAGCGGCAGGAGCCAGAGGAAAAGCGCCACCGGCAGCAGGATCTTGTAGGCCGTCTGCGCAAAGGGCGAGGCCTTCTGGATCGGAGTGGGGAACATCAGGCGTTCCTTTCCTGGGCGAGCATGCGGACGATGAAGAGCGAGATGAAGACCATCATGATGAGGAACAGCACGACCGCGATCGAAGCGCCGTAACCCATGCGGAAGCCGTATTCGGAGAGTGCCTGCTCATACATGAAGTAGGAGAGCACCTGGCTCGACCCGTAGGGTCCGCCGGCCGTCATGATGGAGACAAGGTCGAAGGAACGCAGCGAGCCGATGACGGTCACGACCATGGCAATGAAGGTGGCCGGAGCCAGCTGCGGCAGGATCACGTACCAGAGCAGCTTCAGACCCTTGGCGCCGTCCATGCGCGCGGCTTCCACCTGTTCCGGATTGATGTTGTTGAGACCGGTCAGATAAAGGATCATGCAATAGGCCGTCTGCGGCCAAAGGCCTGCGACGATGATGCCGTAGGTGACGTAGCGCTCATCGGCGAGCACAGCGATCTGGCTGCCAAACAGCACTTCCGTGAGCTTCGCGAACAGGCCGAAATCCGGCGCGTAAAACCACGTGAACATCAGACCGACGACGACCTGGCTGATCACGAAGGGAAAGAAGAACAGCGACTTGTAGAGCCGGATGCCGGTGACCGTCTGGTTGAGGAAGAGCGCAACGGCCAAGCCCGCCGGGATCGACAGGAGATAGAGCACCAGCCAAATCACGTTGTTGTAGAGCGACGTGTAAAAGGAATCATCATCCATGAGCTCGGCATAGTTGCCGAAGCCAATCCAGGTCATGGCGCCGAGACCGTCCCAGTCGTGAAAGCTGATCCAGATCGACTCGAAGATCGGGACGAGCACGTAGATCAGGAACATCAGCATGCCGGGCGCCAGGAACAGGAACGGCGCGTATTTTTGCTGGTTTCGCTTCCAGAAGCCGGACGACGAAGGAACGGTGTTGCTCATGGCGGCACCTCTGAAGGTCAAGGGAAACGGCAACCGGATGCCATGGGCCCCAGGGAGACCCACAGCACCCGGCGCAGGGAGCTCTATGGCTTACTTGTGAACGCGGGCCCGAACCTTTTCGAGACGCTCCAGGATGGCGTCCAGACGCTCAGGCTTGACCATGAACTCCTGGAAGCCTTCCATGCCGGCCTTTGCCATTTCGGCATTGGCATCGCGGTCATAGAACTGTGCGAGCGCGTAAGCATTCGACAGCATCTCGAAACCGGCATTGAGGAACGGGTCCGCCGGCTTCTCGGCCTGGTTGTTCACCGGCAGCTGGCCGAGCGTCGCGTTCATCTTGGTCTGCGCTTCCGGCGAAGCGAGGTAGGCGAGGAACTTCTTCGCGTCTTCCTTGTTCTTCGCGCCCGACGGGATGTGGAACGTGTCGGTCGGGGCCTCTTCCGACATCGGAATGCCAGCCGTGATTTCCGGGAACTGCATGAAGCCGATCTGGTCTTCCGTCAGGCCGCCATCCTTCATCGTGGCAACCGCGAAGTTGCCCATCAGATACATCGCAGCCTTGCCCTGAACCATTTGCGGAATGGCATCCTGCCAGTCGATCGCGGCATGGTTTTCGTTGAAGTAGCCGGCATTGACCAGCTCGCCCCACTTCTCGAACACGGCCTTCACGCGCGGATCGGTGTAGGGGACTTTGCCCGAGGTCAGTTCCATGTGGAACTCGTAGCCGTTGACGCGCAGGTTGAGATAGTCGAACCAGCCGCCGGTCGGCCAGAGCGCCTTGGTGCCAATGGTGATCGGTGTGATGCCGGCCGTCTTCAGCTTTTCGCAGGCGGCCAGGAATTCGGCCCAGTTCTTCGGCGGCTCGATGCCCTGTTCGGCGAAGATGTCCTTACGGTAGTAGATGCCCCACTGGTAATAGGTGTAGGGCACGCCCCACTTCTTGCCATCGATGGTCATCGAAGCGGAAGCGGACTTCAGCTGCTCGTTCAGGCCATTGGCTTCCCAGACGTCGGAAACGTCTTCGAACAGGCCGGCCTTGACGAAGGGCTCCATGCGGTTGCCAGCATACCATGCGGCAACATCGGGCGCGTCAGCGGTCAAGAAATTGCGGATGGCGGACTTGTAGCCTTCGTGGTCGAAGTTGTTCCACTTGACCGTGATGTCTGGGTTAGCCTTCTGGAAATCGGCGATCAGCTCTTCCATCGCCTTTTTCGGCGCCGGATCAGAGTGGTCGGAATTGAGAATGATCTCACCGGCAAAAGCGGTGGACGACAGAAGGGCAGCACCCAGAGCGAATGCGCTCAGGCTTTTGAAAAGGGTCATGTTTTCCTCCCTATGACCGTTATGCATGGCATTGCGGAGCTCTGGCCCCGGATCCCACCGGAGCGGACTTCCCAGCTCTGCTTGATCATCGGGCTCAAACCCGTAATAATCTACCGAGTTTTCATCGAACTTTTCCGGGATCCTAAGATTTGGAACATGTGAAGCCGCTTCTAGAGGACGAATCAGTTCCGGTTCATCCGGATCACGACCCACGGCACCCGCTGGTCATCTTCGGCGACCACCGGTTTTGTGCTGGCGAAAATCTGACGGTCCAGCGGATGGCAGGCCCGCACATGCACAGCCAGATCGAACTCAACTTCGTTCTATCGGGCCATATGACCTACTGGTTCGATGGCCGTGAATTGACGGTGGACGAGGGACGCCTTTGCCTGTTCTGGGGCATGATCCCGCATCAGGTGATCGACAGACAGGAGGGCACCCGCTTCGTCTGCCTTTACGTGCCGATGTCGGTCTTCCTTGGCCTGGCCAATCTGAGCCGGTTCCGAGATGCCGTCTTTCGCGGCGCGATGATCGAAGCGCTTGAGATCCGGTCCTGGGACCGTGATATCTTTCAGCGCTGGCGCGAGGAACTTCTGGCCGGCGACGAGAACCTGACCGAGATTGTGCGCAACGAACTGACGGCACGCGTCCTCAGGATCGAACGGGACGGCTGGCGCGATCTGCGCGAAGAAGGCTCGGCGATCGCGAGCTTCAGCGCCAACGACAGCGAACGCGTCGAACACATTGAACGCATGCTGCGCTTCATTGCCGAACATGCGCTCGAAAACATCTCCGCAGATGACGTGGGCAATGCGGTGGGCCTTCACCCGAACTACGCCATGTCGATCTTCAAGCGCGCCGTGGGCCACACGATCAACCAGGCGATCGTGCGCCATCGCCTCGACACTGCCCAGTCCCTGCTGATCTCGACCGATCTGTCGATCACCGATGTCGCCTTCGAAAGCGGCTTCGGATCGGTCTCTCGCTTCTACGAGGCCTTCAGCCAGCGTTTTGTCGAAAAGCCGACCGCCTTCCGTCGACGCATGCGCTCGAAAGGCGCGCCGCCGGCCTGAGCAGCTATGCCGTTATCGAGCGGCAATCGCCGAAAGCTTCGGCATGGCGACGTAAGGGCACCAGTCCTTGAAACCGATGATGCGGCGGACGATCTTTTCTGCGTGGTTGCCGGCGATATCGCACAATCTGTGGTCCAGATAGGGATTGAGAAAACGCTCGAGCGTGGTCGCGACATAGGCCTCGGCCTCCGCGCCCAGACCATGCAAGCGGAAACCGGGCACGACTTCCTCGCGGTAAATCTCCTCCAGTTCAGCACGGATCGCGGGATCGGCCAGGATATCCTTGACGCATTCCGTCTGCGGCCGGCCTTGCCCCTGCCAGCTATCGGCAAGCACGGTATGGCCGAGATTGAGAATATGCAGCTTCAGCCTCTCATACAGCGTCAGTTCGTCGACGAGCTTGATGCAAGGATGCTCGCAGGGAAGGGTCAGTCCAGGCTGGCGCTCGATCGCCCAGATCGCATAGGGCTCCGCAATCGCACCCGCAGGCTCGATCGGCTCGGAGACGATGCGGTCAACCAGCGTGTTTCCCCAGATGACACGGTCCGTCAGCCAGGAAACGAACAGCGCGTCGGGAATATGCCTGCTTGCGAGATCAACGATCAGTCGCCGAAGAACCTCGCCGTTTCGCGAGATCAGCTCACAGGGCAAGATGGTCACCGGCATCCCGCCGCTGCGGAAACGCGCATGCAGCAATGCCAGGAGCTTCATCGGAAAAGAACGCGGAACACCGTCGACCGTGTCCCCGTCAACCAGCGCATAACCCTTGTCTCCGGTATTGCTGAGAATGACACGCGCCTCTTCGACGAAGATCCGGGTGACCTCCTCCCAATTGGCCGCGGTGGACAGCGACCGACTGACCGATCGCACGCGCAACTCCCGCTCCACGGGCTTTCCGTCTTCCAGCCCCCTGATGATGACCGGAAACCCTTCGGGCGCCGACAAGGCCCCGATCCGCCCGGCCCGGGAGGCATCGCCGCTCGTCTGCACGACGGTGATCGGTCCCAGCGCCCTTCCCGTCTTCATCGCTTCGCTGACAAAGAGATCGGCATGCGCCTGGAGAAATCGGCTCGTGCCGAATTGCAGGATCGGCGTCGTCATGGCTCAGGCGGGCTCCTGGATGGATTGCAGCAATGTTTCGCGCGCCGATTTCAGGTGCTGCCGGCAGGCCTTCTCGATCGCCGCCGCATCGCGAGAAAAAAGCGCGCCGATATAGTCGAGGTGCTCTTCCAGCGCTCGCTGGTTGCGCGCCCGCGCATTCGTCTTGTTCCACTGGTAGTGATAGTGGAAGACGATCGCGATAATGTCGTAGAAATCGATGATGAAGCGGTTGCTCGATGCCTTCTGGACGAGCAGGTGGAACCGCTCGTCGAGCTCCGAAAACTCCGTGTAGCGATTGTCGATATCGGCCAACAACGCATGATGCTGTGCCTCGACGGCCTTTAGCTCGGCCCAGGCCGGATGATCCGCCGCCAGATGGACGAAAGCGGCCGCAGAGCGCAGTTCGAACATCTCGCGGACTTCGGTGAGTTCGAGCGCAAACTCACGGGTGAAGCCCTTCAGCACCCAATGGCTGTTCGGCCGTTTCTCGATCAGTCCGAAGCGACTGAAGCGAATGAGGAATTCCCGCACGCTGGTCGTTCCAATGCCGATTTCACGAGCGAGCTCCAGCTCGTTGATCTGCATGCCCGGCTGCGCACCGCCGGCCAGGATCCGGCGCATGAAGCTACGCTCGATGATTTCCGACAGAGAGTTGGTTTCTTCGTCCGGGAAATAGTCGCCCTGCCCCGGCCGACGCAGCACCGTCTTGGATCGCTTGTCCCAGGCAACCAGCCCGACTTCGCCGAGCCGCGTCAGAACGGCCCGCACTGTGGTCCGGCTAACGCTGAGCAGCCCGCAAAGCTCCGGCTCCGAGGGAAGTGTGTCCGTTTCCTCGATCAGCTTCAGCGTGCGGTTGTAGGCGTCCTTGAAGACGGTGTTCTGCTTGGCCATGGCTCTGCCTAGGTTGAAATGATGCACACGTGACGATCTTTTGCCTCATGGCGCAAGACGTGGCTTCGCGCAACGGAAACCACCGATTGCGGTGGCCCTGCCTCCGCGTGGTCTTGGTCTAAACCTCCCGCTCCCGATCAAAGCAAATTGTTCTTTATCGATATCATACCCATTGACGACCAACTGTCTATTGCCGATAAAAGACAAAACACAGGATCCGGTACTGCCGGACGCATGGGAGAAACATCGGGTGTCAAAACCAGCCTGCATCCTGCTGTCGCAGGACGATAATGTTGCCGTGACCACTGTTGCGATCGAAGCCGGGCATGTCCTGCCGGGCGGCGCGCCGGCAGCGGCGAAGATTGATCCTGGCCACAAGGTGGCGGTTCGAGCCATCCACAAGGGCGAGCCGGTCGTCAAATATGCCCAGGCGATCGGTCGCGCCACGACGGACATTGCAGCCGGCGACCACGTCCATTCCCACAATCTCGCCTTCGATGAAGATCGCCTCTCGGTGAGCGGCCTTGCCCAGCCCGAAACGGCGACGGCTGCCGACAAGGGCCGCACCTTCATGGGCTATCGACGTGCCGACGGACGCGCTGCAACCCGCAACTACATCGGTATCATCGCCAGCGTGAACTGTTCCACCACCGTCTGTCGGGCGATCGCGGATGCCGCGAACCGCACCATCCTGCCGCATTACGAGGGCATCGACGGCTTCGTGCCGATCGTCCACGACCAGGGCTGCGGCATGAGCTCAACCGGCGACGGCATGCGCACGCTGCACAGAACGATAGCCGGCTACACAAGACATGTGAATTTCGGCGGCGTACTGATGGTCGGCCTAGGCTGCGAAGTGAACCAACTGACGCTTTACGGCCAAAGCGGAGCAGGTGCTTCGAAACGTCACTTCAACATCCAGGATGCAGGCGGATCCCGCCGCGCGGTGGAGAACGCGCTTTCGATCCTCAAAGAGATCGCAGCCGAAGTCGGCACCATGCGCCGCGAGCCGATCTCCGTCAGCGAAATCATCGTTGGCCTACAATGCGGTGGCTCCGATGGCCTGTCCGGCATCACCGCCAATCCGGCGCTCGGCGTTGCCGTCGATATTCTGGCAGGAGCCGGCGGCACAGCGATCCTCTCCGAGACCTCGGAAATCTATGGCGCCGAACACCTCCTGCGCAGCCGCGCCGTCAACGAGGACGTCGCTATCAAGCTCGACGGCCTGATCTCCTGGTGGGAGGCCTATGTCGCCCAGCATGGCGCATCCCTCGACAACAATCCCTCGCCCGGCAACAAGAAAGGTGGCCTGACCACCATTCTCGAGAAATCCCTCGGCGCCGTGGCCAAGGGCGGACGCTCGCCGCTGACCGCCGTCTACAATTACGCGGAACGCGTCACCGAACACGGCCTCGTCTTCATGGACACACCCGGCTACGACCCGGTTTCGGCGACCGGCCAGGTGGCAGGCGGCGCAAATGTGATTGCCTTCACCACCGGCCGTGGCTCCTGCTTCGGCTCGCGCCCCGTGCCGTCGATCAAGCTGACGAGCAACACAGCACTCTACAAGTCGATGGAAGAGGACATGGACATCGACTGCGGCGTCATCGCCACGGGTGACGCCAGCGTCTCGGGCCTCGGCCGCGACATCTTCGACCTGATCATCGAGACCGCCTCCGGCCAGAAGACCAAGAGCGAACTCTTCGGTTACGGCGACAACGAATTCGTGCCGTGGCACCTCGGCGCCACGCTCTGACGTCGACAACAGGACACTGGATACCAGCATGAAGACGAGACGCATCGGAAAGACCGCCCTCGAAGTGACCGAATACTCATTCGGCACGGCCCCACTCGGCGGCCTCTATCGCCCCTGCCCCCGCGATGTCGGCATCGCTACCCTGCAGGCCGCCTGGGATCACGGCATCCGCTATTTCGATACGGCGCCCCATTACGGCTTTGGCCAGGCCGAGCGTTATGTCGGCGACTTCCTGCGCGACAAGCCGGAGGACAGCTATGTGCTCTCGACCAAGGTTGGCCGTCTGCTGGCGCCCGTGCCGAAGGACCAGATCCCGAATGTCGGCTTTGTCGATCCGCTGCCCTTCAAGCTGGTTTACGACTACAGCTATGACGGCATCATGCGCTCGGTCGATTTCAGCTACGCCCGCCTCGGTCTCAATCGCATCGACATCCTCTATGTCCACGATATCGGCGTCTATACCCATGGCCGCGAGGTCAACGATCGCTATGTGAAGCAGTTGCGCGACGGCGGCTACAAGGCGCTCGACCAGCTGAAATCCTCTGGCGCGATCAAGGCCTTCGGCCTCGGCGTCAATGAAGTCCCCGCCTGCCTGGAGATGATGGCTGACATCAATATCGACGTCATCCTGATGGCCGGCCGCTATTCGCTGCTCGACCGCTCTGCCGTCGAGGAACTGCTACCGCTCTGCGAAAAGCGCGGCACCTCGATCACCGCCGGCGGCGTGTTCAATTCCGGTATCCTGGCGACAGGTGCCGTTCCAGGCGCGCATTTCGACTATACCCCCGCGACCGACGAGGTGCTCGCCAAGGTGCGCGCCATGGAAGACCTGGCGAAACAAGCCGGCAAGCCTCTCGCCCAGTTTGCAATGCAGTTCCCGCTGCACCATCCGGCCGTCGCCTCCGTCATCATCGGCACGGCAAAGCCGGAAAGCCTCGATCGCAACATGGCGCTGACATCAGAAGAACTGCCTGCCTCCGCCTTCGCGCCGTTCGACGCTCACACACTGGTCGCCCCGCCGCTCGGCGACGCGCCAGTGCGGGAATAGGGGGCGTATCATGCTGAAGGGCATCCACCCCCTGCTCGGACCCGATCTGCTGCATGCCATCGCCACCATGGGCCATGGCGACGAGATCGTCATCGCCGATGGCAACTTCCCTGCCTCCACCATGGGACCGCCGGTGATCCGGGCAGATGGCGTCGGTGCCGTCGAGATTCTGGAAGCGATCCTCGCCCACATGCCGCTCGACCAGTTCGTCGAGGATGCGGCCTGGCGCATGCAGGTGGTCGGTGACCCGCATGCGGTCCCGGAGATCTGCGCCGAATTCCAGTCGGTGATCACGAAACTGGCCGGCGACGTCCAGCTGGAAAGCCTTGAACGCTTCGCCTTTTATGAGCGTGCACAGACAGCGGCCTACATCGTAGCCACCACGGAATTACGGATCTACGGCAACGTCATCCTGAAGAAGGGTGTCGTCTATCCGGAAGAGGTTCACCGCGTCTGAGAAGGCTCGGAATGCCCTGGAAATGAGGGCGAAAGAGGTTTGGAGGAGACCGCTTTTGCCAGCTTGCAATCTCCAGAATGCTGGAGTAGCGTGCCTCGATAAAATGTTTTTTATCGATAAAGATCGTTCTGGTTGCGTACTGCGGCACGATCTCACCGGAGGAACAGGACGCGTTGAGAGGAGAACCCAAATGACCATTCTGAAGAGCATGACTCGCCGCGCCCTGATGGGGATCGCCGGCGCTGCAATGATGACGTCGATGATGCCGGCCACGTCCTTTGCACAGGACGTGACCATTCCGATCATCGTCAAGGACACCACGTCCTTCTACTGGCAGATCGTGCTCGCCGGCGCCCGCCAGGCCGGCAAGGACCTCGGCGTCAACGTGCCTGAACTCGGCGCTCAGTCCGAATCCGACATCAACGGCCAGATCAGCATTCTTGAGAACGCCGTTGCTGGAAGCCCCGCAGCTGTCGTCATCTCGCCGACCGAGTTCAAGGCCCTCGGCAAGCCGATCGACGAAGCCGCCAAGTCTGTTCCGATCATCGGTATCGACTCCGGCGCGGACTCCCAGGCCTTCACATCGTTCCTCACCACCGACAATGTCCAGGGTGGCCGCATCGCCGCTGACGGCCTCGCAGCCGCCATCAAGGAAGCGACGGGCAAGGAAGAGGGCGAAGTCGCCATCATCACCAGCCTGCCGGGCGTCGGTTCGCTCGACCAGCGCCGCGAAGGCTTCCTCGACCAGATGAAGACGAAGTATCCGGGCATCACCGTGGTGGTCGACCGCTTTGCCGATGGTCAGGCGACGACCGGCCTCAACATGATGACCGACCTGATCACCGCCAACCCGAACATCGTTGGCGTCTTCGCCTCGAACCTGATCATGGCGCAGGGCGTCGGCCAGGCGATCGCTGAAAACAAGCTCGGCGACAAGATCAAGGTCATCGGCTTCGATAGCGATGAAAAGACCGTCGGCTTCCTCAAGGAAGGCGTTCTCGCCGGCCTCGTCGTCCAGGATCCGTACCGCATGGGCTATGACGGCGTGAAGACCGCGCTCGCAGTTTCCAAGGGCGAGAAGGTCGAAACCTTCGTCGATACCGGTGCAAACCTCGTCACTCAGGCCAACATGACCGAGCCGAAAATGGATGCCCTTCTGAACCCGAAGGTCAACTGATCGAGATTTCGGCACGCGCGGCCCATGTCGCGCGTGCCGAACCGGAAAGGGCGGGCGCGGGAGGCGCCGGCCGCTTTCCCTGCTCTACGGGAGGAATGACATGACTTCGCTGCACGATCTGAGCCACCGGCACGACGACCAGCCGGAACTGCTGGAAACCGACCATATCCCGCCGGGAACGCCAATCCTCGAGCTCGTCGGATTGCAGAAGAAGTATGGGGCCGTCGAGGCTTTGAAGCCCGCGACAGTCACCTTTCTTGCCGGTGAAATCCACGCCATTGTCGGCGAAAACGGTGCTGGCAAATCCACCCTCATCAAGCTCCTGACCGGCGTCATTCCGCGCACGTCGGGCGAGATCCGTTGGTGCGGCAAGCCGGTCGCGCTCGCGACCCCGAACGAGGCGATCCAGCGCGGCATCAATGCGGTGCATCAGGAAGTCGTTCTCTGCTCGCATCTCTCGGTCGCCGCCAACATGTTCCTCGGCGACGAGATGTCCTCCGGCGGCATCATGCGAAAGCGTGCCATGACCACGGCTGCGCAGAATGTGCTCGACGATCTCGGCTTCAATCTGCCCGCCGGCGAAATCCTCGGCAACCTGACGATCGGTCAACAGCAGCTGATCGCCACCGCCAAAGCCGCCATGCGCGGTATCCGTTTTATAATCTTCGACGAACCGACGGCCTATCTGACCCGCCAGGAATCCGCCCAGCTCTTCCGCCTCATCCGCCGCCTGCAGTCGGAAGGTGTGACGATCGTCTATATCAGCCACCGCATGGAAGAGGTCTTCGAACTCGCGGACCGCGTCTCGGTCCTGCGCGACGGCACCCATGTCGGCACCCGCCTGATCGGCGAGACCAATGACGCTGAACTCATTTCGCTGATGATCAACCGCTCGATCGAGCAGATCTACCACAAGGAAAAGCTGCCGATCGGTGCCACCATCCTCGAAGCGAAGGGACTTTCCGGTCCGGGCTTCTCGGATGTCTCGCTTTCGGTCCGCTCGGGCGAAATCGTCGGCCTCTACGGCCTCATCGGCGCCGGCCGCAGCGAATTTGCACTCGGCCTCTATGGCCGTCACAAACTGACCGCCGGCGAAATCTTCTGGGACGGCAAGAAGGTCGTCATAGACACCGAGCGCAAGGCCATGGATCTCGGCATCGCCTTGGCACCCGAAAGCCGCCGTGACCAGGGCCTCTGCCTCAACCTGCCGATAGGCCTCAACATCAACCTGCCGGTTTTCGGACGTCTGAGCCGGGGGCTGACCATCAGCCCGAAACTGGAAGCCGGCAATGCCGACAAGCAGATCAACGACCTGAAGATCAAGACCCCCACCCGTGCGGTGCTTGCCTCGGCCATGTCCGGCGGCAACCAGCAGAAGATCGTGATCGGCAAGTGGCTGAGCCACGGCGCCCGCCTCTTCATTTTCGATGAACCGACCGTCGGCGTCGACGTCGGCACGAAGGCGGAAATCTATCGCCTCTTCGCAGAACTGCTGAAGCAGGGTGCAGGCATCATCCTGATCTCGTCCTATCTGCCCGAGGTCTACGAACTGGCCGACCGACTGCATGTCTTCCGTCAGGGGAAACTGGTGGCGAGCCATGACTATCGAACCGCATCGCATGAAGACGTGCTGACCGAGGCGATCGGCGTCTGAGACGAGATCCCCGCAAACACCGATATGAAAAGACGACTGGGAGGACAAAGATGAGCACCGACACCACCGAGACCAAGGTCGCACCGAAGAGGGGCATGAGCATCCTCTTCAGCCTCACGCTGCTCGGCCTCCTGCTCTTCCTGTGGCTGCTCCTTGGCTTTGCCACCAACAGCTTCTGGACGCCCAACAACATCAGCAATTTGCTGCGTCAGGGCTCGATGACGGCAATTCTCGCCGTCGGTCAGACCTTCGTCATCATCACCGCCGGCATCGATCTCTCGGTCGGCGCAGTCGTCGGTTTTGCCAGCGTCATTCTGGCCTGGCTGCTGGCCGCAGGCCTGCCGGTCTGGCTGGCGATCATCCTCACCCTCCTGATGGGCGTGGCAATCGGCAGCTTCCACGCCTTCGGCATCGTACGCATGGGTCTTCCCGCCTTTATCATCACGCTCGCAACCCTCACCTCGCTGCGTGGCATCGGCCTCCTGATCACTAATGGCTCGACCATCTCGATCTCGAACGAGGCTTTCACCAACTTCGCGCGCGCCGACTTCCTCGGTGTACCCAGCCTCTTCTGGATGGTCATTGTGGTCGCGGTGCCGGCCTATATCTTCCTGCACCTGAGCCGCTGGGGCCGCTATCTCTTCGCGGTCGGTTCGAACAGCGAAGCGGCCCGCCTCTCCGGCGTCAACGTCAACCGCACGATCTACATGGCCTATATCCTGTCCTCGACCTGTGCGGCCTTCGTCGGCATCCTGCTCGCCTCGCGCATCGGGATAGGTAACGCCACCCAGGCCGAAGGCTGGGAACTGCAGGCAATCGCCTCCTCGGTCATCGGCGGCACCAGCCTCTTCGGCGCGGTCGGCTCGGTCCAGGGTCCGCTGCTCGGCGCCTTCATTCTGGCGACGATCAACAACGGCGCCAACCTGATGAACGTCAACTCCTTCTGGCAGCGCATTATCACCGGCGCCCTGATCATCCTGATCGTCTATTTCGACCAGCTGCGCCGCCGCGGCAGCCGCTGAGAATTTCCCAAGGTGGGGGTGCCGCGAATGGCATCCCCTTTTTTTTCTTCGAACCGGGCAGCCGAAAGGAATAAGCATGAAGGCCGCATTGTGTGTCGAACCAGGCCGTCTTGAGATCGTCGATCGCGATCCGGCACCGAGCCCGAAATCCGGCGAGGCCCGTATCGCCATCAGCCATGTGGGCATCTGCGGTACCGACTATCATATCTTCGAAGGCAAGCACCCCTTCCTCGAATATCCGCGCGTCATGGGCCACGAGATCTCGGCAACCGTCGTGGAGGCGGGTGAGGGCGTAGACTTGGGCCTCGGCACAAAGGTCATCGTCAATCCCTATATCGCCTGCGGCACCTGCATCGCCTGCCGCAAGGACAAGCCCAACTGCTGCACGAATATTCGCGTGCTCGGCGTGCATACCGATGGGGCAATGTGCGAGGAAATCACGGTCCCCGCCGTCAACCTGTATCCCGCCGACGATCTTTCGCCAGAAGCTGCCGCCACCGTCGAATTTCTGGCCATAGGCGCCCATGCGGTCCGCCGCTCGTTGACACCTTCGGGTTCGAGGGCCCTGGTGATCGGCGCCGGCCCGATCGGGCTTGGCACGGCGATCTTCGCCCGCATTGCCGGACATGACGTGACCCTGCTCGACACCAGCAGCGAGCGCCTCTCCATGGCAGCGGACCGCCTCGGCTTCACTTCGGGTCTCATCGCGGACAATCATCTGGAAGCGGCTGTTGCCGAATTGACCAGAGGAGACGGCTTCGATGTCGTCTTCGACGCCACCGGCTATCGCCCCTCGATGGAACGCGCCTTCCGCTTTGTCGCCCATGGCGGCAGCCTCGTCCTCGTCAGCGTCGTGAAGGAGGACATCACCTTCTCCGACCCGGAATTCCACAAGCGCGAGATGACCCTGATCGGCAGCCGCAACGCGACCCGCGTCGATTTCGATCACGTCCGCAAGTCAATCGCGGATGGCCTCGTGCCGATCGACCAGCTGATCACGCATCGGACGACCCTCACAGATCTCGCAACGGATCTACCGCGCTGGGCAAGAGAGAAATCCGGACTGATCAAGGCCCTCATCCGGATTGGTTGAAGTCCGAAACGCAAGAGGCCCGCGGTACTGCCACGGGCCTCTTGCATTCGGTCTATCTGACATCAGGCCTTCTGCAGGTAAGCTGCAATGGCATCGACCTCGCCCTGCGAGACCTCATGACCGCCCTGATGCAGGAATGTCTCGACCTGAGCACCTTGCGCCTCGAAATAAGCCGTCAGCCGCTCGGTCAGCGGCAGAGGGCAAATCGGATCACGCTGACCGGCAGTCACGAGCACCGCAACATCCGAAAGTCCCGGCTGTGCCGACGGATCGAACGGGATCAACGGATGCATCAGGATCACGCGGTCGAAGAGGTCGGGAGCTTCGAACAGAACTGAAGCCAGAATGTTGGCGCCATTCGAGTAACCGAGCCCGTAAATCGGCCGATCCGGGTTCGTCTCCTTGTGAGCGCGGATGAAACCCGCCATCTGGACCGTCCTCTCTGCGAGATCGGCCATGTCATAGACACCTTCGCCGGTGCGCTTGAAGAAGCGTGCTGCTCCGTATTCCGAGACGTCACCGCGCGGCGAGACGATACCCGCCTCGGGTAGGATCCGATTCACCAACCCCGGAAACTGATGTTCGTCTCCGCCGGTCCCATGGAAGGTGAAGACCAGCGGTGCGGCACCCTGCGGTGCCTGGTAGAAGTGGATATAGCTATCGATTGCCATGATGCTTTCCTCCGCAAGAGGGACGACGCTGTCAGGCATCGTCCCTTCTGTGCGATTAGTCTTGGATCGGGGGCAGATGGGCTTCGATCTGCGAGCGATACTGCTGGTAGCGGGTCGGCAGCTTCAGCGCCTCGCCGAGGTGAGCGGTGTCTTCGTCGCGGTTGAAGCCGGGTTCGTTCGTGGCGATTTCGAACAGCACACCACCCGGCGTGCGGAAGTAGATCGCCCAGAAGTAGTCACGGTCTATGACAGGCGTCACCTGATAACCCGTGTCGAGCAGCGCCTTGCGCACCTCGAGTTGGGCGGCGCGGTCTTCAACGGCGAAGGCAACATGGTGGACCGAACCTGCACCCTGCTGGGCATGCGATGCACCCGGCAGCACTTCGAGATCGATAAAGTCGGCACCATTGCCGCCGGGGACTGCGTAGCGAACGAAGTCACCCTGTTTATCGACCGGCTGATAGCCCATGAACTTCAGCAGTTCACCCGTGGCACCTTCGTCGCGAAGCCGCATGGTGACGCCCCGGAAGCCATGAATGCCTTCCGAGACCGCAACTGGGCCGGCAAACGGCACGCGATTGTCGCCATCGACTTCGGCCAGCGCGAAACCATCCCCATCGGGACCCGCAAAACGCAGGCGGTCCTCGCCGAAGAGCGAATAGGAGCCGAGCTCCTTCACGCCTTCCTTCTGCAGGCGTTCCTGCCAAAAGCCGAGCGTGCCCTTCGGCACGGAGAAGACGGTCTCCGAAACTTCACCGGTGCCGCGACCACCCTTGCCCATATTGGCAAAGGGAAAATAGGTCATGACCGATCCTGCATTGCCGACTTCGTCGCCGTAATAGAGGTGATAGACATCGGGAGCGTCGAAATTGACAGTCTTCTTGACGCGGCGAAGGCCAAGCGTCTTGGTGAAGAAATCGTTGTTTTCCTGGGCATCCGCAGCCATCGAGGTAACGTGATGCAGGCCTTTGATCTGGGTAAGCATGGCTCTGATCCTTTCCCGGCACGTCCGCCGGTCTTGTTCTGTTGAACCGAATATGGGCCATGACTTTACCCAAGAGAATAGCGATAATATCGCGAATATTATTACGCTTGGAGCAATAATCTCATGGGTGAACTCGAAGCCATCCGGACCTTTCTCACCGTTGCCGAACAGAGCAGCTTCAGCGCCGCCGCCCGTCGTCTCGGTATGACGCCGGCATCCGTTACGCGCACTGTGTCCGGATTGGAGGAGGAACTCGGCGTTCAGCTGCTCCTGCGGACCACGAGAAAGGTCTCCCTGACCTCGGCGGGCGCCGCCTATGCTGCACGCGTCGCACCGCTGGTTCAGGGCCTTGCTCGCGCAACGGAGGAAACCCGGGATCTGCAGAAGGTTACGGCGGGCTCGCTACGCGTCTCGGCCCCGATGTCGCTCGGCATGAAAGTCCTGCCGACCGTCCTGTCGCAATTTTCCATCATCCACCCTCGCACGAGTGTGGCGATCGAGCTGTCAGACCGTTTCGTCGACATTCTGCAGGAAAACTATGATCTCGCGATCCGCATCTCCGGCCCGCCGACGGACAAGTCGACGATCTGGCGCAAAATCCGGCCAGTCCCGAGGGTTTTGGTCGCCTCGCCCTCGTTCCTGGCCCGCAACGGCATCCCGAAGGTGCCGGAAGACCTGACGACGCTCGAATGCCTGAGCTATCACGACCAGTCGAAGACCGAGACTTGGGAACTCAGCCGGCCCGGACAGAGCCGCATCGTTGAAGCCAAAGGACGTTTTTCGATCAACAACGGCGACTTCCTCGGTCGGCTTGCCGTCGCGGGAGAGGGGATCGCCCTCCTGCCGCGGTTCATTGTCGAGGAAGATCTTGCCGCCGGCCGTCTGGTCGAGGTGCTTCCGGGCTGGAGCACGCCGGAAATCTGGCTGACGCTCTTCTATCCCCCTTACGAGCAGCTGCCGCTCAGGGTCGCGACCTTCTCGGATTTCTTCGAAGCCTTCATCAGGGAAAGCTGGGATGCCGGTGCACCAACCTGAGACGCGTCAGCGATCGCGCGCCAGGAATTCGCCGATTTCTTTGGCGATCCGGTCGGTCGCGATCGGGGCCTCGACCTTCTTGACCTTCTCGAACAAGGTCTCAGGGATGGCAGCCTTGCGTGCCTCCGCCAGCCCCTCGAAGAAGCGCGGCGAAAACTCCGGATGCGGCTGGTAGGAGAGACCCCAGTCGCCGTAGCGGATGACGGCGTTCTCGCAGGTGTCGGTCTTGCCGACGACTTCAGCTCCTTCGGGCACCTTGATCACCTGATCCTGATGCCAGGCGAGCAGAACCTGCTCTTCGCCCGTATCGGAGCGCTTGTAGGTCACAGGCCCGGCAGACCAGCCACCCTTGAACTTCTCGACCTCGCCGCCGAGAGCCTTGGCCATTACCTGGTGCCCGAAGCAGATCCCGACCATCGGCACCTTCGCCGCATGCACCTGCCGAATGAAGTCCTCGAGCTTGCGGATCCACTCATGGTCCTCGTAGACGCCGAACTTGGAGCCGGTCAGCAGCCACCCGTCGACTTCCGTCGGGCTCGCCGGAAACTCGCCGTCGACGACGAAGTAGCGCTTGAACGAGAAGTCGAAATCGCCCAGCAGCGCGGCAAACATATCGGCATAATTGCCATACTCGCTTGTGAGTTCGGCGGGCGAGTGACCCGTGACGAGAATGCCGATGGTCTTGGCGGTCATGTGGGCTTCCTGAAATAGGCGAAAAGAGCAACGCGGGGGCCTTGCACTCGGTCCATCTATACCAAATGCTAGTTTGATCAAATTTCAAGAGGGCGCACGGCTATTCCGCACGCCCTGACAACGATAGCGACGAAAAGGCGGGATCTCGATCTGACCCATGGCACTTGAAGAGGGCAAGGCGGAAAAATCGTTGAAGCAGCGGGTCTACCGGACCTTGCGCAATCGTGTGATGTCCGGCGCGGTGGCTCCCGGCCTGCCGATCACCATCAACGGTGTCGCCGAAGATCTGGCCGTCAGTGCCATGCCGGTCCGCGAAGCCCTGCACCGGTTGGTCGCCGATGGTGCGCTCGAATATCTCGACAACCGCCGCGTGCGCGTACCGGAAATGACGCTCTCCAAATTCGAGGAAATCATTGCGGCCCGCATCGCGCTCGAGACACTCGCAGCGACCAGGGCCCTGCCGCATATCGACGCCGAGCGCCTTGAACGCCTGCAGGTGATCGACACCGCGATTGACGAGGCCTATGCAGCGAATGATCTGCTGCAATCGACCGAACTCAACTTCCTTTTCCATCGTACGCTTTACGAGCCCGGAGCGAGTGGCGTCCTTCTCGATCTGATGGAGTCTGTCTGGTTGCGCCTCGGCCCGTTCATGCGCCTGGCCACGGCCAAACTGGAAGAAAGCTATCGAATCGACCGACATGCCGAGGCCCTCGACGCGATCCGGGCCAGGGATGCAGTCGCGCTTTCGGCAGCTATCGAAGCAGACATTCAGGATGGGGTCGGTCACCTCGGGCGGCACTTCCTGAGGGAAGCAACCGTTGCCGCCCGATGACTTGTGGCGCATGGTGCCTAGGGAGCTGCGTCAGCCCCGATTGCGGAATGCCAAACGCATCTGCTTTTCGATTTCCACGAGAGCAAAGAACACCGCACCGATCCCGACGATCAGCAATCCGTCCTGCAAGGGAACGCTCTGCGTCCCGAACAGGGATTGCATGAAGGGCAGATAGGTGACCGCAAACTGGGCAGCGGTGACTGAGATTACGCAGATCCAGACGACCTTGGTCCCGCGCACGGCCTGCCACGTGAGCGATGTGCCGTAGATGTTGCGGATGAAAAAGACATTGAAGATTTCCATGACGACCAGGGTATTCATCGCCATCGTCCGTGCGAGTTCGATCGGATAGCCCCTGTCCAACGCGTAGAGGAATATTCCGAAAACCGCAGCGGCAAAAAGCACTGAGACGAGCAGGACATTCCAGATGAGGTCGGCGGTCAGCAGCGCCTCCTCCCGGCGGCGCGGCGGTCGCCGCATGGTGCCCTCTTCCGACGGCTCGAAGGCAAGCGCCAATCCGAGCGTGATCGCCGTGACCAGGTTGACCCAGAGAATCTGGATGGCCGTGACCGGGAGCGCCAGGCCGACAAAGAGCGCGATGATGATCGTCGCCGCCTCGCCCGCGTTGGTCGGCAGAGTCCAGCTGATCACTTTCTTGATGTTGTCGTAGACGGTACGCCCCTCGCGCACGGCAGCGGCGATGGAAGCAAAGTTGTCGTCCGCCAGAACCAGGTCGGCGGCTTCCTTCGCCGCTTCGCTGCCCTTCACACCCATTGCGATCCCTGCATCGGCCCGCTTGAGGGCCGGCGCATCGTTGACACCGTCACCGGTCATCGCGACGGTCAATCCCTGGGATTGGAGTGCGGTAACCAGCCGCAACTTGTGCGCTGGCGAGGTCCGGGCAAAGATGTTGGTCTCGGCAGCGGCAAGTGATAGCGTGGCATCATCCATGCGGTCGAGATCCGCTCCGGTGAGCACCCGGTTGGTGTTCTTCAATCCGATCATTCCGGCGATCGCCCGGGCGGTCGCGGCATGGTCGCCGGTGATCATCTTCACTCGGATGCCCGCCTGATGGCAGTCGGCCACAGCGACAATCGCTTCCGGACGAGGCGGATCGATCAGGCCCACCAGGCCGATCAGCGTCAGCGTGCCGGGAAGGTCGGCCTGTACAAGATGGGCGCCGCCACTTGGCGGATCACCAACAGCAACGGCAAGCACGCGCTGCCCTTCAGCAGCAAGGACCTCGACCATGTTTTCCCAGTAGGGCGCGTCGAGTGCTGCCGACGAACCATCCGGCATGCGTTGGGTGGCGCAAAGATCGAGAACGGCCTCTGGCGCACCCTTCACATGGATATGCTTCTTGTTTTCGTCGTCGACATGAAGGACGGCCATGTAGCGATGCGCGGCATCGAAGGGGATGGCATCGATCCGCCGCCAACCTGCGGTGAAGGGATCGCTGCCGCCCCCGGTGATCTTGCCCGCCAGCGCCATCAAGGCTCCTTCCATGGGGTCGCCTTCCACCCGCCAGGCGCCATCAGCCGAATGCAGCACAGCGTCGTTGCAGAGCCCGGCTGCGCGCGCGAATTCGGAGAGAACAGCGTGGTCTTGCGGATTAACATCGGCGTCATTCCAGCGGACGGCACCTTCCGGTGCATAGCCTTCTCCATCAACGGCATAAACATGGCGCGCCGCCACGAGGCTTGCCACGACCATTTCATTGCGCGTCAGCGTACCGGTCTTGTCGGTGCAGATCACGGACACCGAACCCAGCGTCTCGATCGCTGGCAGCCGTCGAACGATCGCATTGCGTCCAGCCATCGCCTGGACACCAACGGCAAGTGTGATCGTCATGACCGCTGGGAGACCTTCCGGGATCGCTGCGACGGCGAGACCGACAATGGTCATGAACAGTTCATCGAAAGGCAGATGCCCGACAACCAGCCCGTAGGCGAGCAGCAAGCCGGATATGATGAGGATGAAGAGGGTCAGCCAGCGCGCAAAGACATCCATCTGCCGAACGAGCGGCGTCGAGAGAGACTCCACCGCCTCCAGCATCCCGCTGATCTTGCCGATTTCCGTTGCCATGCCGGTTGCAACCACCACACCCTTGCCCGTCCCCGTGGCAACCAGCGTTCCGCTGAACAGCATGGAACTGCGATCCCCGAGAACGGCATCAACCGAGACGGCTTCGTGGGTCTTGTCGACAGGCACCGATTCACCCGTCAGGGCCGCCTCCTCGACCTTCAGGCTTCGCGCTTCCAGCAGTCGCAGATCAGCGGGAACGCGATCTCCAGCCTCGACCAGCACGATGTCTCCTGGCACGAGATCGGCGGCATCAACGGAAGTCCGGCGGCCGTCGCGCAGCACCGCAGCGTGCGGCGCCAGCATGACCCTGATTGCATTCATCGCATCTTCGGCACGACCTTCCTGCAGATAGCCTACGACGGCATTGCCAAAGACGACCGCGAGGATGACGCCCGTATCAATCCAGTGCTGCATGAAGCCTGTGACCGCTGCGGAAGCCAGCAGGACGTAAATCAACACATTGTGGAACTGCGACAGGAAGCGGACGATGGGGCTGCGCTTGGGCGCTGCAGGAAGGCGATTGGCGCCATGAACCTCAAGCCTCCTTGTGGCCTCCTCTGTCACAAGCCCCGCGACATCGGTCTCCATCGAATGGAGCACATCCTGGGGCGGCAACGCATGCGGCATCAAATCCATTGTTCTGTCGGTCATCCCAGTCCTCTGCGCATTTCCATTTGAATCAGGCCGGCTGAAAAATGGCCTCGGCAGCCCTTGCGGGCACTGCATCGCTGCAGTCGGCGGGAGAATGTCGCCCTGATGGGCCCGTCACCTTGATCTATGACAATTTTGGAGATGCCGGCCGCAGCTTCGTGGCTCGAATTGCCCTTCGACGAGAACCAACCGGGAGGTGTGGAAGCACAGGCTCAGGCAAGCCTTGCATCTTAAAAGCAGGTCGTCCTGCGCGATGTCTTGAAACCCGCGGGGCAAGACTTTGTGCCGGAAGGTGTTGAAAAGGTTGAGACGCATTGCCTCGATCGGCGGTATGCCAACCGGCGGAACACTTTTGAGCACATTCGTTTCAGAACAAGAGGCCGATAGCGATGACGTCGATTTCCCTGCTCAGCCCAGCCCAGATCCGGGCGCTCCCCAACTCGACGGTTAGCTCCTGGTCAGACGACGAAATCAGCCAGCTTTCGAGCACGCAGGTCAGCGCCCTGACGTCGTCACAGATTTCGGCGCTGCAGACGGAAGCCGTCGCAGGCCTGTCGACGTCGCAATTGAGGGCAATCGCTCCCCGTTCGATCACCGGCCTGACGCTGGACCAGATCACCGCTCTATCGACCGAAGATGTTTCAAGTCTGGTCGTCTCACAGATCGCCGCGATGTCGGCAAGCCAGCTTGGCGGCCTGTCTTCCGAGCAGTCCGAAGCCTTGACACCGGCACAGGTCGCCCGATTGACTGCAACGCAATTGAGCGCCTTCAGCGCCGAAGATCTCGCGACGTTTTCGCCGGAAGATATCGCCGCGATCAACACGGCTGCCTTGAGAGGACAATCTCCCGAAAGACTGGCGGGGCTGAGCACCACTCAGATCGCGGCCTTGAAGCCAAACCAGATCGCGACGCTCACGCCGACCCAGATTGCAGCGCTCACACCCCAACAGCTCGGTGCCTTTTCGAACCAGCAGATGGCAGCCCTGAGTGCAACCCAGGTTGCCGCTCTGACGGCCGACCAGCTGGGCGCCCTCTCCACGACACAATTCGCGGCCATTTCGCCGCGCGCGATCGTGGGCCTCTCGACCACTCAGATTGCAACGCTTGGCAATGAAAAGGTCGGTGCGCTCACCGCCGCGCAGATGGCAACGCTTACATCGAAGCAACTGCCGGCCTTCACCACCGAACAAGTGGCCAACTTCTCGATGAGCCAGATTGCGGCGATCAATCCGCGCGCCATGTCGGGTCTTTCGGCCGATCAGATCGCGGCTTTGTCACCGCAGCAGATGGCGAGCCTCACTGGTACGCAAATCGCGGCCCTGAGCCGCACGCAGATGGCCGCCTTCAGCGGTGACCAGTTATCGGCACTCACCACAACCCAGATCAGAGCACTGAGCGCGACGCAGATCGCGGCCATACCGCCAGCGACGGTCGCAGGCTTTGGCGCAACCCAGATCGCAGCTCTCACACCGAAGGCTGTCGCCGGACTGAATGCCGAGCAACTCGCGGCCATGAGCGTCGATCAGCTCAAGGGGCTCAGCACCTCTCAGGTCGCGGCCATGACCGCAACCCAGATCGGAAACCTGTCGGGCGATCAGATCGCCGGCCTTTCGAACGCTCAGATCGGTGCAATGAGTGCCTCTGCCGTCACGGGCCTCACACCGTCGCAGATCTCCGCGCTCACTCCCGGTCAGATCGGAGCGATGTCGAGCACGCAGATCTCGGCCCTGAAGACCACACAGGTCGCGGCCTTCACGGCAGACCAGATCACGGGGTTGACCCCGACACAGATCCGCGGACTGACCGGCCCACAGATCGCCGCCATGTCCGAGAACTTTGTCACGGGCTTCTCCGAGGAACAGATCGCGGCCTTGAGCGCGCGCGCCATCGCTGGCCTGACGGCCGATCAGATTGGCGCACTGTCAATGGATCAACTGGATGCATTGAGCAACACCCAGATCGGCGCGCTGAATGCCACTCAGATCGCAGCGATGCCGCAAGAGGCAATCGCAGCGATGAGCCCGGCAAAGATTGCGGCGATCAGCGCGAAGGCGATCACCGGTTTGACGTCGGAAAATCTGGCATCGCTTGCGCCGAACCAGATCGCAGCCTTGACCACCACCCAGATCAGAGGCCTCAAGGCCGACCAGATCTCCGGTCTGACGGCGTTCCAGACCGAAGCGATGACCAACAGTCAGATCAGCGCATTGTCGGCGGCGCAGCTGTCGGCTCTGTCGGTCAACGCGGTAAAGGCGTGGTCGCCCTCCCAGATCGGCGCCATCTCTTCTGCTTCGATCAGTGGACTGACCACCGATCAGCTCACGGCTCTGAATGACAATCAGATCGACAGTCTGACTGCCGCACAGATTGCCAGGATGAACGGCGCGCAGATCGGTTCGCTGTCTGAGCAGCAGCTGGCGACCTTCCTTCCGGCCGAAATCGCGGCTATTTCGCCCAGCGCCATCTCATCCATATCGCCCGACAAGATTGATGGACTGAGCCTCGAGCAGATCGCAAGGCTGACCACGGCGCAGATCGCGGCGATGAAGAGCGAACAGCTCGTGGCCTTCACGCCCACGCAGCTGGCCTCGTTGAGCTCCAGCCAGTTGCAGGCAGTAACCTCCGCCCAGATCGCAGCGCTCTCTCCGAGCAACATTGCATCGCTGTCACGGGAGCAGATTGCCAGCCTCTCTGCACGCAGCATCGCCTCTCTGAGCACGGAACAGATCGCCGCCATGTCCGCCGATCAGATCGATGCCATGACGGCCACCCAGATCGCGGGCCTCACGGCAAGCCAGCTCGACGCGATGCGCAAGGCTGATATTCTCGCCTTCCTGCCGGCAGAAATCGCGGCCATTAACACCAGTGCCTTGAGCAGCCTCGACGCAGAGACCATCGCAGCACTCAACATTGACCAGATTGCAGCCATGACCCCGGCACAGCTGGGCGCCCTGAGCAGGGACCAAGTCGCGGCGCTTACGCCAACGCAGCTCGATGCCATGAGCGCGAAACAACTGGCAGGCTTTGGTGCAACGCAGGCAACGGCGCTGACGACGGCCGCGCTGGGAGCCTTGACCCCGGAACAGATTGCCGGCCTGAGCACGGCCGCGATTGCCGCGCTCTCGACGACCCAGATTGCGGCCCTGTCGACAAACCAGATCGAAGCCCTGACCACCGCACAGATGGGCGCATTGACGGCCGCACAAGTGGCCGCCCTGACACCGACCCAGCTGAACAACCTGCCCACGGCAAAACTGGCGGCGATCAGCCCAACCGCCATTGCCGGACTGACGACCCAGCAGATCGCGGGCCTCGGTTCGGACCAGATTAGTGCCTTGACCGCTACGCAGATCGCGGCGTTGACCCCGGAACAGGTCGGCGCGATGACGCCCCAGCAGGTCACACTTCTGTCGAACACCCAGATCGGAGCCTTGGGCGCCACCCAGGTCGCCGCCTTGTCGAACGACGCCCTGGCCACACTGACAAGCGAAAGGATCGCGGCTCTCACTGCCAAGGCGATCCCTGGCCTGACGGCGACCCAGATCGCCTCCATGTCGACAACGCAGATCGACAGTCTGAGCCAGACCCAGATTGCCGCTCTCACCTCGACGCAGATCGGAGCACTTTCGTCGGCGCAGCTGGCAACCTTCTCCAATGCCGAACTCGCCGCGATCGCTCCTGCAGCGATTCCCGGACTGTCGGCCGGAAATATCGCTGGCCTGAGCCAGGAGCAGATCGGCGTCCTCACGGCCGCCCAAGTCGGCGCCTTGACCTTCGATCAATTGAACGCCCTGCGTCCGGATCAGCTGGGCGTGATGAACGCTACCCAGATCGGAGCTCTGACCGCGACCCAGCTTGCATCGCTGTCGGCAGGGACCATTTCCGGTCTGTCAGCGACCCAGATCGCGGCCATTTCGACCAAGGCCATCCCCGGTTTGAGCACGGCCCAGATCGCGACACTGACCCCAAGCCAGATCGATGCGATGACATCGGCCCAGTTCGGCGCCCTGAGTGCGACCCAACTGTCGGCCTTCAGCCCAGCAGCGCTGGAAACGCTCACCTCTGCCGACATTGCAGCACTCTCGCCAAGCGCTGTGGGCGGACTCTCGCCCACGGTCTTCGCCACGCTGCAGCCAGAGCAGATCGCGTCCCTGACAACAGGTCAGGTGGCAGCGCTGAGCTATCACCAGCTTCGAGCGATGACCCAGGATCAGGTCGGCGCCATGACGCCGGCACAAATCGGGGCGATGAACGCCGTGCAGCTGGCAACACTGGGAACAGACAGGGTCGGCTGGCTGAGGACGGATCAGATCGCGGCCATCGATCCCAAGGCCATTGGCGGTTTGAGCGTGACCCAGGTCAGCGGCCTCACGGCCGCCCAGGCGGAAGCCCTGACGCCGTCTCAGGTCGCAGGTCTCAGTTCGGCGCAGCTGACGGCGCTTGGCGCAAACAACCTGCGGACCTTCTCGACCGAGGATCTGGCAGCCATCAGTCAGCAGGCGATCCCCGGGCTGACAGTCAGCCAGATTTCCAACATGACGTCGGCGCAGCTTCAGGCGATCACGGCGACTCAGTCCAACTACCTGAGCCCGGACCAGATTGCCGCCGTCCTCGCGGCCTACCAGTCGGCTGGATGATGAAAGTCTGGATGAGGTCGGCCAGCGGTCGGCCTCAGCTCAGTTTCGAATCGTGAACTGCACACGATCTGCCGGGAAACGGGTTACCGCATACTGGATCGGACGGGCTGCCGGATCGGTATTCAGCGCCCGGGTCACCAGCACGATGGCACCCGGCGTCAATTCGAGATGAACGACGTCATCAGGCTCTGCGTGGACGGCTGAGATCTCGGTGACCTCACGGACGTAGTCGTCAACTCCACAGCGCGTAAGCGCGCGGGTAATCGAACCCGTTTCGGCAAATGCCGTGTCGATGCCAGCAAACCGCTCTGCCGGAAACCACATGGTTGAGCGTGAGACGGCACGACCATCGGCCTTTCTGATGCCATCGAGCCTCAGGACCTCTTCGCCTGGATTGAGTTTCAGGCGCTTGGCGAGATCGGCGGAGGCAATTTCGCGAGCGGACGACAGCAAGATCCCCTTGAGATCCCGCGCCTGCTCGCCAATGCCTTCGCTGAAGCGGGTACGCCTCCCGATCGGAAAGTCGAACTTGTCGCGCTGGGTAATCATCGTGCCGCGCCCCTGGGCCGCCCGCACGATGCCCTCCTGAGCAAGCGCCGCAAGCGCGGCACGCACGGTATGCCGGTTCACCCCGAACTCTTCGGCCAGCGCCGTCTCCGCCGGAACCATGCCCGTCTTGTCATAGAGACCTGCAAGAATATTGGCGCGGATCCGATCGGAAATCTGGCGCCAGAGGGCGACCCCCTTCTGTCTCTGCATCACGGAAATACCGGCTCCCTGTCACAAGCTTGTCACGACCGCAGGTTACTCATACAGTAACTTGTATGGTTGTCTATATTACTAGACATTTCGAGGACTGACAATGGAAAAAGCCACGCAAATCAATCCCGGCGCTCAGACCGACAGAAAGCGGATCGTCGATCTGCTTGCGCGGGCCACGCCTGCCGAACTCGAAGACGCCATGTCCGCCTTCGACCCGGTTCCGGCCTACACCGCCCTTCGCGGTCCGGAGACCGGTCTCGTCATGGTCAAGGGCCGCATCGGCGGCGGCGGTGCACCCTTCAATCTCGGTGAAGCGACCGTCAGTCGCGCAAGCATCCGTCTCTCGGACGGCCGCATCGGCCATGGCTACAGGCTCGGAACGGACCGCAAGTCCGCAAAGCTTTCTGCCGTTCTCGATGCTGTGGCGCAGGATGAAGCAGCCGGCGCATTGCTCGAAACACGCCTCCTGACACCGCTCGAAGCACGCCTCGCGGCGGAAGCTAAGAAGCTCGAGACCGAAACGGCCGCCACGAAGGTCGATTTCTTCACCATGGTTCGCGGAGAAGACTGATGCTCGAAGTGACTGAAAGCCTCGACGGCGGTTTCCCGGATGCCGTTACCCATGCCCAGACTGTCTTCCGCAGCGTGATGGACGCCATGGCCCGCCCCGGCAGCATCGGCCTCGTCGATGTGCCCGTCGCACCACCCGCACCGCTTGGCATCGCGGCAGGCGCCCTGCTGCTGACACTCTGCGACCACGACACGCCGATCTGGGTCACGCCTGTTCTCGCCAAATCCGCCCTTTCAGGCTGGATCGGCTTCCACACCGGCGCCAGCCTGACGTCGACAAAGACCGATGCCAAATTCGCCTTCGTTGAAGCAGGCGCGCCGGTCCCATCGCTGACACAATTTGCGCTGGGAACCCAGGAATACCCTGATCGTTCGACGACGCTGGTCGTCGAGGTCGCGTCGCTCGAAGGCGGCCAGCCTCTGCAACTGTCAGGCCCCGGAATTCGCGACACCGCCATCATCGCTCCGAAAGGTCTGCCCGCAACCTTGCTGCGCCAATGGGCCGATAATCGCGCCCTGTTCCCGCGCGGCATCGACCTGGTGCTGACGGCAGGTCGACGCTTCATCGCGCTGCCGCGCACGACCAAGATCCGCGAGATGGAGGCCTGAGCCATGTATGTAGCCGTCAAGGGTGGCGAAAAGGCCATCGCCAACGCCCACAAGCTGCTTGCCGACCGCCGCCGTGGTGACAGGTCGCTGCCGTCGGTGACGATCGATCAGATCGTGGCCCAGCTCGGTCTCGCCGTCGACCGTGTCATGGCCGAGGCCTCGCTCTACGATTGCACGCTCGCAGCCCTCGCCCTCAAGCAATCGCGCGGCGATATGATCGAAGCGATCTTCCTGCTGCGCGCCTACCGCACCACATTGCCACGCTTCGGCACGTCCCGTCCGATCGAAACGGGCCGGATGCGCGTCGAGCGTCGCGTCTCCGCCACCTATAAGGATCTGCCCGGCGGACAGCTGCTCGGCCCCACCTTCGACTATACCCATCGTCTCCTCGATCCCTCGCTGCTCGATGACGAGACGGTGGATATGGGCGAGCAGCGCGAGGAAGGCCTGGAGCATGTCATGCGGGTCTCGGACATTCTCGACGGTGAAGGCCTGATCGAGCCGGATGGCGAAATGCCCGAGGATCACATCGCCGGCGACATCACCCGCGAGCCGATGGAATTTCCGATGGCCCGCGACCTTCGGCTGCAGGCACTGGCCCGCGGCGACGAGGGCTTTCTGCTGGCCCTCGGCTATTCGACCCAGCGCGGTTATGGCCGCTCTCATCCCTTCGTCGGCGAAATCCGCATGGGCCTCGTGGAGATCGAATTCGACGTGCCGGAACTCGGCTTCGCCGTCTCGCTCGGCGAAATCCGCGTCACCGAATGCCAGATGGTCAACCAGTTCAAGGGCTCGGCCAAGGCCCCGCCGCAGTTCACCCGCGGCTATGGCCTCGTCTTCGGTCAGAGCGAACGCAAGGCCATGTCCATGTCGCTTGTCGACCGGGCACTGCGCACGCAGGAATTCGGCGAGGATGTCGTGGCACCTGCCCAGGACGAGGAATTCGTAATCTCCCATTGCGACAACGTCCAGGCGACCGGTTTCGTCGAACATCTGAAGCTGCCGCACTACGTCGATTTCCAGGCCGAACTGGATCTCGTCCGCCGCATGCGGGCAAAGCACGACGCCAACAAGACAGATCCGACCGACCTGAAGGAGGCCGCAGAATGAGCGCGCCGGCAACCGAACTCGCCACCTACAATTTCGCCTATCTGGACGAACAGACCAAGCGCATGATCCGCCGCGCGATCCTGAAGGCAATCGCCATCCCCGGCTATCAGGTCCCCTTCGCCTCGCGCGAAATGCCGATGCCCTATGGCTGGGGCACGGGCGGCGTGCAGGTCACCGCCTCGATCATCGGTCATGACGACACGCTGAAGGTCATCGACCAGGGCGCCGACGACACGACCAATGCCGTGTCTATCCGCGCCTTCTTCCAGAAGGTCGCAAACGTAGCCGTCACCACCAAGACCAGCGAAGCGACGATCATCCAGACCCGCCACCGCATTCCGGAAGAGATGCTGAGGGAAGGCCAGGTTTTGGTTTACCAGGTGCCGATCCCGGAACCGCTGCGTTTCCTGGAGCCGCGCGAGACCGAGACGCGCAAGATGCATGCACTCGAAGAATACGGCCTTATGCATGTGAAGCTCTACGAAGACATCGCCAGGCACGGCCGCATCGCCACGACCTATGCCTATCCGGTGAAGGTCGAGGGCCGCTACGTGATGGACCCCTCGCCGACGCCAAAATTCGACAATCCGAAGATGCACATGTCGGAGGCGCTTCAGCTCTTCGGCGCCGGCCGCGAGAAACGGATCTATGCGGTCCCGCCCTTCACTGAAGTCGTCAGCCTCGACTTCGAGGACCACCCCTTCGAGATCCAGACCTTCGACAAGCCCTGCGCGCTCTGCGGCGCCCACAACGTCTATCTCGACGAGGTCGTGCTCGACGACAAGGGCGGCCGGATGTTCGTCTGCTCCGATACCGATCACTGCGAGACGCGCCAGGCCGATGGCCATGTCGGCGAAATGCTCGCCCAGCAAAAGGAGGCCGCCGAATGAGCGACCAGCCGCTTCTGAAAGTTCGCAACCTCTCCAAGTTCTACGGCAGCCGGATCGGCTGCTCCAACGTCTCCTTCGACCTCTGGCCGGGTGAAGTGCTCGCCATCGTCGGCGAAAGCGGCTCGGGCAAAACGACGCTTCTGAACTGCCTCTCGACCCGGCTGATGCCGACGACCGGCAGCGTCGACTACCACATGCGCGATGGCCAGTACCGCGAGCTCTACCATATGGGCGAGGCCGAGCGCCGCTTCCTGATGCGCACCGACTGGGGTTTCGTGCACCAGAACCCGGCTGACGGCCTGCGCATGACGGTCTCTGCCGGCGCCAATGTCGGTGAACGTCTGATGGCCGTCGGCGATCGCCACTATGGCCGCATCCGCCAGACGGCGAGCGAATGGCTGGAGCGCGTCGAGATCTCGACCGATCGTATCGACGACCAGCCGCGCGCCTTCTCCGGCGGCATGCGCCAGCGTCTGCAGATTGCGCGCAATCTCGTCACCGGCCCGCGTCTGGTCTTTATGGACGAACCGACCGGCGGCCTCGACGTCTCGGTCCAGGCCCGCCTCCTCGATCTTGTCCGCGGCCTCGTCAACGACCTCGGCCTCTCGGCCATCGTCGTCACCCACGACCTTGCAGTCGCCCGCCTACTCTCGCACCGAATGATGGTGATGAAGGACGGCCATGTCATCGAGCAAGGCCTGACCGACCGCGTCCTCGACGATCCGCGCGAACCCTATACCCAGCTGCTCGTATCCTCGATCCTTCAGGTCTGACGGACGTCGCGAAAGGAAAACACCATGCCGACCCCGCTCATCGTTTCGGAAGTCGCGAAAAGCTTCACCATGCATTTGCGCGGTGGCCTCGTCCTGCCCGTCGTGGCCAATGTCTCTTTCTCCGTCGCAGCAGGGGAATGCGTCGTGCTCGGCGGCCCCTCGGGCATCGGCAAGAGCTCGATCCTGAAGATGCTCTACGGCAATTACGCCGTCGACCAGGGCCAGATCCTCGTCAACCACGGCGGCCGCATCGTCGACATCGCCTCGGCCGATCCCCGCACGGTGCTTGAAGTCCGCCGCGGCACGCTGGGTTATGTTAGCCAGTTCCTGCGCACCGTCCCGCGCGTCTCGACACTCGACGTAGTCGCCGAACCGCTCGTCGCACGCGGTGTGCAGGCAGACGAAGCACGCGAACGGGCGAGTGAACTCTTAAGCCGGCTAAACTTGCCGCGCGATCTCTGGCAACTGCCGCCCTCCACCTTCTCGGGTGGCGAGCAGCAGCGCGTCAACATCGCCCGTGGCTTCATCACCGACCACGCCGTGCTGTTGCTCGATGAGCCGACCGCCTCGCTCGACGCAGCCAACCGCGCAGTCGTGGTCTCGATGATCCGCGCCAAGAAGGAAGCCGGTGTAGCCCTGCTCGGCATCTTCCATGACGAGGAAGTGCGCGAAGCCGTCGCAGACCGCATTCTCGACGTCATGCAGTTTTCGCCGCGAAAGGTCGCGGCATGACAAAAAAACTCGGTACTACGCCTCTGGTCCACGAGACGGCGCGGGTCGTCAATTCGACACTCGGACGCTACACGGAAGTCGCCGATCGATGCCGCCTCGATGAAGTCGAGCTGGGTGATTATTCCTACATCATGCAGGATGGCTCTGTCTGGTGCGCGACGATCGGCAAATTTGCCAACATCGCAGCCGCCGTCCGCATCAACGCCACCAATCACCCGACCTGGCGCCCGACACTGCACCACTTCACCTATCGCGCGGCGGACTACTTTGACGGCGCCGACAACGACCACGACTTCTTTGCCTGGCGTCGCGACAATCGCGTCGTGATCGGCAACGATGTCTGGATCGGCCACGGCGCGACAGTGCTGCCGGGGGTGACCGTCGGTGACGGTGCGGTGATTGGCGCCGGCGCCGTGGTCTCCCGCAACGTCGAGCCCTACACTATCGTCGGCGGTGTGCCGGCCAAACTCATTCGCGAGCGATTTCCACGTCCGGTGGCAGAACGCATGCAGGCGCTCGCCTGGTGGGACTGGGATCACGACCGGCTCTTCGCAGCACTCGACGATTTTCGTCACCTGGAGGCAGAAGAATTCGTCCAGAAGTACGCCTAAGCCAAATAACTTCAATGGCTTGGATGATTTAACAAATCCGACACAAAACTGACATTGGCGCTTCACGGGTCCCCGCTAATGCATGTCCAGCACCGCAATCAATGACGGCGAAGGAAAGACGATGCGCTTCAGGCTGGACAACCTCACTCGCCAGTTCGGGACCAACAAGGCCGTGGATTCCGTGACCCTGGAAATCCCCGCAGGCCAGATGGTCGGCGTCATCGGTCGCTCAGGCGCCGGCAAGTCGACGCTTCTGCGCATGATCAACCGCCTCGTCGATCCGACCTCCGGCAGCATCCGCTTCGGCGATCTCGAGATCTCCAATCTGCATGGCACGGCGCTGCGCAACTGGCAGCGCGACTGCGCCATGATCTTCCAGCAGTTCAACCTGGTCCCACGCCTCGACGTACTGACCAACGTTCTGCTTGGCCGGCTGAACCATCGCTCGACAGCCCTTTCGATCCTCAACGTCTTCTCTCGCGAAGAGCGCCTGATGGCGATCGCAGCCCTCGAGCGGCTCGGCATCGAGCAGACCGCCCTCCAGGCCGCTGGCACGCTTTCGGGTGGCCAGCAGCAGCGCGTGGCGATTGCCCGTGCGCTCATGCAGTCGCCTAAGATGATCCTTGCCGACGAGCCGATCGCCTCGCTCGATCCCCTGAACGCCAAGATCGTCATGGACGCGCTGCGCGACATTAACGAGCGCGAAGGCATCACCGTCATGACCAACCTGCACACGCTCGATACGGCCCGCAATTACTGCGAGCGCATCATCGGCATGGCACGTGGCCGTGTGGTCTTCGACGGCACACCGGCCGAACTGACGGCGGAAGCCGTGCACGAGATCTACGGCGCCGACCAGTATGGCGCCGGCATCGATGAAACGATGACCTCGACGAGCATCACCATCGCGCATCAGGACAACGAACAGCGCAAGATTCCATCCGCTGGCCTGCGCCCTCTCGCCGTTGCCGAGGCCTGAGCCACGAAGATCGCTGGCCCTGCGACAAGGGCGACACGTCAAGACATATCCTCATCCTACGAAACAGGAGATGAACTCATGTTGAAGAAGACCCTGCTCGCCACGGCGGCTCTCGTTGCCCTTGCTTCCGGCGTCCATGCCGAAGACCTCAAGGAATTCCGCATCGGCATCCTCGGCGGCGAAAACGAAGCCGACCGCCTGCGCAATTTCCAGTGCATGACCGAAAAGCTGCCGGCCGCTCTCGGCGTCGAAAAGGTCTCGCTCTTCCCGGCCGCCGATTATGACGGCGTTGTTCAGGGCCTTCTCGGCGGCACGCTCGATTACGCCGAACTCGGCGCTTCCGCCTACGCCAAGGTCTATCTTGCCAAGGCTGACGCCGTTGAGCCGATCCTGACCACCGTCCAGACCGACGGCTCCAGCGGCTACTATTCGATCATGGTTGCTCGCAAGGATTCGGGCATCTCCAAGATCGAAGACGTCAAGGGCAAGAAGCTCGGCTACGCCGATCCGGACTCGACCTCGGGCTACCTCGTTCCCCTCGTCACCCTGCCGGAAGCCCTCGGCGCTCCGGTTGATCAGGTTGTCGCCTCCACCGGTTTCGGCGGCGGCCACGAGAACCTCGTTCTCGAAGTCGTCAAGGGCACCTTCGACGTCGGCACCACCTGGGGTTCGGGCGTCGGTGATTTCAAGGATGGCTACACCTCCGGTAACCTGCGCAAGATGGTCGACAAGGGCGTCCTGAACATGGACGACCTCGTCGAAGTCTGGAAGTCCCCGCTGATCCCGAACGGACCGATCGTCGTCCGCACCTCGATGAACGAGGACATGAAGACGAAGTTCAAGCAGTTCATGGTCGATCTTCCGAAATCTGATCCGGACTGCTTCTCGGCGGTCCAGGGTGGCGATTTCTCGGGCTACACCGAAGTCAACGTCGACTTCTACAAGCCGATCATCGACGCCCGCAAGGCGACCATCGGCGGCTGATCGCTGACGGTACAAATGGGACCGCCGGTCGGGACACCGCCGGCGGTCTTTCCTTGAAGTCTTTTCCAGAGGATTTGCAGTGATGGCCATGACGGCGACACAGCCCACACTGAGCGAGCGCGGCGCAGTCGTCGAGCGCCATTGGCAGGAACTGGCGGCGAAAAGGCGCATCTATACCGGCCTTGGCGCCGTGATCCTGCTCCTCGCCGTGACCGGTTCACTCTGGTTCGCCAACGAGACCAATGCCGGCAAGTTCTTCGACCGGCTGCCCTACCTTTTTGACTTCGTGGGCGAACTCGTTCCCCGCGACGGTTGGGAGATCTGGCGGGCCCTGTTTGACCTGCCCTCCCCCTATGACGACGGCAGCTTGAAATACAATTATCCGGAGGGTCGGTTCTACATCACCGACAGCCTCTACATCCCCGAATACTTCCACAAGATGCTGGAGACGGTGAACATCGCGCTCCTGTCCACCGTGATCGCGATGATCTTCGGCTATGCGCTCGCCTTCCTTGCAGCCAAGAACACCATGCCGAGCGCCTGGATCCGCTGGCCGGTGCGCCGTTACATGGAGATCCTGCGCGCCTTTCCGGAAGTGGTCATCGCTGGCTTCTTCCTCGCAATCCTGTCGCTTGGTCCCATCCCCGCCATCATCGCGGTGACGATCCACACCATCGGCGCACTCGGCAAGATGTTCTTCGAAGTCATCGAGAATGCCGACATGCGACCGGATGAGGGCCTGCGGGCTGTCGGAGCCAACTGGTTCGAGCGCGTCTGGTTTGCCATCACGCCCCAGGTGATGCCGAATTTCATGAGCTACTTCCTGCTGCGTCTGGAGATCAACGTGCGCGCCTCCACGATCATCGGCGCCGTCGGCGGCGGCGGGATCGGCGAAGCCCTGCGCCTGTCGATCGGTCAGGGCCACGAAGCCAAGACGCTCGCCATCATCCTTCTGCTTTTGTCGACAGTCATCGCCGTCGACCAGTTCTCCGCATGGCTGCGCCGCAAGCTTGTCGGCGAGCAGTCTTTCCAGTCGGTCACGTGAGGTTTCGATGTCGATGATGAACGCTGCCGAACTGAACCGTCTGGCCGAACGCTATCCGCAGGTGCTGGAGCGCAGCCTCTGGCAACGCTATCGGATCCCGTTTTCGATCTGCACGCTTGCGCTTTATTTCCTGTTCTGCTGGTGGTTCTTTGCCATCGGCAAGACGATGTCGGAGGCAAACTGGGGCATCGCCGGCAACTATCTTGCCGATTGGGTCTCCTATGAGATTCGCCCGGAATTCGACATCGACCGCGACGGGGCGTTGACGATCAGTTATCCGCGCTTCGATCCCATCGGGCCGAACCCAAACCCGGACTGGATCGAGACGAAACGCGAAACGATCACCCGGTCCGAGCCGCAGACCCCCGTGGCTGCAGCGCCGGCACCAACGGCCCCCACGCCGAACTCGACCTTCAGCTTCATGGCGTCCCCGAATCCGCAGGCATCAACTGCGACCTCGGGCACAGAGACCAATGTCGCCGCAGCCCAAGTGACGTCCGAGGAAGTGATCACCGAAGCACAGGTGGCACTCTCCGGCACGGCCCGTATCGACATTGCCGGTGATCGCGTCACGCTTGTACGCGGCGAAGAAACGGTGACCCTGTTGCTCGATCCTGCCAAGGACACCGTGACGGTCGAAGGCGCACGTCCCGACTGGGTCGAGCAGCGCCTCGAAGGCGGCCGTGTCATCGCCTATTTCGGCTCCGCAGGCTGGATCGACGTGTCCTCTGATCGCGTCCGCGTCCGCAAGCGCTTCTTCGGCTGGGAGAGCTTCGTCTTTGACACCAACTCGCCCTTCTTCGGCCTCTCGTCCGGTGAAGTCTGGCAGACAATCACCTCCGGCGAACGCATCGACCCAAAGATGAGCAATCTGGCGCTGGCCTGGAACAACATCCTCTACAATGCGTCTTGGCAGCATCTCGACGTCTGGACCAAGCTCTTGCAGACCATCGTCATGGCCTTCATGGGTACGTTGCTTGCCATGCTGGTCGCCTTCCCGCTGTCCTTCGTCGCCGCGCGCAACATCACCCGCAACCGCCCGGTCAACCAGCTGACCAAGCGCTTCTTCGACTTCGTCCGCTCCGTCGACATGCTGATCTGGGCGCTGTTCTTCACCCGGGCCTTCGGCCCAGGTCCGCTCGCCGGCATCTCTGCGATCTTCGTGACCGACTCGGGCACGCTCGGAAAGCTCTATGCCGAAGCGCTCGAAAACATCGACGACAAGCAGCGCGAGGGCGTCAAATCGGTCGGCGCGCCTTCGGCGGCGGTGCAGCGCTTCGGTGTCCTGCCGCAGGTCATGCCGGTCTTTGCCTCCCAGGCGCTCTATTTCTGGGAATCGAACACGCGATCGGCAACCATCATCGGTGCCGTCGGCGCCGGCGGCATCGGCCTCAAGCTCTGGGAAGCCATGCGCACCAATTCCGACTGGGAAAATGTCGCCTACATGGTGCTCCTGATCCTGATCGTGGTGTTCCTATTCGACGGCATCTCCAATAGCCTGCGCTCCCGCCTGATGGGCAAGAGCCGCCACTGATTCTGAGAGCGGGGTCCATTCCCGCGCCACCACACACGAAAGACATAGCCTTGCGTTACGCCTTTTACTTCGCACCCTGCGCCGACGCACCGCTGAGCCAGACGGCGGCGGCTTGGCTGGGACGCGATGCCTTCACCGGGATTGAACATCCAAGAACGGCCGAAACGGATTTTCCGGCGGAAGAACTGGATGCTCTGACGGCCGATCCCCGGCGATACGGCTTTCACGCGACGCTCAAGGCGCCCTTTCACCTGGCCGAAGGCATGAGCGAAGCCGATTTGCTTGCCGAATTTGCCGCGTTCGCCGCGAAAACGGCGGCCTTCGAAGTCCCCTCGATTATCGTCGGCCAGCTTGGGCCGTTCTTCGCTCTGCTTCCCGAGACACTTCATCGGCCGCTGCAGCAATTCGCAGCCGATGTCGTAGAAACCTTCGAGCCCTTCCGCGCCCCGCTCTCCGAAGCGGATGTCGCAAGGCGCAAGGCGGACACACTGCCGCCGAGTCAGCGCCAAAATCTGCTGAACTGGGGCTACCCTTACGTCTTCGATGAGTTCCGCTTCCACATGACGTTGACCGGGCCTGTATCGGACGCCCAGTCGCCTGCCATGGCCAATGTGCTCAACCTCCGCTTCGCCGATTTCATCGGCCGCCCTCTCCGGATCGACGGCCTCGCGCTCTTCGTTGAGCCCGAGCGCGGCGCACCTTTCCTCGTCCATTCATGGCTGCCCTTAAAGGCCGCCCAACAAAACGGCTGACCCCATGTCCGAACAGATCTTTTCCAATGCCCGCATCGTTCTCGAAGACCGGATCGTCGACGGCACAGTCGTGGTCCGTGATGGCCTGATCGCCGAAATCGAGGAGGGCCCGAGCCGCACCGGCGAGGACTTCGGCGGCGACTACCTGATCCCGGGCCTCGTCGAACTGCACACCGACCACCTGGAATCGCACTACTCCCCGCGTCCCGGCGTCCGCTGGCACATGACTTCGGCCATCCAGGCCCATGATGCGCAGATCGTCACCTCGGGCATCACCACGGTCTTCGACTGCCTGCGCATGGGCTCAGACGAGGACGGCGGCTTCGACAAGGGCGAGATGCGCGACATGGCGGATGCCATCCAGGCCGCGGAACGGGACGACAGGCTGCGGGCCGAGCACCTGATCCACCTGCGCTGCGAAGTTGCCTCAGACAACGTGCTGGAGCATTTCTCTGACTTTGAGAACGATCCGCATGTGCGTCTCGTCTCGCTGATGGACCATTCCCCGGGCCAGCGTCAGTTTCAGACGATGGAACAGTACACACTCTACTACAAGACCAAACGCGGCCTGACCGACGAGCAGTTCGCCCGCTTCGTCGAAAGCCGCCTCTCGCTGTCGGAGCGCTTTTCGACGGTGCATCGCGACACTCTCGCGAGGTCCTGCGCCGAGCGCGGGATCACGGTCGCCAGCCATGACGACGCAACGCTGGCCCATGTCGAGGAAGCCAAGGGGCACGGCGTCAAGCTCGCCGAATTCCCGACCAGCATCGAAGCCGCGGAAGCCTCGCACCAATCGGGCATGAGCGTGCTGATGGGCGCCCCCAACGTGGTCCGCGGCAAGTCGCATTCCGGCAACATCGCCGCCCGTGATCTCGCCAAGCGCGGTGTGCTCGACGTGCTTTCTTCCGACTATGTGCCGCTCAGCCTCCTGCATGCGAGCTTCGTGCTGGCCGACGAGATCGACGGCATTTCGCTGCCCCAGGCGATCGCCATGGTGACGGCGACGCCGGCGCGAACGGTAAGCCTTGACGACCGCGGCCGGATAGAAACCGGCCTTCGCGCAGATCTCGTGCGCGTCCGCCGCGACGCAGGCGTGCCGGTGATCCGTGCCGTCTGGCGGGAAGGGCGCCGGGTGGCCTGATGATGCATGCAGCGACAGGCATGGCACTAGAACGGGATGCGTCACGCGGCACGGTCATTGCCGTTGTCGGCCCGAGCGGCGTCGGCAAGGACAGCCTCATGGATTTCGCACGCCGGCACTTTTCCGGCACAGAAGACATTCTTTTCGTCCGCCGCATGATCACCCGCCCGAAGGACTCCATCGGCGAGGATCATGAACCCGTCACTGCTGAGACCTTCGAGGCCTTGGTGCGGTCACGCGCCTTTGCCGTGTACTGGAAGGCCCACGGCCTCGGCTACGGCATTCCGGCCGATGTCCACGACGATCTCGCTGCCGGTCGCGTCGTCATCGTCAACGGTTCCCGCTCCGCCCTCGAGGGGTTTCGGGCCGCATTTCCGCAGCTGCTGGTCGTGAACGTCACTGCCCGTCCGGACGTGTTGGCCAAGCGTCTCGCCGCCCGCGGACGCGAAACGGCAGCCGATATCGAGGCAAGACTCGCCCGTGCAACGGACCCCTTGCCCGAGGATGTAAAGGTCGTAACGATCGACAACAGCGGGGATCTGGCCGTAGCAGGCAGGCGACTGGTGGACCTGATTGAAGGTTTGCGGAGCGAAGTCTGAGCGCAATTGCGCGCGAAAATCGATCATGGTGCCACACGGCACGGCCTAAGCGCTGCGCGCGCTGGCTTTTTGCCGCTTTCTCCTTGACACTCCGCCCACCCTCACGTATGCGACGCTCGACTTAAAGCGTAGGCGAACTGCGCCTTCTGTTCTTCGCCTCCGGCGATGCTCAACCGGCAGGATCAAAAATCCTGCTCCTCCGACTGACAAAAAGACGGCCCCTCGCAAGGGGAGAGCCGGAACGAACATGAAAGGATAAAAAATGTTCGCAGTCATCAAGACCGGCGGTAAGCAGTACCGCGTAAACGCCAACGACGTGCTGACCATCGAAAAGCTGGAAGCCGAAGCTGGCGCAACCATCGAATTCACCGAGATTCTCGTGGTCGGCGAAGGCGAAACCGCAACCATCGGCGCGCCCTTCGTGGCTGGTGCCAAGGTTACGGCCGAAGTGGTCGAACAGACCCGCGGCAAGAAGGTCATCGCCTTCAAGAAGCGTCGTCGTCAGAACTCCAAGCGTTCGCGCGGCCATCGTCAGCACCACACTGTGGTGCGCATCACCGACATCGTCGCAGCCTGAAACGCGGATAACAAGGTTTAAAGGAGCAATCCAATGGCACACAAAAAAGCTGGCGGTTCCTCGCGCAACGGTCGCGATTCCAATTCCAAGCGCCTCGGCGTGAAGAAGTTCGGCGGCGAAGCCGTCATTCCGGGCAACATCATCGTGCGTCAGCGCGGTACGCAGTGGCATCCCGACGCCAATGTCGGCATGGGCAAGGATCACACCGTATTTGCGCTCATCGAAGGCAATGTCGCGTACCGTACCAAGGCCAACGGCAAGGTATACGTGTCCGTAATGCCGAAAGCCGAAGCAGCAGAATAAAGCCGGTAGCGTTTAACAGCCGGCGTCTCATCGACCCGGCTGACCGCACCAGGTTCAGTCTAGAAAAAAGGGGAGATGGGGCGCCATCTCCCCTTTTTTCTTGTCCAACGAAGGAGACTGAACCATGGAAAGTCTGATGTTGAGGGATGACCAATCACGGTCGCCCGAAGAACGGCCAAGGCCCGATCGGCCGAGGAGCGATTGCCCTGTCTTACTGTCGCAAAGGCTCGTCCTGCGCGCTCCCCACATCGAAGACATCGACGCCCTTGCCCATCTCGCCAACAACGCCGCAATTGCCACCATGGTGGCGCGCATGCCGCATCCCTACACGGCAAAAGACGCGGCCGACTTCGTGCGACGCACGAATATCGGCGAGATCGGCAAGTGCGTCTATGCCATCACGAAAGCGGACAATGGCGAATTCCTTGGTTGCTGCGCGCTGGAGCCCAATCCGGCTGACGATACCACCCTGGAAATGGGTTACTGGCTGGGGGAACCCTACTGGAACAAGGGTTACGCTACGGAAGCGGCCCATGCACTGATCGACATGGCCTTCCGCACCCGTGAATGGGTGAGCCGCATCGATGCGCGCTGCCGGGTGACCAACATCGCCTCACGCCGCGTCATCCAGAAGTGCGGCTTCCAGTTCCAGGGCACCGGCATGGTCGGCAACCTGGCCATGGGCGGAACAGTCCCCGTCGAATGGTACCGGCTGGATCGCAAGACCTGGCTGTCCCTGAAGAGCTGGGGGGAAATGCGATGAGCGCGCTTGTTGCAGAAAGAGCGGTGCTCGCAACGCCCATGCCGGGACCCTGCCCGGTCATCGAAACGGCACGCCTCACCCTGCGTCCACATCGGATGCAGGATGCCGATGCGATTGCCGGGTCGCTCGGCGACTTCGAAGTCGCTCGCATGCTGACGCGTGTGCCTGTTCCCTATGATCGGGAGGACGGTCGCGATTGGTTGAACATGGTGACATCGGGCCTGAAGTCCGACTGGCATTTTGCAATCACCCTGGATGGGGTGCATGTCGGCGTCGTCTCTCTGGAGGTCCGCCATGGTCTTTGGCACGTCGGCTACTGGCTGAACCGCTTCTATTGGGGCAAGGGCATCATGTCCGAAGCGCTCGAGGCAGCGCTCGAGCGCTTCTTCCGACGCATGCCGGGGGTCGAGATCGCAAGCGGCGCCTTTGCCGATAATCTGGCCTCGCGCCGGGTGCTGGAAGGGCGCGGATTCCGGATCGTCGGGGTGCGCGACGTCTATTCGAAGTCGCGCGCGCAGATGGTGTCGCTGGTCGAAATGCGGCTCGGCCAGACGGATTTTGCCAGCCGCAGTCACAAAGCATAGCCGACTTTCCTCCGGGCGCTCCGCGCCCGGAGTCACTACTCCCCGAGCTCGACCCAGACCGGGAAATGGTCGGATCCGACGGCCGACCGATCCACATGGCAGTTCCTCAGTCGACCAACGAGACCGCCACTGACGAAGCAGTAATCGAGATGCATGCGCCGCGAACCATCCTCGCTGACCCAGCTATAGCCGTCCGCAGGCCGCGAATTCAGATGCGCTTCGGCATCGACGGGAAAGCTCGCTCTCGGCGCCCGCCCGTAATAGGCATCCTTGCGACCGACCATAGCAGTGTATTCGGGGCTTTCCGGCTCCATGTTGAAGTCCCCCATAATAAGGAAGTCCTCCGGCAGCGGCGGATCGGTAACGGCGAATTCGATCGCACCCGTCAGCGCTCCGCCCTCGGAGAGATAACCGAAGACACGCTCCTTGAGATAGGCGATCTGGGCGATGCGCTCGTCCGGCGAGACATGATCGAGATGGACGGAATAGACGCGCAGCGCTCCGTCAGGAGCATCGATGACGGTCTCCAGCGCGCCGCGCTGCAGGTTCAGCTTGTCGAATGTGCGGTTGCGCGGCAGAAGCAGGTTGCGGCTCGATCGGATCGGATAACGCGACAGGACCATGTTGCCGAACTGGAAGCGCCGCTCACGGAGGCGACCGTCAATCGTGGTATTATCCACCAGCACGTCGCAGGCCGGACCGAAGGCCGCAAAGTAGTCCGGAAACAATGCGGAAAAGGTCTCGACCAGATCGGCGTAACCGTTCCGGCTATAGCCACGGGTCACCTCCTGCAGAGCGATCACGTCCGCATCGCGGATGCTGTCGGCGATCCGATCAGGGTCAAAACGCCCGTCCTGGCCGACGCCATACTGGATGTTGTAGCTTACGAACTTCACGATACTCTTTGACCTCCGCGCCAAGCGGCTATATCGATGGCCGCAACTCTCCGCGCAGAACCTGACAGAAGAATTGACGGCAGCAAGATGAAATTTCTCGACGAGGCTAAGGTATATATTCGCTCGGGCGACGGCGGCGCCGGTGCTGTTTCGTTTCGGCGCGAAAAGTTCATCGAGTTCGGCGGACCTGACGGCGGCGACGGCGGCCGGGGCGGTGACGTCTGGGTCGAGGCCGTCAACGGCCTGAACACCCTCATCGACTTTCGCTTCCAGCAGCATTTCAAGGCGAAGACCGGCACCCACGGCATGGGCCGCAACCGCACGGGCGCAAACGGCGAAGACGTGACACTCAAGGTGCCTGTCGGCACCCAGATCTTCGAGGAAGACAACGAGACCCTGATCGTCGATATGACGGTCGAGGGCCAGCGTTTCCGCATCGCCAAGGGCGGCAATGGCGGCTTCGGCAACGCCCATTTCAAGACCGCGACCAATCAGGCACCGGACTGGGCCAATCCAGGCCTCGAAGGTGAAGAAAAGACCGTCTGGCTGCGGCTGAAGCTGATCGCCGATGCCGGTCTCGTCGGCCTGCCCAATGCCGGCAAGTCGACTTTCCTGGCATCCGTCACCCGTGCTCGACCGAAAATCGCCAACTATCCCTTCACGACCCTGCACCCGAACCTGGGTGTGGCCACCGTCGACGAACGCGAATTCATCCTCGCCGATATCCCGGGCCTGATCGAAGGCGCCCATGAAGGTGTCGGTATCGGCGACCGTTTCCTCGGCCATGTGGAGCGCACCCGTGTCCTCCTGCATCTCGTTTCCGCCCAGGAAGAAGAGGTCGGCAAGGCTTACAAGACGGTGCGCTACGAGCTTGATGCCTATGGCGGCGGCCTGGATGACAAGCCGGAAATCGTTGCCCTCTCGCAGATCGACGTGCTCGATGAGGCCGAACTGAAGAAGAAGGCGGCGGAACTGAAAAAAGCCTGCGGCCAGACACCGCTCCTGCTCTCGGCCATCACCGGCAAGGGCATGACCGATGCGCTGCGTGCCCTGCGCGATATCATCGTCGCCGCCCAGGGAAACCAGCCCCTGCCCGAAAAGCGCGAGAAGAACCGCCGCAAGCGGGATGACGACGGAAATCTGGAAGCCGGCCTCGACGACGGAGAAGGCGACGATTGATGTCCACCCGGCTCCGCTCGCTTTCCCGCGTCAAGCGGGTCGTCATCAAGATCGGGTCCGCCCTTCTGGTCGATCGAGGGTCCGGGATCCGCAAGCAATGGCTCGATGCGATCTGTGACGATATCGCAGCCCTGAAAGCCCGTGGGACCGACGTTCTCGTCGTGTCCTCAGGTGCGATTGCGCTCGGTCGAACCGTGCTCGACATGCCCTCCGGTGCCCTCAAGCTCGAGGAGAGCCAGGCCTGCGCTGCTGTCGGCCAGATCGCATTGGCCCGCCACTGGTCGGAAAGCCTTTCGCGACACCAGATTGTTGCCGGCCAGATCCTGCTGACGCTCGGCGACACCGAGGAACGCCGGCGTTACCTGAACGCCCGCGCCACCCTCAGCCAGCTCTTGAAGATCGGCGCCATCCCGATCATCAACGAGAACGACACGGTCGCGACCACTGAAATCCGTTATGGCGACAATGACCGGCTTGCCGCTCGCGTGGCCACCATGGCCGGCGCCGACCTGCTTGTGCTGCTCTCCGATATCGACGGCCTCTATACCGCCCCGCCGCACCTCGATCCTGAGGCGCAGTTTCTCGATACGATCGAGGAAATCACGCCCGCCATCGAAGCCATGGCTGGAGGGGCTGCCTCCGAGCTCTCCCGTGGAGGCATGCGCACCAAGATCGATGCCGGCAAGATCGCAACCAGCGCCGGCTGCGCCATGATCATCGCTTCCGGCAAGACGATGAACCCGCTGTCATCGATCGAAAACGGAGCACGCCATTCCTGGTTTGCAGCCTCCAAGTCGCCCGTCACGGCACGCAAGACCTGGATCGCTGGTCAGCTACAGCCGGCAGGCACGCTTCAGGTCGACAACGGCGCCGAAGGCGCGCTGCGCTCGGGCAAGAGCCTGTTACCGGCCGGTGTGCGCTCCGTCTCCGGCGCCTTCCATCGCGGCGATACCGTATCGATCGTCACGATCGAAGGACGCGAGATCGCCCGTGGACTGGCGGGTTACGACGCCGACGAGGCGCGCCGCATCTGCGGCCGCAAATCCAACGAAATCGAGCAGATCCTCGGTTATGCAGGTCGCGCTGCGATGATTCATCGCGACGACCTCGTCATGACCGAACTCGGCCAGCGCGAAAGCGCAGCCGGTGACCGGAAGGATGCCGCCCATGCATGATACCGTGTCGAACCAGAACTCTGTCGAAGGCCTGATGCTCGACATCGGCCGCCGCGCCCGAGCCGCCGCTCGTCCCCTGGCGATCGCATCGACAGAAGCGAAGAACCGGGCCCTGCTCGCAATGGCCGACGCCTTGATGGCGGCCGAGGCCGAGATCCTCGCTGCGAATGCGATCGACCTCAAGAATGTGGCAGAGTCGGGTCTCGCCGCATCCTTCATCGACCGTCTCACTCTCAATTTCGCCCGCGTTGCCGCGATCGCCCAGTCGATGCGCGAGATCGCCGATCTCCCCGATCCCGTCGGCACCGTCATCACCGAATGGGACCGTCCCAACGGCCTGCATATCGAGCGCGTGCGTACGCCGCTTGGCGTCATCGGCGTGATCTACGAAAGCCGCCCGAACGTGACGGCCGATGCCGGAGCACTTTGCCTGAAGGCCGGCAATGCCGTGATCCTGCGCGGCGGCTCGGATTCGGCCAATTCATCGCGTGCTATTCATGCCTGCCTGGTGAAGGGCCTCCTCTCCGCCGGCCTGCCCGCTGACGCCATCCAGCTTGTGCCGACTACCGACCGTGCCGCCGTCGGTGCGCTGTTGTCCGGCCTCGAGGGATCGATCGACGTGATTGTGCCGCGTGGCGGCAAAAGCCTCGTCGCGCGGGTTCAGCAGGAAGCACGCGTCCCGGTCTTTGCCCATCTCGAAGGTCTCTGCCACGTCTATGTCGACGGCTCCGCCGATCTGGAGATGGCGAAGAAGATCGTCGTCAACGCCAAGATGCGCCGCACCGGTATCTGCGGTTCGGCTGAAACCCTGCTGATCGACAGTGCCGCAATCGGCACCCATCTGCAGCCCCTGATCGAGGCGCTGACCGAAGCGGGCTGCGAAGTCCGCGCCTCTGCAACAGTGCTCCGGGTCATGCCAGGCTTCAAGCCGGCAACGGAGGAGGACTGGCGCACGGAATATCTCGACGCGATCATTTCCGTCGCGGTGGTCGATGGCATTGGTGGTGCGATCGACCATATCGCTCGCTATTCTTCGAACCACACCGAAGCCGTGATTGCAGAAGACCCCGCCGTCGTCGAACGCTTCTTCAACGAGATCGATTCGGCCATCCTGCTGCACAACGCATCGACCCAGTTCGCTGATGGCGGCGAATTCGGCATGGGCGCCGAGATCGGCATCGCGACCGGCAAGATGCATGCGCGCGGGCCCGTGGGCGTCGAGCAGCTGACATCTTTCAAGTACCGCGTCCGCGGCACCGGCCAGGTCCGTCCCTGACGTGGCGGAAGAGGCGGTCGCCCATCGTCATCTGGTGATGCCGCATGTCGAGCGCGGCATGGTGATCGGCCTCTTCGGCGGTTCCTTTAACCCGCCGCATGCGGGGCACCTTCTGGTCGCCGAGATCGCTTTGCGTCGCCTTGGTCTTGACCAGCTCTGGTGGCTGGTGACACCGGGCAACCCGTTGAAGAGCCGAACGGAGCTGATGCCTCTCGCAGAGCGTCTGAACGCCTGCGAGCAATTGGCCACGGATCCGCGCATCAAGGTCACCGCCTTCGAGAAAACGCTCGGAACGAGTTACACCGCACGCACGCTCGAGTTCATTCGTACTCGCAATCCGCATGCCCATTTCATCTGGATCATGGGGGCCGACAATCTCGCCGGTTTCCATCGCTGGCAGCGCTGGCAGAAGATCGCCACCACCTTCCCGATCGCCGTGATCGACCGACCTGGCTCGACGCTCGCCTATCTCTCCTCGAAGATGGCCCGCACCTTCGACTATGCACGTGTCGATGAGGAGGATGCAGGCGTACTCTGGCAGAAGCGGGCGCCGGCCTGGACCTTCATTCACGGACCCCGCTCGACGCTGAGTTCGTCGGCGATCCGAGCGGCCGCAGGCACCGTGCGACAATGACGACGCAAAGCCCCCGCATCTGCGACCATGCCTTGAAAGTTTAATGGATCGATGCCACCTTTTGTCGGTGATCTCAGTTATGAGAATCGCAGACGTGCTGTTCTGTTTTGCCAAGGAAAGGACGAACTCTGACAACAGTACACACCAAGGGACGCGCCTCCCGCGCTATCCCGAAGAGCATGGAACGTGGCGCCGATGCTGCAGCCCGTGCGCTTGAGCTGGTCCTCGCAAGCCTCGAGGACTCGAAAGCAGAAGACATCGTCTCCATCGACATTGCCGGCAAATCGGCGCTGGGCGACTACATGGTGGTCGTATCCGGACGCTCGAACCGTCATGTCTCGGCGATCAGCGAACACCTCATCTCCGACTTGAAGGACGAAGGCCTGGGTTCCGCCCGCGTCGAAGGCCTGGAGACCGGCGATTGGGTTCTGATCGACACGGGAGACATCATCGTGCATGTGTTCCGACCTGAAATCCGCGAATTCTACAACCTGGAAAGGATGTGGGCAGCGCCGGATATCGAGGATCGCCTGCACTGAAAACGGCCGGCCGTCCGTCGGACGGTCCCGAAGCCGGATTGACACGGCAGTGCTCTTGCTGCCGATAGAGATGGTTTTGTGACCTGAACCTGGGACTGCCCGCATGAAAATTGGCATCTACGCCGTGGGCCGGCTGAAAGCCGGTCCGGAGAAGGAACTCGCGTCCCGCTATCTGGACCGCTTCGCCAAGGCTGGACCGCAATGCGGCCTGGAATTCACGCGCTCCGTGGAGCTGAATGAAAGCCGCGCCGGCAATGCCGACACGAGAAAGCGCGAGGAAGCCCAGGAGCTTTCCCGCCAGATCCCTGACGGCGCGCTGATTGTCGTCCTCGACGAGCGCGGCAAGGCCTTTGACAGTACCGAATTTGCGAAATTCGTCGGCGATGCTGCCGATAACGGCCAGCGCGACATGGCCTTCGTCATCGGCGGCGCCGATGGTATCGACCCCGACCTGCGAGATCGTGCCCGGCTCGTCCTCAATCTTGGCAAGCTGACCTGGCCGCACCAGCTCGTGCGCATCCTGATTGCCGAGCAGCTTTACCGGGCCGTGACCATCCTGACAGGACATCCCTATCACCGTGTTTGAGGCGCTGATCACGATCGGCACGGCATACCTTTGCCTTGGTCGCAAATCAGCGTATTTTCCCGCCGAACCGGATGAAGCCTTTGCCCACTGCAGCCAATGACAATGCACGTCTGATCGACGGCAGCCGCCGCAAGGCTGGCCTGACGGCGGCCTGCGTTCTGGCAGCACTGGTGGCATCGGCATCACCGCTTTCGACCCGTGCACAACAGCCCTCACCTCCGAGTGAGGCGATTGAAACCCCTGCCGATGCTGAGACCACCACCGGTGCCCTGCCGCCGGGCCCCGCGACGACGGGTGATCGCGTCGTATTAGGTCCAGCGCCTGATCCAGCCCTCGAACTGCGCGCCAAGCGGGATCAGGTGAGCTCGGAATTGCAGGAAATCGCCGCCAGCATGAAGCTGTCGGAAGAAAAGGCGACCGAACTCGAGAACAGCATCGCAGAGCTGGAGAAGACCTCCGAGAGCCTGAAGACCGCACTGATCGAATCCGCCAAACGCCGCAAGGACATCGAAAAGCAGATCAGCGAGGGCGAAAAACGGCTGGCCGATATCGGTCTGCGTGAGGATGAGATCCGCGCGTCCTTCCGCGAGCGCCGGTCGATGCTCGCCGAAGTCCTCGCTGCTCTCCAGCGGATGGGCCGCAATCCGCCGCCGGCCCTTCTGGTCAGTCCCGAGGACGCACTCGGCTCCGTCCGCACAGCGATCCTTCTGGGTGCTGTCGTCCCCGGCATTCGCCACGAGACGGACAAGCTGGCCGCCGATCTCGAAGAGTTGATCGCGCTCAGGAATGCGGGGAAGCAGGAGATGGACGGCCTCGTCGCGGCCATCGCCAACCGCCAGGAGGAAGAGCGGCGGATGGATCTTCTCGTCGTCGAAAACGATCGGCTCGCCCGCACGAATTCGCTGCAGCTGCAGGCAGAACGCAAGCAATCGGAGGCACTTGCCGAGCGTGCCTCAACGATGGAGGCCCTGATCCAGTCGCTCGAAAGCGAGATCACCTCGGTGCGTCAGGCGGCAGAACTTGCCCGCGCCGAGGAGGCACGACGCAGCCAGATGAGCGAGGAGCAGAGAGCCCGCGCGCTGGAGCTTGCGCAGTCCGGACTGCCCGATAAAAACCGCATTGCGCCAGCATATCCGTTCTCTGAGCTGAAGCAGAAACTGGACTTGCCGGTTGCCGGCGAAACCCTGCGACAGTTCGGCGATCCGGACGGGACAGGCCACCAGGCGCAGGGCATCGTCATTGCCTCACAGCCCGGTTCGCTGGTCACTGCACCGGCCGATGCATGGGTAGTGTTTGCTGGAAATTTTCGAAGCTACGGCCAGATGATCATTCTGAATACGGGCGACGGCTATCATATGGTGCTGTCCGGCATGGACCGGATCAGCACGAGCCAAGGCAAGTTCGTCCTCTCTGGGGAGCCTCTGGCGACCATGGGTGAGAAAAGAGTGGCAAGCGCGACGGTATTGGCGCTGGAAACCGATCGGCCGACGCTTTACATTGAACTTCGGAAAGACGGTAAACCGGTTGATTCCCGTCCCTGGTGGGCCGGAGGCGATTCTGGAAAGGCACAGAATGATACGTAGGGTCTCTCTTCTCCTCGTCGGCGCATTGATGGGCGCAACCGCGATGAGCGTCATTTATTCGGCGGGTGTTCCGGCGCAGGCTGCGGGCAATTCCACCTATCGTGAACTGTCGATCTTCGGCGATGTCTTTGAGCGCATTCGCGCCCAATACGTGACACCGCCGGACGAGAACAAGCTGGTTGAAAGTGCCATCAACGGCATGCTGACCTCGCTGGATCCGCACTCCGTCTACATGAACGCCAAGGATGCGGCCGACATGCAGACACAGACGCGCGGTGAATTCGGCGGCATCGGCATCGAAGTCACGATGGAGGAAGAGCTCGTCAAGGTCATCACGCCGATCGACGACACGCCCGGCGCCAAGGCCGGCATTCTCGCCGGCGACTTCATCTCCGAAATCAACGGCGAAAGCGTGCGCGGCCTCAAGCTCGAGGAAGCTGTCGAAAAGATGCGTGGGGCGGTCAACACGCCGATCAAGCTGACCATCCTGCGCGAGGGTGCCGACAAGCCGTTGGACATCACCGTGACCCGCGAGATCATTGCGATCCGCGCCGTCAAGTCGCGCGTCGAGGGCGATGTCGGTTATCTGCGCGTCATCTCGTTTACCGAGAAGACCTATGACGATCTGGAAGCGGCGATCGAGAAGATCAAGAAGGAAGTCCCGGAAGACAAGCTGAAGGGCTATGTCCTTGACCTGCGTCTCAACCCGGGTGGCCTGCTCGATCAGGCGATCTATGTCTCCGACGCCTTCCTGGAGCGTGGCGAAGTGGTTTCGACCCGTTCGCGCGATCCGCAGGATACCCGCCGCTTCAACGCCACCGCAGGCGATCTGACCGACGGCAAGCCGGTGGTCGTCCTGATCAATGGCGGTTCGGCATCGGCATCGGAAATCGTGGCCGGCGCGCTGCAGGATCTGAAGCGTGCGACCGTGCTCGGCACCCGCTCCTTCGGCAAGGGTTCCGTGCAGACCATCATCCCGATGGGCGACAAGGGCGCATTGCGCCTGACGACGGCACTCTATTACACGCCCTCCGGCAGTTCGATCCAGGGAACCGGCATCGAGCCCGACATCAAGGTCGAGCAGCCGCTTCCGGAAGATCTCCAGGGCAAGGTGCGGACCGAAGGCGAATCCTCTCTTCCTGGCCACATCAAGGGCCAGAACGAGAACGAGGAAGGCTCCGGCTCGGTTGCCTATGTGCCGCCGGAAGCCAAGGACGACGTCCAGCTCAACTATGCACTCGACCTGCTGCGTGGCGTGAAGACCGATCCGGCCTTCCCCGCCGATCCGCAGAAGGCCGCTCTGCAGTAAGCATCTGATCTGACCGCCCGCGTATCCCTGATGCGCGGGCGGTCTTTCTGTATCCGGACTGCCGACATCACTGGAAGTATCGCATGGATCTTCATGCACCGCTCGGTCAGGAGCGCAAGGACAAGAAGCCAGGCAAAGGCAGCTCTGCTTTGTCCAGTCTTGCGGCTGCCCTTGCCGTCGTCTCCCTTGCAGGCTTTTCCGCATGGACGGCCCTGTCACCGGCAAACCTGCGCGCGGTCCCGCCGATCAATCTCACCCCTGCACCACCGGAAACCGCCGAGGCGCCAGACACGCCGGCAAGCCGCGAACCGCAGCAGGAGGCAGCCGGCATCGTCAGGAGCGGCCCGAACGACGGAGCCGTGCTCCGCCGCACCACCACTCCGGACGGGAATGTCGTAACGACCTTCAGCCCGACGGGTCGACAGGGGCCTGTCATCATCGGCACCGCCTCGACCCAGGATCCGCGTCTGGCAGGCCAGCCGAATGAAGACTTGATCGAACTCACCGATGCGGGCGGACTGCCTGCCGTGTCGGCCTCCGGCCTCCGCCCCGTCGATTTCTATGCAAGACCCTGGTCCGGCGCACGCGGCACACGGATCGCGATCGTCATTGGCGGCATCGGTCTCAGCCAGACCGGCAGCCAGAAGGCGATCCGCGAACTGCCCGAGGACATCACCCTCGCTTTCGCCGCAACGGGCAACAGCCTGCAGCGCTGGATGCAGGAGGCGCGCCGCAAGGGACACGAGATCGTTCTTCAGGTGCCGATGGAGCCCTTCGATTATCCGGCAAACGATCCGGGACGAGGCGCTCTGCTGGCCGAGAAGACGGCTGCGACCAACGTCGCCAACCTGCACCAGGCCATGGCGCGGATCACCAACTACACCGGCATCATGAACTATATGGGCGCCCGCTTCCTCGCCGACGACAAGGCCATGGACCCAGTCATGCGCGACATTGGCAAACGCGGGCTGATGTTCCTCGACGACGGATCCACCGCGCGCTCGCTGTCGGGTGATTTCGCCAAGGCGATCGGCTTTCCGCATGCCTATGCGGACGTGATGATCGACGCGCAGTTGGACCGCCAGGCAATCCTGGCAAAGCTCGATGAATTGGAGCGGATTGCGCGACGCAACGGCCAGGCGATCGGCGTCGGTGCGGCCTTCGACGAGACCATCGCAGCGGTCGCCGAATGGCGTAATGAAGCAGTCGCCCGCGGTATCGAATTCGTCGGCGTCTCAGCGCTCGCCAACGACAACAGCCCCTGAGGATATCATGACCGAGCTCCAATCGACCAAGCCTCAGGTGAAGGCCGAAGATCTGCCCTATCGCCCCTGCGTCGGCATCATGGTGCTGAACCGCGAGGGTCTCGTCTGGGCGGGACGCCGCCTTTCCGAAGGCAATTCGGAATATGACGGTTCGCCCCAGCTCTGGCAGATGCCGCAGGGTGGGATCGATCCGGGCGAAGATCCGCTACCGGCCGCCATGCGCGAGCTTTATGAGGAGACCGGCATGAAATCCGTATCCCTGCTCGCCGAAGCCGGCCGTTGGATCAATTACGACCTGCCGGCCCATCTGATCGGCATTGGCCTGCGCGGCAAGTTCCGCGGCCAGACCCAGCGCTGGTTCGCCTTCCGCTTCGAAGGCGACGAGAGCGAAATCGCCATCAACCCACCGCCGGGCGGCCATCAGGCAGAATTCGACGCCTGGGACTGGAAACCGATGCAGGACCTGCCTGGTCTCATCGTGCCCTTCAAGCGCCGGGTTTACGAAGAGGTCGTCGCCGAGTTCGCCCATCTGGCAGGATGAGCGAACCTGTGGCCAGGATCAGGCCCCGCTTTCGATCTCGAAACCTTCATCCGCCCAGCCGGTCATCCCGCCGATCATCACCTTGACCCGACGCCCGAGCCGAGCAAGCCTGAGCGCCGCCCGATCCGTGCCGTTGCAATGCGGCCCGGCGCAATAGACGACGAACAGCGTGTCCTCGGGCCATTCCGCCATCTTTCGCTCGGTCATCTTGCCATGCGGCAGGTTGATGGCGCCGGGCACATGCCCCCTTTCGTAAAGCTTCGGTCCGCGCACGTCGAGAAGCACGAAGTCCGCCTCGCCACGGCTCATCACCTCATGCACATCCCAGCAGTCGGTCTCGAAGGTGAGCCGCGCCTGATAATACTGAGCGACAAGGGCCGGATCGGCGGCGGGAATTTCACTGACGAGACTTGGCATGGCAGGCTCCTGTTCGGTCGTTGATATCTAGACCTTGCCTTTACCCGGGAATTCGGAAAACTGGCGTAAATGACAACATGCGTAAAGATCACGCCAATGACGCCGGCATCGCCTTGTCCATCCTCGCTGCTCACAGGACCACGTGTGGTGACGCTCGCCTATGACGGCCTCTGCACCTTCGAATTCGGGGTTGCCGTGGAAGTCTTCGGCCTTGCGCGACCGGAAATGGGAAAGGGCTGGTATCGTCATGCAACGGCGGCGATCGAGCCCGGCCCTCTGAGTGCTGCCGGCGGTCTGACGGTCAGCGCTTCAGGTGGGCTGGAACTCCTCAAGGAGGCGGATCTGATCGTCGTGCCCGGCTGGCGCGGGATCGACGAGCCTGTTCCGGTGTCCTTGATCGAGGCGCTGCGGGCGGCCCATGCCCGGGGTGCGCGTCTGATGTCGCTATGTTCAGGCGTAGCGGTGCTGGCCGCAACCGGCCTGCTCGACGGCCGGAAAGCCACGACCCACTGGCGCTATGCCGACACAATTTCGCAAAGACATCCCGAAATCCATCTCGATCCCGATGTGCTCTATGTCGACGAGGGTCTGATCCTGACGGCCGCAGGCAGTGCTGCCGGCATCGATCTCTGTCTGCATGTCGTCCGCCGCGATTTCGGTGCGGATGCCGCCAACAGCGTGGCACGCCGCCTTGTGGTCCCGCCACATCGGGAAGGCGGGCAGGCGCAATTCATCGTAAGGCCGGTGCCCCAGGAACGCGAAGGACAGCGGATGGGGCCGCTGATCGACTGGATCGAGGCCAATCTGCAGCGCGAGGTGACACTCGCCGAGATGGCAGCGCGGGCCGGGATGAGCAGCCGGACCTTCCAGCGCCGCTTCCGCGACCTGACAGGTCACAGCCCCGGCGAGTTCTTGCTGACCCGGCGGCTGCGCCATGCCTGCGATCTTCTGGAGCGCCAGGCTGCCCTGTCGCTCGACGACATCGCTACCGCCTCAGGCTTCGGCACCCCGGCAACGCTGCGCCATCATTTCCGCACACGGCTTTCGACGAGCCCGGCCGCCTATCGGGCCAGGTTCGGGCATACAGGCAAGAATGGATAGCCGGACCTACCGGTCGGCAGCGGCGGCCTCTTCGGCACTTTCCTCGATGCGCTCCATGTCGTCATCGGAAAGGCCGAAATGATGGCCGATCTCGTGGATCAACACATGGGTGATGATATCACCCAGCGTTTCCTCGTTTTCAGCCCAGTAGTCGAGGATGGGGCGGCGATAGAGGATGATGCGGTTCGGCATCATGCCCGTTTCCATCGAGAAGCGTTCAGAAATCCCGCGCCCCTCGAACAGACCGAGCAGGTCGAAGGGCGTTTCAAGCGCCATGTCTTCGAAGACTTCGTCCGTGGGGAAATCGGCAATCTCGATGATGAGATCGCGGCTGAGATCGCGGAACTCCTGCGGCAGGTGCCCATAAGCCTCGATCGCCAGCGACTCGAATGTGCTGATCGTCGGGGCGTGTCGTTCGCGCCAATCCTCGCTCTGGTCTATGCGGGCCATGAATACTCCTTACTGCCCGGAGATATAGGATGTTTGCGACGGTATTTCGAGAGTGAATTCAACCGAGGAATAAATTCTCATTTGAATCCGGTTGACTCTTCCGCGAAGCTCTGGAATCCATAGGAACAAATAGAGAACAATTCATCAGGAGACATCGTCATGGGCGAGAGCCCTCAGGCGCGCGAGACGCTTTTTGCCTTGCGAGAAGCAATAGCCCGGATCGAGGGAAAGCCCGACCATGCCGCACGCCTGACGGTCCAGCCTACCGGCGCGGCCTCGAAACAAAGGGCCATGAATGAAAGGCTCGAGCAACGCGATCTCTTGGACAGCATTGTGGGTGAAAGCCTGGCCCGGGGGACGTTGATCGAAGTGAGGGGACAGAGGCTGCAACAGGCGGGAACCGTGACCGGTTTCGGGCTCGCCCTTGCTCTGATGGCCGCGGAGAACAATCAGACGCAGAGGCAGCGCCTCCTCTTCATCGCCGATCCCCAGGTCGTCCGGGAAGCGGGTCTCGCCTATGGTCCTGGCCTCCTCGATTTCGGCCTGTCGTCGACCGCATTGGTGCATGCCCTGCCTCGCCGGATCGAGGACGCGCTCTGGCTGGCTGAGGCAGCGCTTGCCTCCCGTGCCTTTTCCACCGTGCTCCTGGAAGTACAGGGCAATCCGAAGAAATTCGGCCTCACCGAGAGCCGGCGCCTGAGCCTCAAGGCACGCGCCACCGGTGGCAGGCTGTTGATCCTCCGTCAGGCAGGCGAGGAAGAGGCGTCGAGCGCTCTTCTTCGCCTGTTTGTCGAACCCGCGCCGGCGGCGGCGCGATCCCTCGCCGACGGGTCCCCGCTGGGCGGCAGCATCGGGTCGTCAGTCTTTCGCATCACACCTGAGAAATCCCGCATTCCGGGCTCACCCGAACTCATTCTGGAGTGGAATTCCGATGACCGCCGCCTTCAACTTTTCGAGCAGCCCGAACCCGCAAGCCTTGGATCGCCGCATTCTTTCGCTGTTTTTCCCAAGGCTCCCGACCGACCGCATCGCCCGACGGCGCTGGGGTCTATCGTGGCGTTTGCACCAAGGCTCGACCGAGCATCCTGACCGGGCGCCACTGGCCTGCGCCGGCCGTTCCGCCAATGCCATGCGGATCACCGCACTGGATGATATGGCGGAAGGCTTCGGCCTGCGGATCGGACAGGGGCTGGCGGAAGCCCGTGCCATTTGTGCGGATCTCGACGTGATCGAAGCGGATCCGGCCGCCGACCGCGCGCTTCTCGATGCCATCGCCGACTGGTGTGACCGCTACACGCCGCTGGTGGCTCTCGACGGCGATGACGGACTGATGCTCGATATCACCGGCTGCGCCCATCTCTTCGGCGGCGAGGAAAGGCTGATCGAGGACGTTGAGCGCCGCATGACCGCCTTCGGCCTTGCGGTCAAGATCGCGGTCGGCCCGACCCCTGGTCTCGCCCGTGCCTGCAGCCGTTTTGACGGCCCCCGGCGCGTCGCCCCATCCGAGGCCGCAGCCGCACTCGCTCCCCTGCCGATCGCGGCCCTCCGGCTCGAACCGCAGATCGTCATGAATCTCGCCCGTGTCGGCTTGAAGACATCAGGGGATCTTCTCGCAGCCCCGCGTGCGCCGATCACCCGCCGCTTCGGTGCGGGTCCGATCCTTCGCCTCGATCAGGCGCTGGGACACGAGGGAGAACCCATTTCGCCGCGACGCCACCTGCCTCTGCTTTCGGCCGAACGGCGTCTCGCAGAACCGATCATGACCGAAGATCAGGTCCTCGATCTCGCCGGCCGCCTGGCTGCCGGCTTGAAAACCTCGCTTGAAGCCCGCGGCGAAGGGGGCCGTCTGTTCGAACTTCTGGTCTTCCGTGTCGATGGCAAGGTCTTTCGGATCGAGGTCGGAGCCTCCGCCCCCTTGCGCGATCCAGGCCGCATCCGGGTCCTGTTCGAGGAGCGCCTTTCCGTCATCCATGACGAGCTCGATGCCGGCTTCGGCTTCGAACTCGTGCGCCTCAATGTCCTCCTGAGCGAGGCCTTTGAAGTGCGCCAGTCCGCCCTTGCCGACGAGGAGGACGGCAGCGAGGATCTCACGCGCTTCCTCGATCAGGTGGCCGCCCGCCTGGGAGAACGGGCGCTTCGCCTGCCCGTGCCGCTGGCCAGCCACTGGCCGGAGAGAGCGTCGACACATGCCCCCGCCGCCGATGCGCTCAAGACGGCAGATCTCTCTTTGCCTCGATCCCAGAGGTCTGCGAGACAGGCGCGTGCCTTGCGTCCCTTGCGCCTCCTCCACCGGCCTGAAGAGGTCGAGGTCATGTCCGTGGTCCCGGATGGTCCACCGGCCAGCTTCCGCTGGCGCCGTGTGCAACGACGTATCCTGAGAGCCGAAGGTCCGGAGCGCCTAACGCCGGAATGGTGGTCTGATGGCGAGGATGCCCCGCCACGCGATTATTTCCGCATCGAGGATACCGATGGCCAGCGCTTCTGGCTGTATCGCGAGGGTCTTTATGAGCGGCGGACCGTGACGCCGAGCTGGTTCCTTCAGGGCTTCTTTGCGTGAAGCAGGATCCGTGACGATGCAGAGGTTTTACGAAATCGGATTGCGCAGCAATTTCTCCTTCCTCGACGGCGCATCCCATGCCGAGGAACTGGTGGAACGCGCGCTGCTTCTCGGCCTTTCGGGCCTTGGCCTCGCCGATCGCAACACGGTCGCCGGTGTTGTCCGCCTGCATGCCGCGGCCAAATTGAATGGTCTCGAATTCCGCCCCGGCGCCCGCCTCGTCTTCGACGACGACACGCCTGAACTTCTTGCCTATCCCTTGAACCGCAAGGGATGGGGCAATCTCTGTCGTTTGCTGAGCGAGGGAAACCTGCGCTCGAAAAAGGGCGTTTGTACGCTCTGGGAAAAGGATCTTCTGGCATGGTGCGAGGATCTTCTGTTCATCGCCATGCCACCCCCGCTGGCAAGCCATGCCGATGTCGAAACCTTTGAAAGCCGGCTCGCCTCTCTCCGCCCTCGCCTGGCGGATCGTCTGTATCTCGCCCTCGTTCCCCGTCACGATGGCGCAGACCAGAGAAACTTCGCGGAGCTTGACGGAATTTCGAAACGGCTCGGCCTTCCCCTGATCGCCACCAACGACGCCCTTTACCACGCTCCGGATCGCAAGCCGGTTGCCGATGTGGTCATCGCAATCCGCGAGCATGTGACGATTGCCGAAGCCGGACTTCGCCTGCACGCCCATGCCGAACGACACCTGAAAAGCCCAGAGGAAATGGCCCGGCTGCTGAGAGCCTGGCCGGAGGCCCTGGACAACAACATCAATTTCTTTAGCCGGCTTCGGTTTTCTCTCGATGAGTTGTCGCACCAGTACCCCGATGAGATCTTCGACGGAGAATCTCCGTCTCTGGCCCTCCGACGGCTGACCTATGAAGGCGCGCGCAACCGCTATCCGGAGGGTATTCCACAAAAGGTCCTCGGTCTCCTCGACTACGAACTGAAGCTCATCGCGGAGAAGCGCTACGAACCCTACTTCCTGACCGTCTACCGGATCGTCTGCCACGCCAGGGAGGCAGGCATTCTCTGCCAGGGCCGTGGCTCGGCCGCCAATTCCGCCGTCTGTTTCTGCCTTGGCATCACGGAAGTCGACCCGCAGAAGACGACGCTGCTGTTCGACCGCTTCATCTCGACGGAACGCGACGAGCCGCCGGATATCGATGTCGATTTCGAGCATGAGAAGCGGGAGGATGTGATCCGCTTCATCTACGAAACCTATGGTCGCCAGCATGCTGCCCTGACAGCGGCCGTCATCAGCTATCGCGCCCGGTCTGCCGGCCGCGAGGTGGCAAAGGCCTTCGGCATGTCGGAAGATGTGCAGTCCGCGCTTGCCGGTTCGATCTGGGGCTGGTGGACCAGCGATTTCACCGAGGAACAGGCAAAGGCTGCCGGCCTCGACCTCAAGGATGCCACCACCCGGCGCGTGCTTGATTACGCCCAGGCCTTGCAGGGCTTTCCCCGCCATCTCTCCCAGCATGTCGGCGGCTTCGTCATCACCCGCGACCGCCTCGACGAGGTCGTTCCGATCATGAACACGGCCGATGGCCGCTACATGGTCGAATGGGACAAGGACGATCTCGACACGTTGAAGATCCTGAAGATCGACGTTCTTGCGCTTGGCATGCTCACCTGCCTCGCCAAGGCCTTCAAGCTGCTGGCACTTCATTACGATCGTCACGAGACGCTGGCCTCGGTCAATCAGGACCAGTGCCCTGAGGTCTATGACATGATATGCCGCGCCGACACGATCGGCGTCTTCCAGATCGAAAGCCGTGCCCAGATGAGCATGCTGCCGCGGCTGAAGCCCCGCAAGTTCTATGATCTGGTGATCGAGGTGGCGATCGTCCGGCCAGGCCCCATCCAGGGCAACATGGTCCATCCTTACCTGAAGCGGCGCGAAGACCTGCTGGCCGGCCGGCCGATCGGCTATCCGAGCGATGAACTGCGCACCGTGCTGGAGCGCACGCTGGGTGTGCCCCTTTTCCAGGAACAGGCCATGCAGATCGCCATCACGGCTGCCGGTTTCACCCCGGGAGAAGCTGACAAGCTGCGCCGTGCCATGGCCACCTTTCGCCGCACCGGCCAGGTCTCCAGCTTCCAGAAACGCATGATCGAGGGCATGGTGGCCAATGGCTACGATCCGGATTTCGCCGCCCGCTGCTTCAGCCAGATCGAAGGCTTCGGCGAATACGGCTTCCCGGAAAGCCATGCCGCCTCCTTCGCCCTGCTCGTCTATGTCTCCTGCTGGTTCAAGGCCTTCTATCCGGATGTCTTCTGTGCCGCGATCCTGAATTCACAGCCCATGGGCTTTTACGCCCCCGCCCAGCTCGTGCGCGATGCCCGCGATCACGGCGTCGATATCCGCCCGGTCGATATCAACCACTCGACCTGGGACTGCCTTCTCGAAGGGGAAGAGGCGGGCGATTTCGATCCGGCCCGCATCGCCAGCCGTCATCGGTCCATGGCCGGCGTGATCAGGTCGAAAAAGGCCGTTCGCATCGGATTTCGCCAGATCAAGGGCATACCGAAGGAGGCCATGGATATCCTCGTTTCGCAACGCGGTAAGGGTTATGATTCCGTTCGCGACCTGTGGCTGCGCACGCGGCTTGCCCGCCCCGTCATCGAGAAACTCGCCGATGCCGACTGCTTTTCCTCTCTTGGCTTATCGCGTCGCGAGGCACTTTGGGCGGCTCAGGCCCTCGATGGAGAGGCGGCCGTCGAAGTCCTGCCGCTCTTCGAGGCAGCCCCCCAGGAAGATCTGCAGCGCGAGGCGGAAATGATCCTCCCCCGCATGTTGCCGGGCGAAGAGGTCTTGAGCGATTACCGCAGTCTGACCTTCTCCCTGAAGGCACATCCCGTTTCATTCCTTCGCCAGGCCATGCAGCGGGCCGGCCTCAAATCGGCAACCGATCTCGAAAATCTTTCCCATGGCGCCAAGGTGGAGATTGCAGGCCTGGTCCTTGTCCGCCAACGACCGGGTTCGGCCAAGGGGGTCATCTTCATGACGCTGGAGGACGAGACGGGCACAGCCAATGTCATTGTCTGGCCGAAGGTGTTCGAACGTTACCGCCCGGTCGTCATGGGCGCGCGGCTGGTCGCCCTGCGCGGGCGCCTGCAGAAGGCGCATGGCGTCATCCATGTGGTTGCAGACCATCTGGTCGACGCAAGCGCCCGGCTCGGTCTGCTGCTCGAAGAGCTCAAGACCTTCGACACGCTCGCCCATGCGGATGAGGTTCGTCGCCCGGGTGTCGATCAGCGCCAGGCAAAGCGGGAAAAGGTCCCACGTCTCCCCCCACCGGCCGCCCCTCCGCCCGGCCATCCTCGCCGCAGCGCCATGGCGGACCTGATGCCGAAAGGACGCAACTTCCATTGACGGTGCGACACCTCGAGGGGCGATCACATCTGCAGCCCTATCCGCGATTTTTCTTGACAAAGGCCATCTGGTTTACGAGAAAGGCGAGAGTGAATGTCATGTTTGACGAGTGCCCCGTCCATGCTGGTCTGCAGCTGCAATTACATCACCGACAAAGACATCAAGTCAGTCATCAATGAGATGCTGGATGAAGACTGTTGGCAGTTGATTGTTCCGGGTAAGGTCTACCATGCCATGAACAAGCGCGGCCGCTGCTGCGGCTGTTTTCCGAATGTTGTCGACCTGATCATTCGCACCACCGAAGAATATCACGCCCTCCGTCAGACCGAAGAAACCAAGGTCATCAACTTCATGGAACGCCTCAAGCAGTTCCACGAGGAGCAGAAGGCAGCGCTGGCCGAACGGCGCCAGGCCATGCTGACAGCCAAGCGCGCGGCCGGCTGAGACGCCTGCATCTGCATCAGCCGCTCACCTAGGCCGCCAGATCCATTTCCCTAACCGTCACGCACCAGTTCTCAGACGCTACGCAGATTGAACCTGCCCTGTCGATCTGGCCACTGAAACCTGCTTGCCACTCCCAAGAATTAGAATACTTCTAAAAAGGGCTCGACAGGCGACAGCGCTGGCGCTAGAGTTGCACCATTCAATTCATACAAGGGACGAATATTATGAAGGGTGATCCGAAGGTCATTGAACGGCTCAACGAAGCGCTGTTCCTCGAACTCGGCGCGGTCAATCAGTACTGGCTGCACTACCGCCTGCTCAACGATTGGGGCTACACGAAGCTCGCCAAGAAGGAGCGGGCCGAGTCGATCGAGGAAATGCAGCACGCCGACAAGATCATCGATCGGATCATCTTCCTCGAAGGCCATCCGAACCTCCAGACCGTTGCACCGCTGCGCATCGGCCAGAACGTCAAGGAAGTGCTCGAAGCCGACCTTGCCGGCGAATACGACGCCCGCACCTCTTACAAGGCCTCGCGCGACATCTGTTACCAGGCCGGCGACTATGTCTCGATGAAGATCTTCGAACAGCTGTTGATCGACGAGGAAGGCCATATCGACTTCCTGGAGACCCAGCTCGAGCTTCTCTCCAAGATCGGCGAAGAAAAATACGGTCAGCTCAACGCGGACTCCGCCGACGCTGCCGAGTAAACCGCCCTCCACTCTTCCAGAAAGCTCCGCTTGCGGGGCTTTTTTCGTTTTGTGCGATTAAACCCTACCGCGGCTCTTAGCGTCTCCGCGCAGGTGCGAACTCAGCGATCGCGGCGCGCCATGAAGGCGAGGCGCTCGAACAGATGCACATCCTGCTCGTTCTTCAGAAGCGCGCCATGCAGCTTCGGCAGCGCATTCTTCGCCTCGCCGCGCAGATCGGCGGGATCGACGTCTTCGGCCACGAGCAAGCGGATCCAGTCGAGCGCCTCCGAGGTGGACGGCTTCTTCTTCAGCCCGGGCGTCTCGCGGATCTCGTAAAACTGCGTCAGCGCGTTGCGCAGCAGCGTCTTCTTGATCCCGGGATAATGAACCTCAACGATCCGCTCCAGCGTTTCTGCATCGGGAAAGCGGATGTAGTGGAAGAAGCAGCGCCGCAAAAAAGCATCCGGCAGCTCCTTCTCGTTGTTCGAGGTGATAATGACGATCGGGCGGATCTTTGCGCTGACCGTCTCCCCGGTCTCGTAGACGTGGAACTCCATCCGATCGAGTTCCTGCAGCAGATCGTTGGGAAACTCGATATCCGCCTTGTCGATCTCGTCGATCAAAAGCACGCATTTCATTTCCGTGGCAAAGGCCTGCCAGAGCTTGCCCTTGCGGATATAGTTCTTCACGTCATTGACGCGCTCGTCGCCGAGCTGGCTGTCACGCAGGCGCGAAACGGCATCATACTCATAAAGCCCCTGCTGCGCCTTGGTGGTCGATTTGACATTCCACTCCAGGATATCGAGCCCGAGCGCAGCTGCCACCTGCCGGGCAAGCTCGGTCTTGCCGGTTCCCGGTTCTCCCTTGACGAGCAAAGGCCGCTCCAGCCGGATCGCAGCATTGACCGCAATCATCAGATCCTTGTCTGCCACATAGTCTGCGGTACCCTGAAACTGCATCGTGCCTGAGCCTCATTCATCTTCGGCCACAACCTAATGACGCATCCGACAGGGTGCAAGCAAAGGCACGGCTTTCGCCCGCTTACCAGAAAAAGCTTGTATTTTCCCGGCAATCTGACAGGCTGCATTCCATGAACGCTGATGCTTGTCCGTCTGCAAGTGCCCCATCCGCAAGGACGGAATTTCGGGCTCCGGACATCACCGACCTTCTCCTAGACCCCACATCCGCAGTCTGGACCAATTGGTCCGGCCGCAATGCCTCGTAGAACGGCAGGCTCCTATAGACCGGCGGGACGTTTCGTCCGAACCGCAGGTCACAAAGGATGTCTGTCCCGACCGCAGCCTCCCAGCTGCAGGAGATCCCCATGACCAGACACCTGTATTCCATCGGCGACACAGTGACGCTGAAAGACGGCCCTGTCCGCCTCGCCCGCAGCAATGGCGCCTGCAAAGTGCTGGCGACGCTCCCCGAGACCGGCGGAAGCCGCCAGTACCGCGTCCGCTTCGAAAGCGAGAGCTTCGATCGCTGCATCGCCGAAACCGATATTGATCCCAGCCGCAGCAACGCGTCCGCCCGGACGGCGGCTCCCGCAAGCACCCCGAAAAAGGAAAGCACATCATGGCTAAAGGCCAACAGCGTTCGAACCGCGAAGTAAGAAAGCCGAAGCAGGACAAGGCCAAGCCGGCGGCGACCCCGGTTTCGACCTTCACCACCCAGATCAAGAGTGCAGAAGCCGCTTCTCCCAAGAAGCGCTGAAATCGCTCGACCCGGACTGTGCCCGAAACGGCTGGTCCGGGGAGCCGTTCGACAAGCAGCCAAGCACAGTCTGCGACGCATTCGCCTTTCCCTTTTTGGCGAAGATGCGCTAAGGGCAGGCGCATGACCACGACCTCTTTCACCCTTCTTCTCGGCGGAAGCCTCGCCGTTACCGACCGCCTGCGGGCGCTGACCGGAGGAAGCCGCGTGATTGCGGCCGATGGCGGCATGCGCCATGCAGAAAGCCTCGGCGTGACCCCGGAGCTCTGGGTCGGAGACTTCGACAGCAGCGACACCGGATTGATCGCCCGTTTTCCGACTGTGGAACGCCGCAGCTATCCGGCAGCAAAGGCCGTCACCGACGGGGAAATCGCGGTTGCGGAAGCAATCGCGCGCGGCGCCACCCGGTTGATCTGCGTCGGCGCCCTCGGCGGCGAACGCTCCGATCACGCGCTGCAACATTATCTGAACGCCCTCGGCCTCGTCGAAGACGGTTATGAGGTGGTCCTGACCTCCGGCGAGGAAGAAGCCTATCCTTTCGCCGCGGACAGCGAACTGGCACTCGAAATGCCCAGAGGCGCGCTTTTCTCGGTGCTCGGCTTCACCACGCTCGAAGGACTGACGATCCGCAACGCACGCTATCCTCTGCAGGACTTCAGTCTGCCCTTCGGCTCATCGCGCACGATATCCAACATCGCCGAAGGACCGATCTCGGTCTCGCTGTCCCGTGGCAGAGCAATTCTGCTCGCCCGCCCCTACGATCTTTCCGGAGCCTGATCCCTTGGCACCTCCCATTCTGAAACTCGACGATATCCAACTCTCCTTCGGCGGAACGCCTTTGCTCGCCGGTGCCGGCCTGCAGGTGGAGCCTGGCGACCGCATCTGCCTGGTCGGCCGCAACGGTTCGGGCAAATCAACGCTGATGAAGATCGCCGCCGGCCTCGTCGAAGCGCAGTCCGGCGAGGTGTTCCGCCATCCGTCCTCGACCATCCGCTACCTGGAACAGGCACCGGATTTTGCCGGTTATGCCACGGTCCAGGCCTATGCCGAGGCGGGATTGGGACCGGGCGACGATCCCTACCGCGTCACCTATCTGCTCGAGCATCTCGGCCTGACCGGCCAGGAAGATCCGACCCGTCTCTCCGGTGGGGAAGCCCGCCGCGCAGCCCTTGCCCGGGTGCTGGCGCCCGAGCCTGATATCCTGATGCTCGACGAGCCGACCAACCATCTCGACCTGCCCACCATCGAATGGCTGGAAGGCGAATTGTCCAAGAGCCGCAGCGCGCTTGTCCTGATTTCACACGACAGACGTTTCCTCGAAAAGATCTCGACCGCCACGGTCTGGCTCGATCGCGGCCAGTCGCGACGACTGAACCGTGGCTTTGCCCATTTCGAGGAATGGCGTGACCAGG